>JAGHUT010000075.1 GCA_018064645.1 Candidatus Crickella merdequi | reverse complement strand
TTATTCGATATTGTCAAGCAATAATGACTGCAAGAATTATTTGAAAAAGAAAACAGCGATCTTCAATAATGAAAAATCGCCGCCATATAAATTAGTTCATACCATCCCTTCTTTGAGTTCGCCTGTTGTCTTTTTAAATTCTAATGTTTCGGATTCTTTCCCATATATGCAACACTGCTAACCACAACTAGACTGTTGCAGGGGTTGATAGGGTGCTCCCTAAATGTGTTGCTCGCAAGGGCAACGCCCTGCTCACTCTATTAGGAGTGAACAGGGTCAGCTTGCCACGAATGTCTGCAGGCTGAAATGTGGAACACGGAGTAGTTCCGCGATGCTTGTTATTACTTCAGTCGCATTCACTCTATATATAAATTCTTCGTTTGATCCTCCAAAGAATCGTTTTCTTCTCTAATTCTACTGACTCATCCTTTCAGGATAATCATCTGCACTGAATCATATTTTTCAGTTTCATAATGTAATGCCCTGCATTTTATGCAGAGCCTTTTGCCTTCATTAGGCAACTTTACTGTTGTTATTCGGATAGTCTTTCGTAAAAAAGTGATCGCTATCTCGACTTTTTTGAATCATTTTTACTGCATCGACACTTTATACATCTTTAGGTCTTTTCCCCATTCTATACGGCCATAGCGGGCATTTTGTAAGGATACATTCTCTTACTTCTTTCTTTTCCCCGCAGCAACAGTCAATGCATTTCTCTCTAATTGCCTTTATTGGTGTTAGTGTTTTCATATAATCACCTCCATTCTAACCGCAAAGAAGCTGATTTACTTTTGTTGTTACTGTTATTTCACTGGTTACTGCTTCACTTAAAAGCAGTGTCAACATATACGCTTTTGGATTATAGATGTCATAACTGATGCTTTTTATTTTCTCAACAACAGATTTCATTGAGTCAATGTCCAGCATATTTAGTCTTTCTTTAACAAGCACCGTATCTTTCAGCTCTGATCCTACTTTTATTTTCGGAGTGTCTGCCATTAAAGCTTCTACTGCAACTTCAATCAATTCATCTATTTGTCTCTTATCTCTAGGTAAATCTATTAAAAGAATTTCGTATTCAATCTTCTTCCTGAATTCCTCCCTAACTTGATGAAGTGATGATGAATTATTTGTTTTAATCTCTGTAGTATTATTTGTATTTGTCTGCACTTCCACAGACGGAAGGATATTCATTTCAGGTTCTACCCCCTTTACTTCAAAGTCATCACTATAATCCATAGGAGTAATAAGGGTGGTACCTTCCAGGTAAGGATCCCCTTCAATTTCAATTGGAGCGTTAAGTCCATACGGATCCACTTCATAAGTTATTTTTTGCAATTTTTCTGGAACAACAGTAAGATACATAACATTAGTTGCAATGACTTTACCATTGCGTTTAAGCGTTCTGAATTCCTTCTGAATCACTCCAATGTCAACAAGATTATCGACAGCCCTCTTAACCTGTTTTCTGCTCGCATTATATGCTATTTCTAGCTGCTCGTAATTACGCTGAAGATATCTGCCAGAGAATTTTCTTTTGTATCCTGTAATCATCCCATTTTCATCTTTTATCTCAGTTGGTCTGTGCCAATAAACACAATCCGCCAGAATCAGAATCGCTAAAAAATCGGGTTTTCCTCCTTCAAAAGTTATTTCCTTAAACCATGAGAAGCAGTATCTATGACCATCCATTTTATAATCTGCCATTGCATCTACAACGGCAGAACCAGACGATTTAATCATAGCTATCACCTCCTTTTGATTTATTTTGCCGAATAAAAGGCTTCCAGTATTTCTAGCATTCTTATAATCGGTGTGAAAAATTCTTCGTCTACCTTGTTGATATCATCAATTCTTTCCAACTCATTGAGTATTAAGTTCAGTTCTTTTCTGAAAGTTGTAATCATAATTGGTGTTTCATGTGCTATAACGTTCTGCTTAAACAAGCTGTCTATAATAAAGTCCTGCTTGGTACCATAACCGCTAAGCTTATACCTTTTTTCAAGTTGTTCCCTTTCAGGCTTCGACAATCTGAATGCAATTGTTTCTGATCTCCATCTGTTCTTGTCGTCTTTATTCTTTGCTGACATTTAACATCGCCTCTCTTTCCTTAGTTAAATCATCCATAAGAGCTATGTGTGTTGATGGATACATATGAGCATATCTCATTGTTTCTTTTATGCTCTCATGCCCTAATCTCTCGCTTACTACAATGAGTGGATATCCCATATTCACAAGAAGTGATGCGTGCGAGTGTCTGAGTCCATGAACATCAATTGGCTTTACTCCAGATGCTTTGATTCCTCGCTCAATTTCGTGATTAAAATAGTTAATTCCGACTGGAAAAATCCTGTCATTAGGCTTAATTCCATATATGCTTCTGATATGCAGCTTAAGCTCATTTGCAAGAAACTCCGGCATAGGAACGACTCTCCTACTCTTCTCGGTCTTTGGTGTACCTATTGATATTTTTCCGTTCACCTTGGTCATCGTTTTGTTAACACTGATAGTGTTTTTCTTGAAATCAATATCATTCGGTGTTAATGCAAGAACTTCACCTTTTCTAAGACCTGTCCAATACATTACTTCAAATCCATAATATGAAATTGGTTTGTTAGCTACACAATCCAGGAATGCAGCAAATTCTTCTTTAGTCCAATACTCAAGATCCTTTTTTCTCTGGCCTCCCATAGCACCAGCCTGTTTTGCCGGGTTGACCTTGAGTCCATACTGTTTTACTGCGTGGCTAAAAATTGCGTTAAGCACACTGTGAATAGTTCTGAGATAATCCTTTGAATACTTTTTACCAGGTCTATATTCCAATCCCATTAAATGATTCTGCCATTTAATGACATCCAGTGATTTGATATCCTGAAGGGGCCTTTCCCCAAAGTATGGAAGGATCTTAGTGTTTATAACGTTCAGTTTATTTTCATAAGTTGATGCTTTTACTCTGCTCTTCTTATATTCTAGATACATCTGAACGAATGTCTCAAAGGACATGTCCAGAATATTATCTCTACTTAGTAGAAACTCACTTTGCCATTTCACAGCATCTGCTTGCTTTTTAAAAACTTTATGCTTCTGCTTTCTTTTTCCGTAAACATCTTTATAGTAGACTCTAACTTCCCATCTCTTTGTTTTTTCATTATGTTTTATTGCCATTTACTTTCCTCCTTACGATATCTGCTCTTCTGCTTTGTCCGGAATATGAAATCTTTCGAAAAAATAATCCCTGCTGACTCTCCCGTTGAATGTCATGAATTTCTTTGCCTCAAGTTCCTTGTTTAAGGTTCTTATCACCTTATATGCGCTAGACTGTTTAACCCCGAGGATTTCCATAACATCTTCTACTCTTAAAAATGATTCGCTAATATTCCTTGCCATTACATGACCCTCCTTTGCTGTTATTAGATTCGCTGTACTATTCATTTTCATTATTAACCTCCTTGTTATTACTCGGTCTCAGCCAGACCGTTCATTTTCGTAATGTAATAATAACATCACGAAAATGTGACGTCAACCCCCACCGTTCATTTTTGTGATACATTTTTTATATTTAATTATTTATTGCATTGATTGTCAGCAATACACTACCTGGTTATGACCTTAAAACTAGCATTTCAATATTGAACGCAGCGCTTTACACATCACACTTTCGTGCTATAATAGGAGTACGTAGTTAATTAATGAAAGGTAATATGGATATGACTATTGGCGAAAAAATAAGAAAATATAGAACAGAAAAGGGGCTTTATCAGAAAGATCTGGCTAAAATTAGTGGACTCGGAGAATCCGCCATCAGAAATTATGAGCTAGGAAACAGAACCCCAGGACCTAAGCAACTGCAGGCTCTTGCTGACGCTATGGAAATCAGCGTGTATGCCCTTTCAGATCCATCTTTAGACTCAGAACTTGGAGTAATGCATTCGCTCTTTTATTTAGAAGAGAATTTCAACATAAACGTTGTAAAAGAAAATGGAGTAGTTTACTTGGCTGCAGATAAGTCTCCATTATATGAAAGAATGTTAGATTGGTTCGATGCATTTGAAAAATACAAGTCAGGAGAAATGACCGAAGAAGAATACCATAAATGGAAATCAACGTATCCAGAAAAAGTTCTTGCAAACAAATAAGCGATTATTCTAAATTATTATTACTTTTGTATTACTTTTTCAGCACTAAAAAATCCCACAACCCAGTGTTTTCAAGGGTTGTGGGATTTATTGTATTTACTCCATCTCGATCGTTCCAGGCGGCTTACTTGTAATATCATAGAGTACTCTGTTAACTCCGTTAACTTCGTTAATGATTCTTGACATTACCTTCTGAAGTACGCTTGCTGGAACATCTGCTGCCTCTGCAGTCATGAAGTCGATTGTCTTAACTGCACGAAGTGCAATTGCATAATCGTATGTTCTGTAGTCTCCCATTACGCCGACTGATCTCATGTTAGTGAGAGCTGCAAAGTACTGGTTAGGCTCTTCCATGATGCCTTCCTTAACTGCCTTAGCAATCTCTTCTCTGTAGATATAGTCAGCATCCTGAACAATCTTTACCTTGTCACCGGTTACCTCGCCGATAATTCTGATACCAAGTCCAGGACCTGGGAATGGCTGTCTGAATACAAGCTCATGAGGAAGTCCAAGCTCAAGACCTGCCTTACGAACCTCATCCTTGAAGAGGTCTCTCAGTGGCTCGATAATCTCCTTGAAATCTACGAAATCAGGAAGTCCTCCAACATTGTGGTGTGACTTGATTACTGCTGACTCTCCGCCCATACCGCTCTCTACAACATCTGGGTAGATAGTTCCCTGTGCAAGGAAGTCTACAGCGCCAATCTTCTTTGACTCTTCCTCGAAAATTCTAATGAACTCTTCTCCAATAATCTTACGCTTGCGCTCAGGCTCTGTAACACCTGCAAGCTTAGCATAGTATC
The DNA here is from genome assembly GCA_018064645.1 of Candidatus Crickella merdequi. Taxonomy (GTDB): domain Bacteria; phylum Bacillota; class Clostridia; order Peptostreptococcales; family Anaerovoracaceae; genus Crickella; species Crickella merdequi. The sequence continues at coordinate 15,809 of JAGHUT010000075.1, read as the reverse complement.
TATCCTGAGCATTTACTCTAATGAAGTTAAGGTCGAAGTTACCCGCTGGTCCGAAAACAGCCTCTACCTCATCGCCCTCGTTCTTACGCATGAGTCCATGGTCTACAAATACGCAAGTGAGCTGATTGCCGATTGCTCTAGCAAGAAGACCTGCTGCAACAGATGAGTCCACTCCACCGGAAAGGGCGAGAAGTACCTTGCCATCGCCAACTTTTTCCTTAATTGCTGCAATTGAATCCTCTACAAAGGAATCCATTCTCCAGTCAGGCTCGCATCCGCAGATGCCGAGTACAAAGTTGGAAAGAATCTCTTTACCATACACTGTATGAAGAACCTCTGGGTGGAACTGAATTGCATAAAGTCCCTTCTCCTGATTCTCACAAGCTGCAACCGGGCAGTCATTTGTATGAGCAACAGTCTTGAAGCCTGGAGCCATCTCTGAGATATAGTCTGTGTGGCTCATCCATACGATGCTCTCTTCAGGAATACCCTTGAAAAGTGGTGAGTTTGTATCGAAGTAAGTATTTGTCTTACCGTACTCTCTTACTGGAGCGATACCAACACATCCGCCGAGGTCATTCTGCATCATCTGTGCGCCGTAGCAAAGTCCGAGTACAGGTACACCCAGCTCAAAAAGCTCTTTACCAAGGCTTGGTGCTCCCTCAAGGTAGCAGCTGTTAGGTCCGCCTGTAAGGATGATTCCCTTAGGATCCATCTCGCGAATCTTCTCTACGCCGATTCTGTATGAATAAATCTCACTGTATACATTACATTCTCTGACTCTACGTGCAACCAGCTGGTTATACTGGCCACCAAAGTCAATTACTAGAATCTTATTCTGCATCTCTGTCTCCCTATTGATTATCTTACTGGGGATGTATCCTTAAGCATTACATCGTGAGCTCCACCCTCAACGATACTTGTTGCTGATACGAGTGTAAGCTTAGCGTTCTTGTGCATCTCAGGAATTGAGAGAACTCCGATGTTGCACATTGTTGATCTAACCTTGTTGAGTGACATAGCAAGGTTGTCATGGAGTGAACCTGCATATGGAACGTATGAGTCAACGCCCTCTTCGAACTTCATCTTAGCATCTCCACCAAGGTCGTATCTCTGCCAGTTACGAGCTCTTGCTGAACCCTCACCCCAGTACTCCTTAACGTAACTGCCGTTAACCATGAGCTTAGCTGATGGTGACTCGTCGAATCTTGCGAAGTATCTTCCGAGCATGATGAAGTCTGAACCCATAGCAAGTGCAAGTGTCATATGATAGTCATATACGATACCGCCGTCTGAGCAAAGTGGAATGTATACGCCTGTCTCCTCGAAGTACTTGTCTCTTGCCTCTGCAACCTCAAGTACTGCTGAAGCCTGTCCACGGCCGATACCCTTCTGCTCTCTTGTGATACAGATTGAACCTCCGCCGATTCCAATCTTGATGAAGTCAGCGCCTGCATCTGCAAGGAATCTGAAGCCCTCTGCATCTACAACGTTGCCGGCACCAACCTTTACTGAATCGCCGTAGTTGTCTCTTACCCACTTAAGCGTACGAGCCTGCCACTCTGAATATCCCTCGGATGAGTCGATAGTCATTACGTCTACGCCTGCCTCGAGAAGTGCAGGAACTCTCTGCTCGTAGTCTCTTGTGTTGATTCCAGCTCCTACAACGAATCTCTTGTTCTCGTCGAGAAGCTCAAGTGGATTATCCTTATGTGACTCATAATCCTTACGGAAAACGAAAGAAGTGAGTCTCTGATTGTCATCTATAATTGGTAACTGATTAACTCTATGCTCCCAGATAAGATCGTTGGCCTCAGAAAGTGAGATACCCTCCTTGCCATATACCATCTTCTCAAATGGTGTCATGAACTCGCTTACTGGTGTTGCAGGGTCCATTCTTGATACTCTATAGTCCTTACTTGTAACGATACCGAGAATCTTTCCCTCTGCTGTACCGTCATCAGTAATTGCGATTGTTGAGTGACCTGTCTTCTTCTTAATTTCAAGTACGTCTGCAAGAGTCTGGTCAGGTCTTAAATTTGAATCACTTGGAACAAATCCAGCTTTGTAGCTCTTTGCTCTCTTTACCATTGCAGCCTGGCTCTCGATGCTCTGTGAACCGAAAATGAATGAAATTCCACCTTCCTTAGCCAGTGCAACTGCCATATTGTCATCTGATACTGCCTGCATTACTGCTGAACAAAGAGGAATGTTCATACTGATTGCAGGCTCCTCACCTTTCTTAAACTTTACTACCGGTGTCTTCAGACTTACATTCTCAACCCTGTGCTCAGCGCTGGAATACCCTGGAATCAGAAGATACTCGTTAAATGTTCTTGATGGTTCTTTGAGGACAATTGCCATTATTAAACTCCTTTCTTTCTGTAAGCATAAACTAGTTAATCACATAAAAACTCATTTTATTTGTAACGGTAAGTATATCACAAAAACCCTTTCTTTCGAAAGGGTTTTCCTGTCTATAATCTTGAAATGTACTGAGAAAGTGAATTTCCGCCAGATACTCTTACTCTTGGAAGTGCTCTATAGTCATCGCCTTTCTTTATCTTTCCGTCTACTGTTGTAAAAGCACAGTCAAGGCCTGCGGCAGCCACTGCCGCTTTTGCCGTATCTGTCACATCGCCGAAAGGATAAGCCAGGGCGTTGCCATTACCAACCTGAGCAAAGGACTTCTTAAGATCATTTACAATCTCATCCTTTGACATAGCACTGATTACTCCACCGTGGCCTATGTTACCACCGCCCTTGTGCATATCGTATGAATGCGACTGGAACTGAACATATGGATTAGCATAGCCTCTAACCTTGTTATCACCGTTCTGAGTTCCGATTACAAAGGATGTTCCAGGCACTTTGTACTTCTCAAGAAGAGGCACTCCATACTTGAAGAAGCCCCACTGCGCATCATCAAATGTAAGGATTACGCTTTTTTCAGGAAGTGCAATCTTTCCGTCAACATATGCTCTGAGCTCTGTGAAGCTTGGGAAATAGTATCCGTTCTCTGTCAGGTACTTAAGCTGCGCCTCGAAGTCTGTATCAATAGTGTAGTTGACATTTAAACTTGCCGGCTTGTCACTTGCAGTATAGATATAGTGATACATGAGAACAGGTACACCGGTAGTATTAGCCTTGAACTCACCTTTAGGAACTACTGTTACAGTTCTTGTAACTGTCTTCTTAACATAACCAGACTTACCTGAGTACTTAATCTCATACTTACCAGGTTTACTTGTGTCAACGGATCCTTTAATCTTAATCTTTGCTGAGTCAACTGGTCCCTTGTCCTTATCAATAAGAAAAGCCCCTGACTCAATATATGAATCTCCCTCTCTGACTACAGTATTAACAGAACCCTTAAGACCGATTACAACTCTTGATGCATCAACAACATGAACATTTCGCGTTAAGGACTTGCTGCCTTTACGGTATGTTATCTCGTAATCACCAACTTTGCTGGTGTCCACGGTTCCTTCAGCCTTTGCCATACGGGAAGTAGTTCCAGGGTCATTAAATTCCTCACCTACATTAACGACCATATCTGCATCACCAACGAGCTCAAAAGGCTTAAGTACTGAACCGGCAATAAACACACCAAGTAATACAGCAAGAAGAACCGCATCAATAATAAGAAATCGCTTAAGGTTTAGTTTCTTCTTTGACTTTTTTGTCTTCTTTGTCTTTTTTGAATCATTGGAGTTCTCAGTCTCCTGATTGTATCTTTCTGTTCTCATTAAATCACCTTTGTATCTTCGAGTTTTTCTTTAAGGCCTCGGCTCAGCTTGATTACAGGTCGTCTGAGAACAAGACCGAGGAATAGAGATAATACTAAATATATCAGCAGTATTCCAAGCTGCCTCCAGTATTCCATTCCGTAGCATCCCGCAATTGCCTCTCTCATGGCTGGCATGCTGTGCGCAAAAGGAAGGAGCGGATAAAGAACTCTGAATATAGCAGGCTCCATCTCTACAGGGAAGGTTCCACCAGAACCTGCAACCTGTATAACCAGAAGGATTACACATATGGCCTTGCCAACGTCTCCAAAAGATGCCGTCAAAGTGTATGCCAGATTTACAAACACTATTGATGAAACAAGACACGCAAGGACAAACTTAACAGGATGAACGCACTGAATTCCCAGGAACCACAGGTCTCCACATGCAATAATCAGAGCCTGTGTTATTCCAATCAGGAAGAACAGCACATATCTTCCAATATATTCCTGTGCATATGTGAGATTCTTAAGCTTCCTTCTTCTCTCTTCGGAAAGCTCAACAAACAGCATTGCAGCAAGAATTGTGCCTCCTACCCAGATTGCCAGGGATGTGTAGAACGGTGCCATTGCTGAGCCATAGTTAGCAACCGGATACACTGCCTTCTCATCCATCTTTACTGGAGAAGAGATAAATGAACTCAGCTCATCTGAATCCTCTCCGAGAATAGTTCTTATTGTCTCAAGATCTTCATCAGCAAGAGCTTTTTTAAGCTTTGATATGAGACTTGCCATTGACTGTTCTGCGCGGCCAAGAGCAGCTGACGTGTTGTTCAGATTATCTCTAAGGGAAATCATGTCACTCTTCGTCATTGCCGCTGCCTTTGACAGATCTTTACCAGCCGCATCAAGACTGTCAAGCACACTCTCCGTCGAAGCTGTTACCTTCTGAAGATTATCATATAACTTTGTAAAATCATCCTTAAGTTGTCCCGTTGCCACATCTGCAATCTTTGCAACTGCATCGGCAGCATTTATTGAAGCCATGGAATCTCTCATCTGCTTTGTAAGCTGAGATACCGAAGCGTCCATTCCGCTGGTTGAATCTAACAGAACAATCATTGCATCAGTAGAAGCAGACAATGCATCGACAGATGCCTTCATAGCCTGAAGCTGCTGCTGGACACCTTCCATTGTATTCATCAGGCCGTTTACAGCATTCAATGTGTAACGGTCGCTTTCATTATCAGAAACGAACTTTTGCACGACATTCAGAATGACCTGTACAACAGTCTTTGTAACTACTGCATCAATCTTTTCCTGAACTGCACTTGCTCCACTATCGGTAATCTTAGTGGCAATGGCATTTTCTTTCTCATTTGAATAGTAGATTATGGTTGCCTGTTTAGTGCTGGATGAGAAAAGACTCATTAAATCATTACTGAACCCTTTAGGTATGATGATGGCAGCATAGTATTTACCTGACTTTACTCCTTCAACTGCAGTATCACTGTCAGTCGGAATCCAGTTGAAGCTGTCATTCTTCTGAATAGACGAAATCAGGGATTCTCCCATATTAAGAGGAAGCGGTGTCAAATCACCATCATAGCCGGCATCATCGTTGGCAATAGCAATCTTAAGATTACCGGTATTGCCATATGGATCCCAGCTTGCCTGAATGTTATACCACGCATACAGGGATGGAATCATCGCAAGACCTACAATAATGACCCATGCGACAACATTGGTTCTGATGCGCTGGAAATCGCCCTTAATAATCTCCCATATATTTCCGGAAGCTCTGCGCAACTTAGTCATGCTGCTCACCTCCTTCTATATCCTGATTCTTCATATGGACAAACTCCATATTCAGAAGAATAATTGCAATTATAATTGTTGTTGTAATCCAGACTGTAAGAGATATAAGCTTGTGCCTTGATACGAACATGAAGAACATAAGAATTGTCGGAACTGCAATCAGCAGAGTAACACCCTGCTTCGCTCTCATTTCGTAATTCGCCTCGAAGCGTTCTCTTCGCTCTCGGATTCTTTCTGCAACTTCCTCATCTTCAGCAATGAAAGACTTGATTTTTCTCAGCTTCTCATAAGGATACTCTTCTCCAATGGCCTCGATCTCCATAAGACCTGTCTCCCCAAGCTTGATATCAAGCATTCTATTAAGGTTGAGCACCGCCAGTCTGAGAACAAGACCTATAAACATAGCAATCAGGAAGAAAAGTATAAGCATGAGCAGATTCCTTACAAAAAGCGTTCCATAGGTACCTGCTATTGTTTCTCTCATTGCATTGATTCCGTATGTAAAAGGAAGCAATGGATGAATCACCCTGAAGAAGGCTCCTGTCATCTCGATAGGATACGTTCCTGCCGAACCCGGAATCTGCATAATTACAAGGATAATTACAAGAGCTTTACCAATATGTCTGAAGGTTGTAGCAAGTGCATAGATTGTTGTGACAAATACTATGCTTGCTATTATTCCAACAATCATAAACAATATCGGATGCTCACATTGCACCCCTGGAATAAGCAGATCTCCGAGACACACAACAATACCCTGTGCAATTCCAACAACTACATAAAGAAGCCATCTTCCAAGATATGCTGTCTGCGGTGTAATATCACCTTCTATATCTTCGCTGTCCACCTCAAGCTTGAATATAGCCAGAAGTATTATTCCGCCAACCCATATAGCAAGCATTGTATAGAACGGTGTCATGCCGCTTCCGTAATTTCTTACTGAATAGAAAACCTCAGACTTTATAGTAATCGGTTCCTTCATAAACTCTGATATCTCATCAGCATTCATTCCACTCAGTCTGGAAAGATCCTTAATTATCTGTGAGCCACTGATTATTCCAATCGTTGCCTTAATACTGTCAATCTGCTTTGAAGTCAGATCCATAGCTTTGGATGTTGTTGTCAGTGTCTTATCCAGACTCTTAAGAGCAGATTTCAAACTGCCAATTGAAGTGTTCATTCTGACAAGCTCTGGTCCCATCATGGCATTGATAGACTTGAGTCTGCCATTTGCACCGTTAGCTCTGTCATAAACCTGATCCAGAATGCTTCTGGCAGGTCCAGCTGGAAGAGTCTCTATATTTGCTCTAATATCAGCAAGCAGAGTATCATTCTCTGCCAGAACAGAACCGACTGCTGCATTATCACCTTGAGCTTTTTTTACAGTAGTCTGCGCATCAGAAAGCAGAGCCTGGTCAGCCGCTATAGTCTTATGTGACTTGCTTATAAGTGACTGATAGCCTCCAATAATTGCCTGTGCTTCGTTAAGATCTTTAATTGCAGTTGCTTCAGCATTGCCAAGCTCACTTGTTGCGGTTGAAGCAAATTCCCCAAGTGCTTCGGTAACAGTCTCAGAGACAGTTTTCATAAAAATCTCGTTTATCTGCCGCTGCAAGGTCGTTGCGCCCGTACCTGTTACCTTTGGTGCAATTGCATTCTTCTTCTCGTTCACTCTGTACTCGACTGTAGGCTTGCCGATATTACCGTCCAGGAAGGAAATCATATCCTTGCTGAAAGTCTCAGGAATGGTTATTGTAGCGTAGTATTTGCCACTTTTAATTCCTTTGTCGGCCTCAGTCGCACTGGTGAACTCCCATCCGAGTTTGTCGTTCTTCTTGAGATTATCAATAATCCTCTCTCCGATATTTATATCACCGGTCTGCCTGCTGGTTGCTCCCTTATCCTCGCAAACCACTCCTACCTTAATGTTCCCTGACTTTGAATAAGGGTCCATGTTAGCACCAATATTGAACCAGGCATACAGGGCCGGTAGTATAATAATACCGATAACGACTACCACAGCTACCCAATTATGAATCAGGCGCTTGACGTCTCGAATAAATATTTCTTTTATTACTGTCCAATTCATTTGGATTGATTATACACCTTCCATAAGTTTTTTGCGCTTCTTTGACGTATATCATCGAAAAAAATTCAAGACAGAACATACTGTTCTGTCTTGATTATTTTTTTTAAACAAATCTCAGAAAATGTGTTTATTTACATCATTCCCATTCCGCCCTGTGGCATTGGTGCTGGTGGAACTGGTTCCTTAATCTGAACGATTCCAGCCTCTGTTGTGAGAAGCATTCCTGCAACTGAAGCTGCATTCTGGAGTGCTGATCTTGTAACCTTAACAGGGTCTACAATTCCTGATGCAATCATATCAACATACTCTTCTGTTGCAGCGTTAAAGCCAACACTTCCCTCAGCCTGCTTAACAGCAGCAACTACTACGCTTCCCTCAAGACCGGCGTTCTCAGCAATCTGTCTTACTGGCTCCTCAAGGGCTCTTTCGATAATCTTAGCTCCGGTTCTCATATCGCCTTCCTGAGCATCGGCATAAGCTCTAACTGCATCAATAGCTCTGATCAGTGTTGTGCCGCCGCCTGCAACGATTCCTTCTTCAACAGCAGCTCTTGTCGCATTGAGTGCATCCTCAAGTCTCAGCTTCTTCTCCTTAAGTTCTGTCTCAGTAGCAGCACCTGCATTAATTACAGCAACACCGCCAGCAAGCTTTGCAAGTCTCTCCTGAAGCTTCTCTCTATCAAACTCTGAAGTTGAAATCTCAATCTCAGCTCTGATCTTAGCTATTCTGTCAGCAATCTCCTGCTTGTCTCCTGCTCCGTTAACAATAACTGTTCTATCCTTGTTAACCTTAATTGTACCAGCCATACCGAGCATATCCATTGTCGCCTCAGAAAGGTCATAGCCAAGCTCTGAGCTTACAACAGTTCCGCCTGTGAGGATTGCTATATCCTCCATCATAGCCTTTCTTCTGTCTCCAAAGCCAGGTGCCTTAACAGCAACTACATCAAGTGTTCCTCTAAGCTTGTTAACAACAAGTGTTCCAAGTGCCTCGCCGTCAACATCCTCAGCAATGATAAGAAGACTTCTTCCCGCCTTCATAATTCCCTCGAGCAGTGGGATAATCTCCTGAATGTTGGATATCTTCTTGTCAGTAAGAAGAACCAGAGGATTCTCCATTACTGCTTCCATTGTCTCTGTATTGCTCATCATGTATGCAGAAAGGTATCCTCTGTCGAACTGAAGACCCTCTACAACATCGAGAGTTGTGCTAAGAGTCTTTGACTCCTCGACAGTGATTACTCCATCCTTACCAACCTTGTCCATTGCCTCGGCAATGAGCTCACCGATCTCTTCATCTGCAGCCGAAACTGAAGCAACCTGTGCAATAGCCTTCTTGTCCTGCACCTGTACAGCGATGCTCTTAAGATATTCAACTGCAGCGTCTACTGCTCCAGCCATACCCTTCTTAAGAATCATTGGATTAGCTCCGGCAGTTACATTCTTGAAGCCCTCTCTAACGATAGCCTGTGCGAGAAGTGTAGCTGTAGTAGTTCCGTCACCTGCTACATCGTTTGTCTTTGTAGCAACCTCCTTAACCAGCTGTGCACCCATGTTCTCAACCTGATCCTCGAGCTCTATCTCCTTAGCAATAGAAACACCGTCATTTGTAATAAGCGGAGAACCAAAGCTTCTTTCGATAAGAACATTCCTGCCCTTAGGGCCAAGTGTAATCTTTACAGTATCGGCCAGCTTATCTACTCCTGCAAGGAGCTTTCTTCTTGATTCCTCGCCGTAATATAAATCCTTTGCCATTATATTCCTCCCTCTGTAACCGTTATTATTCGATTACTGCCAAAATATCTTTCTGATTGATGATAGTATACTCATTGCCCTGATACTTGAGATCGTTGCCACCATACTTAGAGAAAACAACGATATCTCCTACCTTAAGCTCCATCTTCTCATCTTCTGTTCCAGGACCTACTGCGAGCACCTCTGCCTGCTGTGGCTTCTCCTTAGCGCTTCCAGAAAGAATAAGTCCACCTTCTGTCTTCTCAATAGCATCCATCTTCTTGATAACTACTCTTGCTCCGAGTGGTCTGATTCCAATGCTCATATATGCCTCCTTATATAAAAATGTATTAATTGACTCAGTTAATTGTTAGCACTCTATGTCGCAGAGTGCTAACCACAGTTGTTATTGTACTCATCTTGCGACTAAAGGTCAACCTTTTTTATATGAAGAATATGTGACCTATTTGACGTTTCTGTAATAATTGAAAAGATACTGCTGAGCAATTCCACCATTCTCACCAAAACGCTCTTCTGCAAAGCTTTGCATACCTTTGATATCATTTTCCTCAAAGCCATACATATCATTCATTATCTTCTTCACCCAGGTATCTATAGGAAAAGCATCCAGTCTGCGAAGTCCAAAGAGTTTAATACAGTTAGCTACTTTAGGACCAACTCCATAATAGTCAAGAACTTTTTCTGCGTCTGAAGGAACGCCCTCCTCAAGATACTTCCGGGCCGCTCTGACAATATAGCTGCTTCTATAGCCCAGCTTAAGTTCTGCAATCTCATCAACAGGAACCTTTGCAATGACCTCAGCCTTAGGAAAACTGTAATATTCTTTTCCCTCAAAATCTATTCTGTCGCCGTATCTTTCGCAGATTGCCTCTATGCACTTCTTGATTCTTGGAATGTTATTGTTCTGAGATATGATGAAGGAAATGAGGACCTCATAAAAATCCTGATTAAGAATTCTTATTCCGTATCCAGCTTCTTCTGCAGCTCTTATCTTAGGTTCTCTCGATGCAAGCTCCTCCTTGATTGCACCGTAATCAGTGTCAAGATCGAAGTATGCTCTCCAGAAGTTCTCATCTCCACCACTTGCATTCAAGGTGAGAAGACCAGCATCTTCATCAAGATAAACATGGCAGGCATTGCCTCCTGCAACGCCTGTATAACCATTCTCCTCGTTCTTATTCCACCTGAAGCATTGTCCGCAATCAAACACATGCTCCAGATTCATGTCTGTAATATTATCGATAACAATTCTTCCCATGTGTTAACCTTTCGCATGCTTCAGATCAATACGGTCTCTACAGAGCATAACAAGCTTCAGATTAACCGAAACAACGGAGAATGAGGTAATATCCTCAATAGCGTGATTGACTTTCTCCTGGAAGGACTTGCAGTCATCCAGCATATTTCCGTCCTTAATTGCCCTTAAATTTATATCAATCTTAAGATTATTCTCACCGCCGTGGCTGAAAACCTTCTCAATATACAGCCTGTCCTCAAATTCATCGCACACTATATTTACAATATCCTTAATAACCTGTGTGCTTATGGTGAACTTGCCTGTATAGCTGTACTGTGGTCTTACAACAGTAATATCACGGGTGCTGATATACTCTTTGGCATCACTGTCACCAGATACGATTTCCCTGATAAAACTCAAAGGATTCATGAAATATCCTGCAAAATCTCTTTTGAGTTGTCCCATAGGTGCCGGAATTACATGCTGTCCATCCACGTGGCGACTATGCGAAGCTATCTCCCTTTCCTCTTCAGTTGTAAAATCCTCGATATAAAGTCTCTCGTCAGGCTCGTGCAAATCGAGAGCTTCGATTATGTAATTGACCATTTTGTCTGATGTTCCTATAATCATAAGTCTTGACGGCTTAGATCTCTTAAGAGCAGTCTTAACAGATGCCGCGTGCTTCTCATAATTAAACAGCGCAGTTCTCATAGCCGCTGCCTTAGAAGAACACTTTTTTGCAGACTGACCGGCAATTACCTTGCCTTTGTAGATAAGAAGACCGTCATCAATAATGGCTTCAATATTCCTTTCCATGCAGATGCGGGTAGCCTGATAACTCTTGCCTGTTCCGCTTTTGCCAGTAAATGATATTATTTCCATAAATACACCCTATAAATTAATATTTACAATTCTCTCACAAATAGTGTATACTATTTTCGGAAAGTTTTAAAGTTTGTTAAAGGAGGAATTTAACCATGGCTTACAAGATCACAGAAGATTGCATCGGATGCGGAGCTTGCCAGGCTGGATGCCCAGTTGACGCTATTGCTGATGGTACACCTTACGTAATCGATGAGAATGCATGTATTGACTGCGGAGCTTGCGCTGGCGCTTGCCCAGTTGGAGCACCTGTAGAGGCTTAATCAGATATCAATATTTATGCATAAATAAAGAATCCTGTAGCAATGCTACAGGATTTTTTATTATTTCTTTGACTCTTCGTTTGTCTTAATCTTGAATGCCAGTGTGTGTAAACTGTCGCTCAGATGAACCGATTCAAGTGCAACTGTATCAGGTACCTCAAGATCGATAGGTGCAAAATTCCAGATTCCTGATACTCCTGCATTGACGAGCATGTCAGCAACTTCCTGTGCGTTATTTCGTCCTACACAGATAATACCTACATCAATACCGTTCTCTTTGACAAAGTCTTCAAGCTCTGAAACATCCTTGATAACTACATCATTGATAGTATTACCGATAAGCTTAGGATTTGAATCAAAAAGTCCGATGATGTTAAATCCTACTTTATAGTAATAGTTGTAGTTAGTGATGGCCTGTCCCATGTTACCTACTCCAACCAGTACAGTCTTGTATTCTCTATCAAGTCCGAGAATCTTATTGATCTCAGAATAAAGATAATCTACCGAGTATCCGTAACCTTGCTGGCCAAAGTTGTCAAAAGTATTGAAATCCTGTCTTATCTGCGAAGCAGTGAATCCTATCAGCGCACTGAGTTCATTTGATGAAATCTTTTGAACCCCCTGACGCTGAAGCTGTCCAAGATATCTTCTATATCTTGGTAATCTTCTAATAATTGCGTTTGAAATCATCTTAAAATATCCTGTTAATACCTACACATTACACCAAATTACGAAACCAGTACGCCCCCCAGCGACTGGTATCATGTCTACTTATTTGCTTCTACGTAGTTAACGATATCGCCAACTGTTGCAAAGTTCTCTGCATCCTCATCTGGAATCTCGATGCCATACTCCTCCTCAACAGCAAGGATAACCTCTACTGCGTCAAGTGAATCAGCCTCAAGATCCTTCATAAGGTCTGTATCAGCGTTGATAATGTCAGCTTCAACGCCAAGCTGCTCTGCGATAATTGACTTAATTGTATCAAAAACCATATCAGTATCCTCCATCTTAATACTCTTTTTAACTCTTATATTATATGAATTTATGCACATAAATTCAAGTTGTTATATTTCCATATACTCCCAGTAGTAATCGTCCAGCTTTGCCTTGTAATCTTCAAGCTTCTCTGCGGCTTCTCTCATATAGATTGAGTTAGTCGCATTCTCAGGTTTGCACATTTCTGTTTCAAGCTCTTCAATCTTAAGTTCAAGCTCTGCAATGCTTAATTCAAGGCTTTCTTTTCTTCTGCTGATTCTTCTCTCTTCCGCTTCCTTCTTCTTGCGAAGCTGTCTCTCTTCTTCAGCACTTAAAGGGATAAAATCAAAATCTCCTGCTGACGCGGCTTTGTCGACAGCCTCCTGTCTTACGGCCTTTGCTGCTTCTGCCATTTCGGAATCGAGGGCTTCCATCATAGCCTTCTTCTCGAGGTAATAATCAAAACGACCTTTATATTCGACAATGCCTGAAGGAGTCAGTTCGAGTATTCTGTCAGGAATTTTGTTAAGAAGGTATCTGTCATGGGAAACTATGATAACTGTTCCCTCGAACTCTTCAATAGCCTCTTCAACAACCTCCTTTGATTCAATATCCAGATGGTTGGTAGGCTCATCCAGAACGAGTGTGTTAGCCCCCGAAAGCATGAGTTTTAACATTGAAAGCTTTGCTTTTTCGCCTCCGGAAAGAGCTCCTACCTGCTTGAAAACATCATCACCGAAGAAAAGGAATCTTCCAAGAAGAGATCTCATCTCAGTATCTGTATAGAGGTGATATGCGTTCTTCATCTCACCAAGGACTGTCTCATTATTGTCGAGAAGCATCTGTCCCTGGTCGTAATAACCAAAATCAACATTGTAGCCGATTTTCAGATAGCCGTCATCAGCCTGCTCCTGTCCAATGAGGATTCTGAGAAGTGTAGTCTTGCCTATACCATTGTCTCCAATGATGCAGATTCGTTCGCCCTTCTTGATATCCATTGAAGCATTCCTGAAGAGCTGTCTTGGGCCGAAGCTTTTGCAAAGGTCTTCTGCAATGATTACATCATTACCGCTCTTATAGTTAGTGTCAAAGGAAAGCTTGAAACGCTCCTGCTTCAGTTTCGGCTTCTCGACAAGTTCAAGATGGGCAAGTCTTTTCTCTCTTGACTGAGCTCGCTTTACAAGATGCTCAGTATTGTGCTGCTTGAAGCGTCTTATAATCTCTTCCTGTCTTGCAATTTCTTTCTGCTGTTTCTCATATTCTCTTCTCATTACTTCAAGGCGCTCCGCCTTCTTAACGAGAAAATCCGAATAGTTGCCTCTATAGTCAACCAGTGTTCCGTCAGACATATCAAAGATTCTGTTCACTATTCTGTCAAGGAAGAATCTGTCGTGGGATACTACAAGAATTGTTCCGCCATATCCTTTGAGATACTGCTCAAGCCAGTCAAGCATGGAAAGGTCAAGATGATTGGTAGGCTCGTCCAGCATGAGAATATCCGGTTTCTTAAGAAGCATGCAGCACAATGCAAGTCTTGTCCGCTCTCCACCTGAAAGCTTCTCAATCTTCTTGCTCTGCATCTCCTCATCAAAGCCCATATGCTTAAGCATCGCCTTAAGCTCGCTCTTATATGTATATCCTCCAGCCTTCTCATATTCCTCCATCAGAGCAGAATATCGCTCAAGGTCCTTATCAAAAGTTGAGCTGGTGTGGTCTGAAATTGCCTCTGCAAGCCTTTCAATCTTCTTCTCCATTTGGAAAAAATGCTCGAAATTCTTCTCCGCTTCTTCAAGAACTGTTCCTCCTGAGAAGAAGTGGTTCTTCTGCTTCAGGTATCCTACACTGAATTCACTTCTGATATATACACTTCCGGAAGAAGGAGAATTCTCTCCGGCAATAATACTTAGAAGAGTTGTTTTTCCCGAACCATTTGGTCCTACAATGCCAACTCTGTCGCCTTTATCCACGCTAAAAGAAACATCCTCAAGGACGGCATCAATTCCATATGATTTGCTTATGTCACTTGCTGACATCACCAGCATAGATGTTCCTCCTTTTACTAGAATTCCAGACTCGGATCTGCATCCAGATCAAAGCCCGATCTCTCGCCCGCTTTATAGGCATAATATGCCGAGCAGGCAATCATTACTCCATTATCTGTACATAGAATAGGGCTAGGTGCACAGATTTCGATTCCATATCTGCCTGCCTCTTCTGTAATCATCTGTCTTAACCTTGAATTGGAGGCAACACCGCCTGCCATTACGATTCGTGACTGATTAAACTGACGTGCTGCGCCAACAGCCTTGTTAACAAGAACCTCAACTACAGCTTCCTGGAAGCTTGCAGCCATGTCGTTAACATTTATCTCACGGCCGGCCTGCCTTTCTGTATTAATATAATTAAGAGCAGCTGTTTTGAGGCCGCTGAAACTGAAATCGTAGCTGCCGTTCTCAAGATATACTCTCTTGAACGGGATTGCATCTTTATTGCCAAGCTTAGCCGCTTTATCGACTTTCGGTCCACCTGGGTAACCAAGGCCTATTACTCTTGCGACCTTGTCAAAAGCCTCCCCGGCAGCATCATCTCTTGTGCTTCCAAGCTTCTCACAAGTGTTATAGTCTTTAACATTTATAATATTAGTATGGCCACCTGATACTACAAGCCCCATAAAAGGCGGTTCAAGGTCAGGATGCTCTATGTAATTCGCTGCAATGTGACCGTGCATATGATTGACTCCAACAAGTGGAATATCTTTTGCAAAAGCTATGGTCTTTGCTGCTGCCACTCCAATAAGAAGTGCTCCAACAAGTCCCGGTCCATAAGTAACTCCTATGAGATCTACATCATCAATAGTTATTCCAGCCTCTTCAAGAGCCTTATCAATTACCATATTGATGTTCTCAAGATGTTTTCTTGATGCAATCTCAGGAACTACACCGCCAAATTCTGTGTGTATGTCGATCTGCGACGAAATAACATTGGCCATCATCTCTCGACCATTGGCAACAATACCGATTGCAGTCTCATCACAGCTTGATTCTATTCCTAATGTAATGTG
>JAGHUT010000070.1 GCA_018064645.1 Candidatus Crickella merdequi | reverse complement strand
GACCATGGTAAGACATCACTTCTTGATGCTATCAGAAGCACAAATGTTACTGCTGGCGAGTCTGGTGGTATCACACAGCATATTGGAGCATCAGAGGTTATGATTAACGGTCAGAGAATCGTATTCCTTGATACTCCTGGACACGAGGCTTTCACAACAATGCGTGCTAGAGGAGCTCAGGTTACAGATATCGCTGTACTCGTAGTAGCGGCAGATGATGGTGTAATGCCACAGACAGTAGAGTCAATCAGTCATGCAAAGGCTGCAGGCGTTCCTATTATTGTTGCTATCAACAAGATGGATAAGCCGGGTGCTAATCCTGACAGAGTTAAACAGGAACTGACAGAGCATGGAATTCTTGTTGAGGACTGGGGTGGAGATGTTATCAGCGTTCCAGTATCAGCTAAGAAGGGTGAAGGTATTACAGATCTTCTTGAGATGATTCTTCTCCAGGCCGAAGTTCTTGAGCTTAAGGCTAACCCTGACAGACTTGCCAGCGGTACAGTTATCGAGGCAAGACTTGATAAGGCAAAGGGACCTATCGCTACACTTCTTGTAACTAACGGTACAATCAAGACTGGTCAGAGCGTTGTTGCAGGAACTTGTTCAGGTAAGATTCGTGTAATGACCAACTTCAAGGGCGATGAGATCAGAAAAGCTGGTCCTGCTACTGCTGTTGAGATTCTTGGACTTGGAGATGTTCCAATGGCTGGTGATGCATTTAACATCGTTAAGGATGACAAGACAGCTAGAGAGATTGCTTCTGCAAGAAGAGAGAAGCTGAGAGAGGATGTTCTTGCTAAGAATGCAAGTACAACTCTTGAGAAGCTCTTCTCACAGATTCAGGAGGGTGAAGCTAAGGAGCTTAACCTTATTGTTAAGGCTGATGTACAGGGCTCAGTTGGTGCTATTATTTCTTCACTTGAGAAGCTTGATACTCCAGAGGTTAAGGTTAGGGTTATCCACTCAGGTGTAGGAACAGTTAACGAGTCAGATGTAACTCTTGCTGAGACATCAAATGCTATCATCATCGGATTTAATGTAAGACCTACAACTGCAGTAATGAACCAGGCTTCAAGCTCAGAAGTTGAGGTTAGACTCTACAGAGTAATCTACGATATCATCGATGATATCCAGGCTGCTATGAAGGGTATGCTCGACCCAGAGTACAAGGAAGAGGTTCTTGGTATGGCAGAGGTTAGAGATACATTTAAAGTACCTAACGTTGGAGTTATTGCTGGTGCTTACGTTAAGGAAGGTATCGTTAAGCGTAATGAGCAGATTCGTCTCGTAAGAGATGGTATTGTAATCCATGAGGGTATGATTTCATCCCTTAAGAGATTCAAAGATGATGCTAAGGAAGTTAACGCAGGCTACGAGTGCGGTATTGGAATTGAAAAGTATAACGATCTTAAACCTGGTGATGTTATTGAGTGCTTCACTATGGTTGAGATAGAGAGATAGAGAAAGTCTATCTGAAAGGATGGGGGTATTATATGCCATCAGTATCAGATAAAAAATCAGCAAATATTAATTCAATTGATAGAGCACTCAATATTATGGAGCTGCTCTATCATGAGAATAGAAATATGGGTGTTAACGAAATCGCCAGTAAGCTGGGAGATCATCAGAGTACTGTTCACAGGTGTATTTCAACGCTTAAGAACAGAGGTTATATTTATCAGGATGCTGACAGTCTGAAATATGGGCTTGATTTTAAATTGTATATGCTTGGTAAGAGTGTAGAGTCTAACTCTGTACTTATTAATAAAGCGCGTAAATTTGCAAAAGAGATTGCACTTGAATTTCAGGAAACTGTAAATGTTGCAATTAGAGACCAGGCATTTCCAGACGATTATAAGGCAATTACGATTCTTCAAGAAAAGGGTGGCACGAGAGCTTTAAATGTGACAGAGTCATATGGAGCATCATATGATTGTATTACCTCAGCTGTCGGTAAAGCGCTGCTTGCTTTCTCAAATGATTACGATGAAGATCATATGAGAAGACTGACATATCCATGCTATACATCTAACACCATTACAAATGCAGAAGACTACATCAAAGAAATTGAAGAAGTTCGAAAGAACAAATATGCAGTTGATAATGAAGAGGTTGCTGAAGGTCTGTATTGTATAGCAGTACCTGTTCTGAAGAAGAATGGGGAAGCAATTATGGCAATAAGCGTTAGTGGATATGTAGGAACAATTTCCGGAATTGGTAAAGAGATAATCATTAAACGCCTTAGGGATGCATGTAACGAGATAAGTAGAGAAATTTTATAATATGTAAAAAATAGAGAAAACATAAATTGTTTTCTCTATTTTTTTATACAATTGTGTATTGAAAAAGAACATAAATAGGAGTATCATTCTTATATGTGGAACGGCATTCTGCTGTGCGGAACAAGAAACGAGCAGAATGCTAAAAATTTGTTCAAATAACGGAATTCAATTCCGCACAACGGAATTAGGAGGCGAAAGAAATGAAATTAGCAGATAGAATGCAGGTGATTAGAGGTTCTGTAATCAGAGATGTTGCTACAGAGATTGCAGATAGAAAGAATCCTAATCTGATTAAGCTTTCTGGTGGTCTGCCTGATGAGAAATTTTTCCCTATGGATGAGCTTCAGGAGGCTGCAAATAAAATTTTTGCAGATAAAGCTCTATACGGAGAGGCTCTTCAGTATGGACTGACCAAAGGTGATTCTGAGCTTATCGATCTTATCATTGAAAGACTTAACAGAAACGAGAAGATGAATATTACAACTGACAACATCATTATTTGTACTGGATGTCAGCAGGGTATTTCTATGTCATGTACAGCACTTCTCAATGATGGTCAGACAATACTGATTGAAAAGCCTAGTTATCTAGATGGATTAAATGCTGCTTTGCCATATAGTCCAAATATCGTAGGCGTTGAGACAGATGATTACGGAATCAGATTAGACAAGCTTGAGGAAGCTCTCGAAGCAAATCCAGATACAAGACTTGTTTATGTAATTCCTAATTTCCAGAACCCTACTGGTAAAGCATGGCCACTTGCAAGAAGAAAGGCTTTTCTCGAAATCATGAAGAAATACCCTCAGGTAAACATCCTTGAGGATAACCCTTACGGCGAAATCAGATTCAGAGGTGATCATGTTCCTTGCCTTAAGGCGCTTGATGAGACAGGTCAGGTTATATACCTTGGATCCTTCTCAAAAATTATGTGCCCTGGACTCAGAATTGCGTACATCGTTTCTGACAGCAAGGAGTTTATCGACAGAGTTGAGGAGATTAAGGAAGGTCTGGACCTTCAGTGTAACCAGTTCTCACAGGTTCACGTAAGAGAGTATATGAAGATGTACGACCTCGATGAGCATGTTCAGGAGCTGTGCGCTGTTTATAAGGAGAGATGTGATGCGCTTATCGAAATGATGGAGCAGGAGTTCCCTGTAGGCGTTAAATTCACAGTTCCAGATGGCGGACTATTCCTGTATGTAAC
>JAGHUT010000047.1 GCA_018064645.1 Candidatus Crickella merdequi | reverse complement strand
TCATTGTCTCTTATACTGATCTTTTGAAAACTGGTCTTACGGATCGCTCCGTCGCCTGTTTTCTTAGACCGGTTCTACACTATGAAGTTTTCAAGGTTCCGTGCTTCCGACTCACTTTCGTTCATCAGTCGCAACTCGTTAAATATACCATGTTTACATCGTTCTGTCAACATGTATTTTTAACTTTTTGCAATTCTTTGATCGCCTAACAGGCTCTCTCGAAGTGCGCTCAATTATAATACCCCTCAACGAAGCTTTCGTCAAGGGGTAAATCGCATTTTATCAAAGTTTTTCCATCTGCTTTTCGAACCATCACGAACAGTTGCATTGATGCTGCTCCTCATTGTTCCGGAAATCAGGCAAGATGGTGTTTTATTCGCCCATTCGCTTTCTCATTGTAGTATCATTCATTGTTCTACGCTCGTTAGCGATATCCTGCTTGATCTTCTCTATTCTGCGCTGGGCCTCTTTGCTCTCTCTGATTCCTTCCTTCGCCTTGGCCATCGCACGCTTCTCTTCCATCTGTGCATCAGCAAGCCTTTCCTCATTTCCTGTAAGGAAGCCCTGATGTGAATACTTGATATCCAGTGCTGCAACAAAACGTCTTACGCCCATAAGAATGATTGCGATTCCAACCAGCATCTGTGTTGCAAGATTAAGAAGCATACTGTTAAAGATAAGATAGAATCCAAGAATAGCACAAAGCATTCCCAGGCCAAAGATACCATTCTCTTCTTTTGTATTATCCGCAAAGTCTGTTCCAACAGAGAACATATCGATAAAACCATCACGCGCGAGCACAACTGCAAATACAGCCGCTACTGTAATATCCTCGGATACAACGCCAGAAAGAACGGCTACTCCTACAAGGATCATAAGCATTCCGCCTACAGGGAATGTCATATCACCTCTATCTTCATTAATACTTGTATTCCTTGATACCAGCATCTCTACTACACCGATTACAAGCATGGCAATACCAACAACGAAAGCTGTTGATGCAAAAGCCGCGCTGGCATTAGCGATGCAGAAAGTTCCTACTCCCACCATAGCAATGCTGGCAAGCATCATTATTGTTCTCATATGTTTCCTCCTTGTATAGAAACTCGCTATATGTTACCACTTTTGGCCAACTCTTTCAAGTTTGCAATGTATCTGCCGGAGCGGTGTTCTTCTCTTTTCTTCATTATTATATATGCGAAATATGGCATATTTGCGATGGTATTCAAAATAATGCAAAAATAACCTGTCTTTTTTGTGACAAAGTCACATATTCGCTTGACTCATTTGTGTGCGTAATGCATAATATATTGGTAAATTGAATAACACCTGGATAGAGGTCGCAGATCACATCAGTATTCAGTGAGCCATAGCCTGAGGAGGCTGCTTCTGAAGAAAGGGATATCTGCCGAAGGTTTCCGAAATTACCTGTTTCGATTCCTGGGACGTCGTAATAAGATGCGGCGTACTGTCACGAAAGTGGAGCGCTATTTGTGGATTAATATGTCAAGTTATGCCATGGATACGTTCGGACGTTATTCATGGTTTTTTAATTATTTTGGAGGATTATAGACAAATGGAAAGAACAAGATCAAGATTCATGTACATCATCGGACTTGCAGTTCTGATGATTACAGCAATGCCAATCATGGCACTCGCGGCAGATGGCGAGCCTGCACTGTACGCTTCAGTATGGTCACTTCTCCCACCTCTCGTAGCTATTGCACTGGCTCTCATTACTAAGGAAGTATACAGTTCACTGTTTATCGGTGTACTCACAGGAGCAGTTCTGTATGCAGGAGCTGATTTCGCTGGAATTCTCAATCACTTCCTTATTGATGGTATCATCGCATCACTTTCAGACAGCTACAATATGGGAATCATCGTATTCCTCGTAGTTCTCGGAATGCTTGTTGCAATGATGAACAAGTCAGGTGGTTCAAAGGCTTTCGGTCGCTGGGCTGCAACAAAGGTTAAGTCAAGAAAGGCTGCTCAGTTCTCGACAATCGGACTCGGATGCCTTATCTTCGTAGATGACTACTTCAACTGTCTTACAGTAGGAAGCGTTATGAAGCCTCTCACAGACAGATTCAACATTTCAAGAGCTAAGCTTGCTTACCTTATCGATGCAACAGCTGCTCCTGTATGTATCATCGCACCAATCTCATCATGGGCTGCTGCAGTAAGCGGTTTTGTAGAGGGCCAGAATGGATTCACAGTATTCATCAAGGCAATCCCTTATAACTTCTATGCTCTGCTCACAATCGCTATGCTCATCATGCTCGTTTCAATGGAGTTTGATTACAGCATGATGGCTAAGTATGAGATGAACGCAATTGAGAACGGCGATCTCTTCACAACAGGAGAGGCAATTAACCCTGTTCTTGAAGATGAAGGTAGCGACCAGGGTATCGTTGCTGACCTCCTCTTCCCTGTAATTTCACTTATCATCTGCTGTGTAATCGGAATGATATACAGCGGTGGATTCTTCGATGGCGAGAACTTCATCGATGCATTTGCTAACTGCGATGCCAGCGTTGGTCTTGCTCTCGGAAGTACTGTTGGTCTCGTTATCACAGTTATCTACTACATTTGCAGAAGAACAATCAAGTTCACAGAGTGCATGGAGTGCGTTCCTGAAGGACTCAGACAGATGGCTTCACCTATCCTCGTTCTCACATTCGCATGGTCACTCAAGAACATGGCAGACAGCCTTGGACTTGCAGAGTGTGTTGCTGGATTTGTAAGCAACTTCGGTGATGGATTCCTCAATCTCATCCCTGCTATCATCTTCATCATCGCTTGCGGACTTGGTATCGCTTCAGGTACATCATGGGGAACATTCGGAATTCTTATTCCTATCGCACTGGCAATCACAGAGAGCCAGCCAGACCTTATGATTCCTGTTATCTCAGCTTGTATGGCTGGTGGTGTTTGCGGAGACCACTGCTCACCAATTTCAGATACAACAATCATGGCAGGTGCTGGTGCCGGATGTAATCATGTAAGCCACGTTGAGACTCAGCTCCCATACGCATTCACAGTAATGGCAGTTGCATTCGTTTCATTCATTATTGCCGGCTTCATGAAGAGCCCATGGGTTGCTCTCGCAGTTGGACTTGTTATTCTCTTCGCAGTTATGAAGTATCTCAAGAGCAAGGCTGTAAAGCCAGTTGCTCCAACAGCAGAGTAGTTAGGAAAGAAAATACACGAGCGGAGCTTAATGCTCCGCTCTTTTTTCTTGTAATGTTTTTGTAAAAGTGTTACATTTTCCTTGTAGGGTTTAGGGGATTTTTACGAAAACCGATTTTTGAAGCCACAAAGGAAGAGTACTACTATGTTTACAAAAGTTAAGTTTTCAGAGATAAGATGCATCGTCCCTGATGATGCTAAATGGGTATGTAATAACCCTGATGCAGAGGTTCTATCAGTTAGAGAATATGATTCGTCCAGTAAAGCAGCGCAGGACTGCCTCTATATTTGTAATTATTCAGATTTCTTAAATGCACCTGCAAAGGCTATTCCTAATGCAATTGTAGTTGCCCCTGATGCTGACAGTATGAAGCAGCTTAAGAGCAAGGCAAATCTCATTGTTGTTCCAGACAAGGACGCTCTTTACAGAATAACTACAGGTGTTCTTACGCAGCTTTCTGCCCTTGCACGTCTTGGATCAGCCAGCTACACACTTCAGAGCCTTTCCATCGGACGTGCTCCGCTCGATAACATTCTTAAATATGCTTATCAGCAGATTAAGCTTCCAGCAATGCTTACTGATGCTTCATTGATGGTAATAAGCCATGTCGGCACAGACGAAATAGAAGACAACAAAAACTGGATGTACGCCAGAGAGAATGAATCTCTGCCTATAGATGCGGAACCTGAAGACAGCGATAGTATAGCAATTACACTTTCGTTTAAAGATAAGCTTGTCGGACATCTGTTTGTTCTTGACAGTAACGGAGTTTTAACTGATTTCGACAAAGAGTTTATTCAGCTGGTTGCAAATTTTGCTGCCCAGGTTATTGGACATAACGACCACAAGCTTCTGCTCAATTCATCTTTCAATGAAGATTTCCTCACTTCAATTCTTAGCGAAGCAATTACATCTCCTGAAGAGATACTTCAGAAGCAGGAGACTTTTGGCATTAAGCTGGATGAAACTCTCAGAATCATTGTCATCGATATGCCTCTCGCAGTAATGGACAGTGACACGACACAGTCTTTCACAAGAAGACTTCGCCTGCTGTTCAAGCGTAATTGTATAGTGCCATATGAGAATGCAATTGTCATTCTCATGGATACCGAGGATGATGACTTCTTCCTTTCCGATTCTGACTTCCACGCTTTCGAAGATCTGCTTAACGAATTTGAGTGCAAGGCAAATGTAAGCGCTCCATTCCACTACATGTACCAGATCAGAAGGCATTATATGCAGGCAATGATGTGCAGCACCCTTAGAAGCATGCTTCATCTTGACAAGCCTATTCTTGGATATCACAAGGAGATGGCCGAATATCATATGATTTTCAATTACAGTATGGTGCAGAATCTGGAGAACCTCCTCCACCCTGCTGTAATCAAGCTTCGCAAGCTGGATAACGCCCACGGAACAGATATGCTCGACACACTATTCGCCTATGCAAATCATCTCTGCAATCTTACAGCAACAGCAAAGGACCTGTACCTTCATTACAACACGCTCAAGTACAGAATTGACAAGATTGCATCATTAACAAATGTCGATTTCGATAATTCTGCTGATGTCCACAGAATCGTTCTATCGCAGAGGGTAATCGAAATTGAAGAAGCACTTAACGGAATGTAGTAAATCAGCACAAATCAAAACAGCTTCCCGAAGGAAGCTGTTTTTTTAAACTAATTTTCAGCTATTAGTGTGTTAAGCACATTTCTGGCAACAGGACCTGCAGCTGTATATCCTGTTCCGGCACCTTTGATCCACACAACAAAAGCGTATGGATGCTTAGGATCGTCAATGAAACCAACGAACCATGAGTTGGACTTCGATGTTCCAACCTCTGCAGTTCCCGATTTAGCATAGATGTCAAGGCCCGGGAAGTTACCCTCTCCATATGTCATCTGAACATCATACTTCATCATCTGCTTAAGCTTATCAGCAGTATTCTTGTCGAGATATCTTCCAAGAGACTTGCCGCTTGATATTCTATCCAGAAAATTCGAGCCCTTGAGAAGTGTCGGTTCTACTGCCTCCCCTTCGTTGGCAATTGAACCTACATATACCATCATCGCACACGGGTTAACAAGGTCCTGATACTGACCAATTCCTGCCCAGCTAAGGTCAATCGGGCTGTTCTCAGGGAATGTGAAGGAACCTGCCGCTGTCTCAATTCCATCAACATTTATTGAGTCAGTAAAACCAAGTTCTTTGACATATTCTCCCATAGTCGCAGGGCCAACCTGTCTTGTAAGGGATCCGAATGCTCCGTTACACGATTTGGCAAGGGCCGTCTCGAAATTGACGTGCCCGTGATTTGATGTGCATTTGATCTTCTCTCCTTCGTATGTATTTGTTCCATCGCAGGTAAAACCAAATGATCCTATATCATCAAGTGTATCGTATGCCGCCGCAGCTGTTACCAGCTTGAAAGTTGAACCTGGTGTAAGCGTTCCCATCAGGAACGTGTTGAAGTAAACGGAAGAATTCGGGTCTGAAGGCTCAGTGCCGGCCGGGTCAAAGGTTGGCGTTGATACCATGCACATTACTTCACCTGTCTTGTAATTGAAAACTCCTACAGTGCCTTCTCTGCCGTTAAGGGCATTATATGCTGTCTTATTAGCCTTGGAGTCAATTGTAAGCGTTATACTCTTTCCTTCACTTGTTGTATCATATGTGCCGTTTAGAATATCGTAACCGATTAACTGATCCTTCCACATATTGATAGCACCTGTAGCAACATTACCTTTCGGATCTCCCACCGCATGTACTGTCGATTTACGTATAGCTGAATCTGAGGAATACTGAATTCCGTCTGGAGTACAGTTAAGCAGCAGTTCACCATTGCGGTCATATATTGTACCTCGGTTGATCATTCCATTTGTATATATCTGTGTATTGCCGTAGAAGCTTGCCCATTCTCCGCCGTGAGTTACAAATTTCCACCCGAAATAAACGATACCTAAGAACAGTACCGCCGCGAGTGCGAGACAAATTGCAGCTCTTCTCTCTAGCTTTTTCATACGGGTCTTCCTTTTTAAAAAAAATTAGAATTCTAGGGTGCTTGGATCTTTTTCCTTGCTTATGGCAAGGCTTGCATCCTTACGCATATCTGACGCCTTGAAGTAGGCAAGCATTGCCCAGGATGTCAGCATACTCGTACCTCCTGCAGATACAAACGGGAATGTTACACCTGTAAGCGGGAACAGATCTACTGCACCGAATATATTAAGCATTGTCTGGAACATAAACATTGTTGCTGCACCGCATGCGCCAATTGTAAAGAAGGATGACCTGCCTGCTACAATTGAATTTACAGCGAACAGCGATAAAGTTATAAGGCAAAGCACAAGGAGAACTGCGATGATAAAGCCCCACTCCTCCATTACAAAACCAAACACCAGGTCTGTATTTGATGCGCCTATATATTTAAGAGAACCGTTACCTGCTCCTATGCCGAGGAGACCTCCGCCGGCTCCGTATGCCATAGTCCTGGTCTGCTGATAACCTGTGCTGTCTGCGAACTCCCACACATGGCCCCATGTTGCAAATCTCGATGCAATATAAGGCTTGAATCTGAGAACCATAATTCCCATAGCCCCTGCACCTACTACTGTAAGAATGAGCTTTGAGAAATCTCCGCTTCGCATAAACGAAACAACAAGATAAGTAACAAAGAATATCAATGCAGTACCGAAATCTCCCATCATAGCCAGTGAACCAAGGCAGAAAAGAGAAAACATCGCGTAAAGATAGATGTTTTTCTTATTATATAACTCCTCGAGAGACGCCGCTCCTATGCATATGAACGCAAGCTTAACCAGTTCTGACGGCTGGAAGGAGAAGCCTCCGATTGTTACCCAGTTTGCCGCACCATATTTCAGAGTACCGAAAGTCAGGTTAAAAAGAAGAAGCAGCACCGACAGGCCTGCCAGTACAGGTCTGATCTTCTTTGTTCTCTGAAGATCCCTCAGGAAAATGCACATGAAAATCATCAGGCTGATTCCAAGCACTATCGCTATGAACTGTTTCATAGTTTCGGATGGTGCTGATGATGCAGTTACCGCCAGATTGATAGTTGACATGAAGAAAGCAATCATCTCCATCTCGAAGCCTTTACGCCCCATAGCCTTGAAGAACATTACATATCCCCACATCAGTCCGCAAAGAAGCACAATAGCAAGAAGTGAACTTGCTGACATCTTCTCGCCCATTCCAAGGACGAGCTGAACAGCTGTAAGAATCTGAAAGGCTGTGATAGCAACAAGAATCTTCCATGGAGAAACAGGCTCCTTATCCAGGCTCCTCATACGCTGAAGGTTCATACTCTCCTCTACGCTGATTCCAGCCAGAGTACAGTAAACTCCTCCCATAATAATCTGATCTCCTGGATTGATCAGATAGCGCTTGTTAGGCTTAAGCTCCACTCCATTAATTATGGTTCCGTTCTTGGAGCCCAGATCTTTAAAAATCCACTGTCCGTTAGGCCGTCTTCCCAGAATTGCGTGAGTCTTTGATATGGTCTTCAGTGGTATGGTAAGATCCGCCGAGTTAGATCTTCCAATAATATTCTCCCAGTGAGTTATTGGTGTGCTAACGCCATCCTGAACGTAGAAATATCCCCATACCTCCGGTGTGGCTCTTGTTGAAAGAAGAGACATTATACATCTCAGCAGTATATAAATGGCAAGCACGACAAACACCCACCTGAACATGGTGGTCATGTACTTGGCAAGCACAGGATTGTTTGCCGAAAAGCTTAGAATTGCATTAAATACTCCGTTAATGGTTGTGCCTCCTATAAGCATATCGCCCGTCGATAATTCGACGAGCGATTATTATAACATATTAGCTGCATTCTACTTCCATGAACTCTTAAGTCCAACGATGCAGTTAAATACCTTCTCATCATCTGTAGTCAGCTTGCTGTCTGCAATGTAGTAGCCTTTTCTGAAGAACTGGAAGCGCTCGCCAGCCTCTGCATCCTTAATGGATGGCTCTGCATAAGCCCACTTCTCCTTAAGTGACTCAGGATCGTACTCCATCACGCCTTCCTCATTCTCTTTAAGAAGATATGAGTACTCACGAACCTTTACCTTAACTGCAGTGCTTGCCTCTACGAAATGGATTGTTCCTTTGACTTTGCGTTCACAGCCCTCTCCGCCGTTAGCAGTTGCAGGGTCGTACGTACAGTGAAGTTCCTTAATGCTGCCGTCTTCATTCTTTACAACCTCGTTGCATGTAATGAAGTAAGCGCCCTTGAAGCGAACCTCGTTGCCAGGATAAAGTCTGAAGTACTTCTTTGCAGGTACTTCCATAAAATCATCTCCGTCAATCCAGAGTTCTCTTCCGAAAGGAACTGTTCTCTTTCCCATCTCAGGAATCTTACCGTGATTCTCAACCGTAACATCCTCAAGCTGTCCTTCAGGATAGTTGTCGATGATAACCTTGATTGGATTCATTACTACGTTCCTTGCAGGAACCTTATCCTGAAGATCTTCTCTTACACACTGCTCAAGTTGTGCAATATCCAGTGTTGAATCAGCCTTTGAAACTCCAATGTCATTACAGAACTTGCGGAGCGCTTCAGGAGTGTATCCGCGGCGTCTTACACCAGCGAGAGTTGAAAGTCTTGGGTCATCCCAGCCCTCAACCTTGCCTTCGTCTACAAGTCTCTTAAGGAATCTCTTGCTCATTACCATTGTTGTAATGTTAAGGCGAGCAAACTCAATCTGTCTTGGAGGATTAGGCCAGAAACCAACTTCTCTTACAACCCAGTCGTAGAGAGGCCTGTGGTCCTCAAACTCAAGTGTACAGATTGAATGTGTGATTCCCTCAATAGCATCCTCAATTGGATGAGCAAAATCGTACATTGGATAAATGCACCACTTGTCACCTGTGTTGTGATGAGGCGCATGAACCACTCTGTAGATGATAGGATCTCTCATGTTGATGTTAGGAGATGACATATCAATCTTAGCACGAAGACAGATGCTTCCATCCTCAAATTCTCCAGCCTTCATTCTCTCGAAAAGGTCAAGGTTCTCCTCGATAGATCTGTTCCTGTATGGGCTCTCCTTGCCAGCCTCTGTCAGAGTACCTCTGTACTCCTTAATCTGCTCCGGAGTGAGTTCGCAAACGAAAGCCTTGCCCTGCTTGATCAGTGCAATCGCAGCCTCGTACATTGTATCGAAATAGTTTGATGCCCAGAGTCTTTCGGTCCACTCGAAGCCAAGCCAGCGCACATCCTCCTCTATAGATTTGATGTACTCCATATCCTCTTTAACAGGGTTAGTATCATCATATCTCAGGTTGCACTTGCCACCGTACTTGAGCGCAGTTCCGAAATTCAGGCATATCGACTTGGCATGTCCAATATGCAGATATCCGTTAGGCTCTGGTGGAAATCTTGTAATTATCTCTGTGTGCTTTCCTGTCTTGAGATCATCATCAATAATATCATGAATGAAGTTCCCCGCCATTCCAGCATATTCTTCTTTAGTAACCTTGCTCATTAGGCAATTCCTCCGTGACATAAATCTGAATATATTATATCACAACATAAGTTGATGTTGTCCAAAAACCATCCTAAATATCTGTTCTGGCAAGGATTTCTGCCGGCGTCTTCCTCATTGTTCTGAAGACTGGAATTAGTCCCACAAGAAGATTGAAGAGAATTAAGAAGCAGAATGTAACGACTGCCGTTACAGGAGTTACCAAATAAAGCGATTCAAGATAGCTTGTAATTTTGACAACATTTGTCATGATGTAATACATGACAGCGATTCCCGGGATTGAAGTAACCACGGTAATCGCAAGAATCTCACCTGCGAACATGCGATAAATGTCTTTTTTCTTAAGACCGATTGCACGCATAGTTCCTACTTCCTTTATTCTCGCAAGGAACGATGATCTGAGCATCAGATACATCTCGATAAGCGAAACTGCAAGAAGTATAGCCGCAACAGCCATTGAAGACTTGAGAGAATCCATCATCTGCTTGATATATGTCTCTTTATCTCTGTTGTAATTAACATTTGAGGAGAATCCCGCTTCGTCAAGAGTTGCTTTCATCTTGTCAGGATCCTCTGAATATACGACAAAATTCTTCACCTTGCCAATATAAGCAAGTCTCGTCGTGTTAGTCGTTACATAGTATGTATCGCTTTGTGTTCCTCCAGTGTAAAAACCTACAACTTTAAGTTTCTGTCCATTTACCTTCTTGTCGATGGTTTTGTTTAACTCGTACTGTCCATCGTGGTTCTCGTGAACAATTACCTCATAATCTGCAGAAGGTGCTTTTCCCTTCTTAAGCTTAACTGCTGAATCCCTCAGATCATACGACACAACAGCTTCCGACTCAGGCTCCGGTTCAGAATAATATGTGTCGCCAAACAGACCAGCCTCCTCCTGCGGTTCTTTTCCATTAATTACCATCTGCAGCACATCCTGATCAACTGCGTACAACGATGGCGAATCAGTGTCAGAGATTCCAACTATTTTAAAACTGCTTAAAGTGCCTACCTTGATAATTCTGCCAATGAACTGGTCGTAATCCACAAGGCCGACAGCAACGCCGCTCTTGTTCTTAAAGAACTTGTCAAGTACCATCTTGTCTATGACAACTTCATGAGAGTTGGCAGGCAGTTCTCCCAGGTACAAATTGTTCTTGCCAATGGTGCTTGCGTACGTAAGAGATACATTTGCTCCTGCAACTGCATTTGTTGTCTGAAGATAATCATTGAGGGGAACTCCCACAGAAATTCTTGAGTTGCCCGGCAGTACATAGGTACAGCCCGGAAGCTCTTTAGCCTGCTCCAGCAGCTGAGCATTATGCTTAGTATTTGCAACTGTAACATAATGGTCATTTGACTGAAGGAAGTCCGATGCCTTAACATCTATAATGCCAAGGATGTTGCTCACTCCAAGAAATGCAAACATTGCAGCAAAAACGAATCCGATAAGCAGTGCTTTCTTAAGTTTCTTGAAGCCGGCCATTGTCCTGAAGCCTTTGGCAACAAGATTAAGCGGCGTATACAGCGATGTGTATCTGGCCTTGAAATCCTCAGGAAGATGCGCATCGTATTCAAAAGAGTTATCTTCATAGATGCTTGCATCCATCATGCTGTAGTGATCATCAATAAGTTCGACCTTTGATGTCTCATCTACTACATTGTAAACACCGCCTGTATCGATATAAAGGTTGCTTCCGCGAAGCACAATCTTTATATCTGCAGTTCTTTCATTTTCTCCATAAAGACCGATTCTTACATTCTCATTCTCAAAGTGCTCCTGCATCGGCATATCTTTGAGATACAGTTTATTCTCCAGCTGGTAGTCAAGATAGTTGGATGAATCGTTATTATAAGCTTTGATTATCTTGCCATCCTTAATCTCGCAGATGTGGTCTGAATAGAATTCTGCAATCTTCTTCTCGTGTGTTACGAGAAGAACAAGTCTGTCTCTGGAAACAGTCTTGATAATATTCATTACTTCCAGCGTATTCGCACTATCCAGATTGCCTGTAGGCTCGTCAGCAATTATGATTCTAGGATTCTTGACAATTGCTCTTGCAATTGCAACCCTCTGACGCTGACCGCCGGAAAGTGCATCTGCATTCTTGAATCTGTACTGATATATACCGACAGCCTTCAGACAGTAATTGACTCTGTCTTCAATAATCTGCTTATCCCTGATTCCAACCATTCTTAATGCAATGGCAACATTCTCAAACACAGTCCTGTCATCAAGAAGATTGAAATTCTGGAAAATATAACCGATTCTCGCATTTCTGATATCATCTATGCGTCCCGATCTCTCGCCAGTGATGCAGTCCTCATCAATGTAGATCTTGCCGTTATCTACTCTATCGAGACCGCCTATTACGTTGAGCAGAGTTGTCTTGCCGCAACCGGAAGGTCCAAGAAGTGTAACAATGCCTTTGCCGGGAAGCTTCATCGTTGTATTATCGATTACATGAATCTGATTCTGCTTACCCTTGTTAAAGTATTTATTTACTTTCTCAAGTTTAATCATCGATTACACCTCCCCTCTATAAGAATTCATGGCACTTTTTGTAAAAATCTTCCTTGAATATCTTCTTGCAATGAGAAGCGACATTGCCATTAGAACAACGAGAAGTATTACATAATCAAGGGCGCTTAGGAAGTTAAGCTTGCTCCTTAAGGAAGCTAAACTAATTATTCCCTTCCTGAGCATAATAACAAACGACATATCAACAGCATATGCCAAGAACATTACAAGGAGAAGCTCTATTCTGAGAACGCTGTCTGTGTTCTTCTTGTTTGCACCAAGAATTCTCAGTGTTGAGTAGTAAGAGTTACGCGACTTCATTATCAGTCTGATAACAGCGTACGCAATGAAGAACAGAACTATAAATTCAATAATAAGACTTGCATACTGAAGCAGTGTTATTACGAAGCTGAAGCCTCCCGTGAAGTCAGTAAGAGAGTCTTTAAGAAGGAACGCCTTGAAGCCAGCCTCCTCAAGAGCTTTTGTTGTCTGTCTGAACGCAGTTTCGTCCTCCATATAAGCACTTATCTGGAAAATTCCCTTGTTGAACATATTATTATATTCAGCATCGTTAACAAACACTATGCCTGTATAGGAATCGTACGATTCCTTGCTGATGCCCAGAACAGAAGCAACGTTCTTTTTCTCGAAAACTTTTCCAACCTTCAGATCAAGCTTATCGGCGAAATATGAATTTGTAACAGTAATAGCAAGAGGCTTGTCAACAACCTTGTCACCCTGATAATTCATTGCAAGGTCCTCTGATATGTAGGCCTTTCCCTTAGGCACCGATGCTGAAGGAAGAACGCAAAGACCTCCTTCATGAATAATCTTAGAGCCGTTGTAATCCACTGTTGTCTTGCAGAGATAAGCCATCTGTCTTGTCTTAAGCTTATCGCTCTCAGTCTCTGTCATATATAGCCTGCTGGCACCGGAAATGCTTAGACCGTCCGAACTGTCATCAAGGATAATTCCTACAACCACCAGCTTGTCTTTGAGCATCAGGATGTTAGAATCATCCTGATATCCGATGCAGCCTGTCTGATTGATTATCTTGTCCTCAAGACCTTTGAGATAGTCATAATCCCATGCTGTAGAAGATGAATAGATTACAATCTCATTGTCTGCCTCTGGCAGTCTTCCGTATGTAAGCTGACTCTTCTTAAGCTGCGATGACGGATATACTGTTGCATCAATATAGTAATCTGAAAGCTGCAGACTGATCTGCTGGTCAATCGCCAGATCATTTCTGACAATGCTGCCGATGTTGTCTATGGATGCAACTTTTGCGATGTCTTCTTCAGTCATCGCTGTTCTGTCCGGCTTAGTTACAAGAATTCTCTCTGCACTTGTATCGGTAAAATACTGATTATATCCCAGCACATCCTGTGAATGCTGGCTGTTCTTCGCTGATGCATACTGACTGAGTACAGCAGTTGATACAAACAGATACACTATAAAAAGCAGAATCAGCTTTGCAGGCAGATTAAATGTGTTGCGAAGGCCAAGCCTTATCTCGCTTCCTTTTCTCATATCCTCTGCTTCCGGCTGTACTGTGACTTCAGTCTCTTCAGGCTGCACTATTCTCTTATCCTCAATAATTCGACCGTCATGCATTGTGAGCTTTCGGGTAACAAAAGGTTCCGCCTGCTCATAGTTGTGGGTAACAATTACTACGAGACGGTCTTTAGACACCCTGCTTAAAGTCTCCATTACAACTCTTGCCGATTCGCTGTCAAGATTACCTGTTGGCTCATCCGCAACAATAACAGGTGCATCCTTCGCAAGAGCTCTGGCGATAGCTACTCTCTGCTTCTGACCGCCGGAAAGCTTCGATGCCTTGGTCTTACTGTACTCGGTAAGACCAACAAGCTCAATTAACTCGTTTATTCTTTCCCCGCATTCTGAAGCCTTCTTTCCGCACATGAGCATCACCAGCTCAATATTCTGATAAACAGTGTAGCTGTTCACCAGATTGAAATCCTGGAAAATATTACCTATATATGTCTTTCGGTATCTCTCATACTCCTCTGTCTGGAATGCAGTCGTATCTTCGCCGCACACAAACATTTCGCCCTCATCATATGTGTCGAGGCCGGAAATAACATTGAGTAATGTTGATTTACCACTACCACTCTCTCCTGTGATAGCTACAAACTCCCCCATGTCAAGAGCCAGGTCAAGTCTTGCAAAACCCATGCTGACACCGCTTTCGCCTGCATAGTATTTAGAGACTTTTCTTAGTTCTATTGTGTGATTCATTGAATTCTCCTTTCAACTATTCATCCTAAATATAACATAGTATTATCTGGAGAATAGCCATCTCACAAAAGCTACACAATTATACTGATTATCAACACATTTCTTCTTTGCATTCACAGTGCTATAATATTCACATGAAAAACAATATGACAGTGGGTACGATCCTGACCTTGCTCGGTGCTTCCTTCTGGGGGTTCTGTGCCGTAGTAAGCAAATATTTAATAGTAGACAAAGGTCTTGATACCATCTGGATGACTGATTTCCGAATGACAGCAGCTGGTATCATTCTTTTGGCATGGGCGTATATGAAGTCCGGTTCTGAGATTTTCAGAATCTGGCACAGCAGAGAGTCTGTCCGCAAGCTCCTTTTTATTGCATTCATCGGATTCGGCGCATGCCAGGTAACATATTTTCTCTCGATTCAGTACTGCAACGCGGGAATAGCTACAGCACTGCAGCAGACAGCACCGATCTTTGTCCTGGTCCTGGTTGTAATTAAAGAGCGTCGCTTACCGACTATAACGGAAGCAGGAGTTCTCACGCTTGTTATTTTCGGCTCTTTCCTGCTGGCCACAGGTGGCGACCTTCACGCTCTCAGCATACCTGCGCTTGCACTCGTTTACGGTCTGCTGTCAGCAATCACCTGCGTGGTGTATATCGTTAAGCCGGCTGAACTTATTAAAGATTACGGAACATTCGAGACAATCGGCTGGGGTCTGACTGCAGGCGGCATTGCGATTATGCCTCTTGGTCGACTGTGGCATATCTCAGGTGTATTTGATCTCGGCACATGGCTTGGTCTTGCATATATTATTCTTCTTGGTGCAGTGGCAGCCTTCTGCTGTTTCCTTTATGGATGCAGTATCGTTGGCCCGGTCAAAGGCAGCATCTATGGCCTTCTCGAGCCCGTTATCGCAGTTTTTGCATCACTCATTTTCCTTGGGCAGGATTTTTCAACTGCCGATTACTGCGGTATTGCCGCCATACTTGGCGGAATTGCGTGGCTGACCCTGTCGAAGAAATAGCATGACCATTCCACTGTCTCTCTGCAAAAATGACAGTTTTTTTCTTCGAAAAAACTGTTATTCTTGTTTTTTGAGAAGATTTCGGTGATTTCGAGCTGTAAACTTCTTCGAGAGAGTGCTTTTTCTGCGAATTTGCAGAAAAGCACGCAATATCGGCCTGTTTTTTTCACTTATTTTCTAAAAAATTAGCTGTATTCTCTTATTTTGCATAAAAACGCTGTCATTTTGCTTTTTCAAGTAAAGTGCACCAATTGTAATGTAAAGACAAGGTATTAAATAAAGCAATCTCAGGATATCAATCCATCGACCCTGATGATATCATTAAGGAAGAAAGCCTCGCCTACCAAGGCTACGGCGAGGCTCGCTCCAAGCTTTAGCAGCCGCTTAACTTCACAGGAGGTTTCATGACTTATATATTTCGCTACATTTCCCCTTTGGGTGGCATCACAATTGCACATAACGGTACTGGTCTTACAGGGCTCTGGTTTGATGGGCAGAAATACTATGGCTCTACTCTCGATGTGCCCCTTGACCAGTGCGAGGATCTGACCGGGAATCCAGACAGTCTTTTCCTCGCCACAGCGAAGTGGCTGGATGTGTATTTCGAAGGCATAGAGCCTGACTTCACGCCGCCACTTTCGCTTGACAGCAGCTATGCTACGGATTTTCGCAGAGAGGTATGGGATATACTTTTGCAGACCCCATATGGCCATACTATCACATATGGAGAGATTGCAAAGCGTATAGCTTCAAAGAGGGGAATTGCCACCCTCAGCGCTCAGGCTGTCGGTGGTGCTGTCGGCCACAATCCAGTCTCAATAATTATTCCATGTCATCGGGTCATCGGCCAGAACGGCAGTCTTACCGGATATGCCGGCGGGCTGGACAGAAAAATCGGCCTTCTCGCAATGGAGAAAGCCGATATATCTAAACATATTTAATCAGTTATTTAAGTGTCGCCATTGCTTCCTTGATCATTGCAGGGAGTTTGCGGCACTTTTCTTCTGAAATCGACGCAACAGATACTCTAACACCAAGCTGAAGAGGAACAAGGAACACACCTTTTTTCTCAAGAGCTGCACAAAGGGCATCTGGCTGATCCGTTGGAATCGAAACAAAGAATCCTGAGCTGAACGGTACGATTTCGAGACCGATCTTCGCAGCCTCTTCATCAAAAGCCTTTCCTCTTGCGAGGAGCATCTCTCTGTAGCCAGCTCTTTCTTCATCAACTCTTGCAAGAAGCTCTGGATTATCGTAGATATGCTCGATTACTGTCTGTGGAGCTCTTGGTGAGTTGGACCAGCTGGCTCTTGACGAGAATGTACATACTCTCTCGAACTCATCTGCAACCTCAGCATTATGGCCAAGGCACATCATTGCGGCACATCTGAAGCCGTAGAATGTGAAAGTCTTTGATGCACTGTATGCGATGATTGGAAGAATATTGCTTCTCAGATTATCAACGATTGGCAGGAACTCTCTTGTCTCATCAATCTCACCAGCGAAATCAATATATGCTACATCGATGAGGAGGGCAACCTTCTTGTCAAAGTCAACCTTATCAAGGATTGCCTTTACTCCGTACCAGTCTTCTTCTGTGAGTGAATAGCCGGTCGGGTTGTTAGCTGGTGTATTGAGAATGATTACAAGGTGCTCCTGATTGCGAAGAAGCTTGCTTATCTTGTATTCAAGATCTGTAAGATTGAAATTGCCTTCGCTGTCGAACATGTCGAAATGCTCAATTCCTCTTCCCATCTCGTTGGCAATGCTCTTGTAAGGAGCCCAGTGCCAGCAGTGAGTAAGAATCTTGTCGCCAGGAGTTGAATAGTTGGCAATTGTGTTTCTGATTGCACCTGTTCCTCCTGGAGTTGCTACTACCTTTACATAGCTGTTTGGCTCATAATTACCAAGTGCAGCCTTCATTACTGAACTCTTGAAGCCAGGTGTTCCTGCGATTGGAGCATATTCTGCATACTCTGCAGGGTTAAGGCTCTGAACAGCCTCGTTAACTGATGAAAGTACAATAAGGTTACCCTCATCATCAAGAAGCGATCCGATAGTTGCATTGATAACTGCATCAGCGCCTTTCTCTTTGGCCATTGCCTTTGCTCTTGAGCTTGCGCCAAATACCTTATCTTCCTTTGGAATCTCTCTACCGTTCATTGCAGCCATTGATGTGATCTGTGCCATTTCGTTCTCCTTTTTCCTAGGTTCTCCTCTGCCGAGGACAACACGTTTGATTTTTTCTCCGAGGCCACTGAACTTTGCCTCATACTCTGTCTCTATATTATCTGTGCAGTCGTTTGCATGAAGATCTCTGGTGATATCAAGAATCTTCAGATTGCATGCAATTACTTCCTGAATAGTGAAGTCAAACAAATCAGTATTATCTGTCTTGAAAGTCAGAATTCCGTCATCCTTCAGCACCTCAAAGTACTGCTTCAGTCGGTCTCTGTATGTGAGTCTCTTCTTTGTTGTGTAGTTCTTTGGATGAGGATCGCTAAAATTCAAATAGATTCCAGACACTTCTTCCGCTGCGAACCAGTCTGTGAGTTTGTCGATGAACTCAGGAACAAACACAACATTGCTGAGATTCTTCTCACGAATCTTCTCCATGGCTCTCAGCATTACGCTTCTGTTTCCTTCAACAGCTACAAAGAATCTGTCAGGATATCTTTGTGCAATCTCCGAAATAAACTTGCCCTTGCCGCATCCTATCTCCAGATATACAGGCAGCTCTCCAGCACGTAAATGCCAGTTGCCTTTCATATTCTCAGGCTCATACACAAGGATGTCTTCGTACTCGGCATACTTTGTCTCTAGGTTCTTAACCTTTCGCTGTCTCATTCTTCCTCCCTATATCCATCTCGAAGCAATAACTACCCCGAGGAAAACTGCGAGAACTACCGCAGCAACCATATCTTTTTTCTTGAAATGGATTTCGTTCATTCTTGTTCTTCCACTTCCGCCATTGTAACATCTCGCCTCCATGGCAAGTGCCAGCTCTTGAGCAATTCTGAAGGAACTGATGAACAAAGGAATCAGAATCGGAATGAGATTCTTTGCTCTCTGAATAATACTTCCCGATTCGAAATCGGCGCCTCTCGCCTGCTGAGCCTTAATGATTTTGTCTGTCTCTTCCATAAGTGTTGGAATGAATCTCAGCGCAATTGTCATCATAAGTGCAATTTCGTGGCTTGGCACTCCAACCTTCTGAAGCGGTTTAAGAAGCTTCTCAAGTCCATCTGTCAGCTCAATAGGCTTTGTGCAGAGAGTAAGAATTGATGAACCGATAATCAGAAGAACAAGTCTTACTGCCATGAAGAGCGCTCTTCTAAGACCTTCATAAGTTATTGTCAGAATCCACCAGTGCCACAGAACCCTGCCATCTACCATGAACAGATTGATTACAAAGGTGAATAGAATAATGACAAATACTGCAGTCAGTCCACGGAAAATGAACTTAAGCGGCACCCTTGATACACCAATTACGGCAAACATCGCACCGGCAGCAATAAGGAACCCCCAGAAATTATTGACAATAAAAAGCTCCACGATAAAAGCTATCGTGCCAATAATCTTCGTCCTGGCGTCAAGTTTGTGTATTACTGATTTGCCGGGATAGTATTGTCCAAGTGTAATATCACGTATCATTTAAACTGTAGTTCCTCTATTTATCTATTCTGCTTATTTATATAAGCACAGATTTCGTCTGCAGCCTCATCTGCAGTAAGTGCTTCTGTTGTAAAATCTTCTGTCTTCTCTTCAAGTTTCTTCACGATGTTGACAATTGGCGGTACATCGAGGCCCATTGACTGAAGGAATGCTCTTTCTGCAAAAACCTCTCGAGGCGTGCCCTCGAGGGCAATTTTTCCCTCATTGATAACCAGCACCTTGTCTGAGAGATTTGCTATATCTCTCATGTTATGTGAAACGAAGATCATAATAATACCAAGCTTCTCGTGAATATCCTTAACCATGCTGATAACCTCAGCGTGTGCTGTAGGATCAAGTCCTGCAGTCGGCTCATCAAGGATAAGTATCTTTGGATTCATTGCTATCACGCCGGCAATGGCAACACGTCTCTTCTGTCCGCCAGACAGTTCAAACGGCGACTTTTCGCTCACTTCTTCATAGTCAAGACCAACTACTGCAATAGCATCTCTGACTCTTTTATCAATCTCCTCAGCATCTAATCCAAGGTTCTTTGGACCGAATGCTACATCCTTCGCAACAGTTTCCTCAAAAAGCTGGTACTCGGGATACTGGAACACAAGTCCGACTTTTTTGCGGATATCTACAAGTTTAGTCTTGCCATCGGTTATGCATGCATCATCGATGTAAATCTCACCGCTGCCTGGCTTAAGCAGTCCGTTGAGATGCTGGAGAAGGGTTGACTTTCCTGAACCTGTATGACCGATGATTCCGCAGATCTGACCGTCAGCAATGCTAAATGAAATATCATCTATCGCAAGTGTCTCGTCGGGCATTCCTGGCGCATATGTAAATGTTAGGTTTCTAACTTCAATTGACATTATTCTATCTTCTCTGTTCTACTATATAATCTACGAGGTCATCTTCTGTCATGATTGTCTCAGGCATTTCGATTCCTCGTTCTGCAATTCTTTCTCTAAGATCAACTGCAGGCGGCATTTCAAGACCTGCACCCCTTATTTTCTCTCTATTGCTATAAAGCTCCTCAGGAGTGGAATCACTGTATATCTGTCCATTCTTCATTACAATGATTCGATCTGCCTGTGCTGCTTCTTCCATGAAATGCGTAATGAGAATTGTTGTTATCCCCTCTTCGTTGAGATTTCTGATAATTTCCATTACTTTTTCTCTTCCCTTAGGGTCAAGCATAGCTGTCGGCTCATCAAAAATAATGCACTCCGGCCTCATTGCAATGGCTCCAGCTATAGCAATTCTCTGCTTCTGCCCACCGGAGAGCATATGAGCTCCCTTGAGTCTGTGCTTATACATTCCAACAGCCTTGAGGGCATCGTCAACTCTTTTTCTGATCTCCTCTGGTGGAACGCCAAGGTTCTCTGGTCCGAAAGCAACATCGTCCTCAACAATCGAGCTTACAATCTGATTGTCAGGATTCTGGAAAACCATTCCCACCTTGCTTCTGATATCCCAAATCAGATTGTCATCTGCTGTATCCATATCCTTAACAAGAATTCTTCCTGAAGTAGGAACAAGCAGTCCGTTAAGTGTCTTTGCAAGAGTGGATTTACCTGAACCATTTCGTCCGACTATAGCTACGAAACTTCCAGCCTCAATATCGAAACTGATATCATCAATTGCACGGTAAGACTTTGTTGTTCCGTCCTCAGCCGTTCTCACATATTCAAAAGTCAGATTCTGCACGCTGATAATCGTCATTAATACCACTCCTTTCTGCAAAAATATCCTTATAATTATACCTTGTAAACGCCACTTATTGCAATGCATACAAGCTTTTTACATAAATAAAAAAGCCGATTGTATCGGCTTTAATTGCAATATCTCTATTGCGAATTGCGTGAATGTCAGCTCCCCATTGCTTAAATTCACATAGATGAAATGTATTAGTTAACCCTTTTTGCTACACCTATATTGTATAGTTTTGGTTCGTATATGTCAAACTCTATTTGGTAAAAAATACTATTTTCTATGCTACTTTTGTGTTATTATTCCAAATTTCTGAACGAAGAGCCTCAATCACACTCTAATTATTCGAAAAAACCCGAACTATTCAATTATTTAACGCGATATACCTCGCCTGCCATTACCTGCTCTGCAGGAATAACATCTGCAACCTGCTCATTCCAGTCATCAGGAGTTACCTCAGCAACAGATACTGAAAGAACCTCCTTTGCACAACCAAGCTGCTCTACTGCTGTCTCAATAATCTTCTCAGCAAGCGCCTTCTTTGTCGCCTCATCCCTACCTGGGAACATCTTAACATCAATATGTGGCATAATCGTACTCCTTCCTATACACCTAATGTTTATTTCCACTCAGTTCCAATGCCCTGAGTAACAGCCTTATCATATATCTTAGCAGCAGCTACAAGATCAAGTGCTCCGAAACCATCATTCTCGAATACAATAATCTCATCATCTGCTTCACGACCCGGAATAGTTCCAAGGATATAGTCACCAATATCTCCTGTCAGCTGCTCTTTAGTAAGAGTTCCTGCCTCAAGAGGCTTAATAATATCTCCAGACTCTGCCAGAACCGCTTCCATTGAGTCAAAATAAACTTTACCGCATTTATCAAAGACCTTAGGGTCAAGCTCCTGCATATCACGGGCATAAGCACCTACGGCACTAATTACACATCCCGGCTTGAAATACTCAGCACTGCATACAGGTTCCTTAGATACTGTTACCAGAACTACCAGGTCTGCCCCATCAACAGCTTCATTCGTATCTTCACAAGGGATAATCTCTGTATCATAGGATGCAAATTCCTGCCTTGCCTGCTCTACAAAAGCCTTAGTCTTCTCAAAATTCCTAGCCGCAACCCTGACTTCATCAAGCTCCCTCGCTACAAGCATAGCTTCAAGCTGACACATTGCCTGGCTTCCAGTTCCAATCAGTGCACCAATCTTTGCATCCTTTAAACCAAACAGGTCAAAAGCCGCACCGGAAGCAGCTGCCGTACGAACTGCAGTTACATACGTTCCATCAAGAATTGCCTGTGGAACACCTGTCTCTCCATCAAAAAGCAGCACCTGTCCTACACATCCAGGAAGCCCCAGCGCTCCATTACCCGGAAAAACATTTACAATCTTACAAGCCGCAGCATTCAACGCTTTGCTGTAGGATGGCATAAAACAGAAATCTCCCTTCTCAGCCGAAATAATCGGTCTTAAAGGAACAACAAAATCTCCTTCTGAGTTCAGTTTGTAGCACTCCTTGTTCGCCTCAATGGCATCTCTCATAGAGTATACTTTCTTAATATCTTCCTTAT
The DNA here is from genome assembly GCA_018064645.1 of Candidatus Crickella merdequi. Classification (GTDB taxonomy): domain Bacteria; phylum Bacillota; class Clostridia; order Peptostreptococcales; family Anaerovoracaceae; genus Crickella; species Crickella merdequi. The sequence continues at coordinate 641 of JAGHUT010000047.1, read as the reverse complement.
TTAAAAGAATCATTCTTTGCCTCCTTACAGAAGTTCAATCAGTTCGTTCTTCTGCATCAATCCAGCCTGCTTGAAAGTTATCTCGCCGCCCTTAACAACCATTATAGTTGGGATGCTTCTAATTCCAAGTTCCATAGCAATTGGCATAAGACCAGGATCATCGATGTTCACCTTGCAGCATTTAACATCATCTCTTTCATTTGAAATCTCTTCAACGATAGGTCCCTGCATCTGGCATGGGCCGCACCAGTCAGCATAAAAATCAACAAGTACAGTGCCCTCAGCCTCAAAAACTTCCTGCTTATATGTATCTGAACTTAACTTAATTACGCTCATAATTTACCTCCATAATAATTATGTCTAATTATACCACACAGAGCCACCCCGGTAAATTACTCCACCTATTATTGAAGCTGCCCAGTGACTTGATGCTGGCGAGACAGCGCGGACGGCAGCGGGACAGCGTTTTTTCCCTATACGGCCTTTGCACTTAATCTTACATCCCTCTAAATCTACTGATTCCCCCTGTTAAAGGGATGTTTTTTCCCTATACTCTGATAGAGTCATAAATTACATCCCTTTGAAACCATTTTTCTCCTGGATTTATGGAAAAAATGGATGTAATCTGCATGGTCTTCCTT
>JAGHUT010000099.1 GCA_018064645.1 Candidatus Crickella merdequi | reverse complement strand
GTCCTATGGAAGTAGAGCAGGGCTGCAATAAGATTCTTTCAGGCGACTACCTCGGCGGCAAGGAACTTCTTGAGAAGCACACTGAGGAATTTGAGAAATGGTGGCCTCTCTGGTACTACCTTGGAATTGCAGAGTCTGCAATAGGTAACCCTGACGGTGCAATCAGTAATTTCAGGAAGGCTCTTCAGTATTCGCCAAGTAATATAGATGTCATGAAAGAGCTTTGCAGTATTTATGAAGCTATTGGTGATGAGAAGAATCTCGACAAGTATACAAAGAAGATTCAGATAGTTCAGAACAATATGGAAGCAGAACTGGCTGATAACCAGGAGTAAGGTAACAGCGATGACTGAGGCAAGAAAAAGAGCGACAGCATATCTTGAATCTAAAGGATATGCAGATAGAATCATTGATTTCAAGAATACAGACATAACTGCAGAGAGCACTGCCATAGCACTTAATGTTGATGCAGACAGAATCTGCAAAGGTCTTGCATTCAAAAGTAAGGGCGGAAGTGCAATTGTGGTTCTTGCTTCGGGCAAAGCACGAGTTGACAATCATATGTTCAAGGAACAGCTGGGATTCAGACCGACAATGGTTCCGTGGGATGATTGTGAGGAACTCATTGGACATAGGGCAGGAACAATTAATCCATTCTGCCTTAATGAAGGCATCAAACTGTATCTTGACCTTTCAATCAGAAAGCATCTTGGAGAGACAGTTTTCCCTGGAATCGGAGATGAAGATTCAGTCGTAGAGCTTACTGTAGACGAACTGGAGAAACTTACGAAACCGGTATGCTGGGTAAATGTAACTAAATAGAGTAAGCAAAAAGACGGCCGTAGCCGTCTTTTGTAATGTTGTTATTTGTTATTTGTACGATATGCATCAATGAGGAATTGTATTCTCTTAAGCTCGCGATCCTTATCCTCCTCGCACAGCTGGTTGTATGGAACAAGCGCTCTGTGAATCTTTTTCTCCGGGTCTCTTGGACTTCCATCCTCAGGGATTCCATAGGTCCAAAAGCTCTTGAAATAGAATCTGCTCCATCTGAGATGCTCAAGCTCTGCAAGTGTCTGTAAATCGGTCTCGAGCGGATGACCGAGCTTATACATTTTAATATAATTATAATAGAATGATGCAAGAGCATTGTATGATGACTGCATGAATCCATCAAGCTTCTGCCATTCTGCGTTCTTGAGCTTCTCCTTTTCTGCAGCAGAAAGATTAGGATTCTTGTTGACATAAAGGAAGTGAATATCCTTTGAGGCTTCAAAAAGCTTACTGTTCAAAATATTATTCTTAGTAAGAACTTTACTCATCTCTCCAAATGGATGAATGTTGGTAGCTCTGAAGTACTGTGCCGGATTAGCTTCGTACTGTGCAAAGTAGTAGATTGGAACATTGCCGCACTTGTATATAAGCTTCTCCAGAGTGAGGCTGTTATCGTGCTCGGTAAGTATTACACGGTCCATATGTGAGATTTCTTCGTATGATTCGAACCATTCTTTATCTTCATAAACAACCCTATCGCCATTCATAAGAGCAATGGTACTGTACAAATCTTTATAAAGACTGTGTGATTCTCCATAGATGTGATATATGAATTTCTGATCCTTAAAGAACAGGTTGTCGTGAAGTCCGTGAATGAGTATTCTTTGAGCGAGCTCATTGCTGCCGATTATGGCGATATGATACTCATGATCGTCTTTCTTATCCAGACTCAGGATCGGGTATTTGTTCCAGAACATAAAAGCTATGAGCTCCGTAAGCTGAATATAATGGACATTGGTAGAAGCGAAAAGTTCTGAATCAAAAAGCTCAAGCTTTATATAGATTTGGCTTTTCTCCATATCGTCCTTGAATCTGCCGTGAAAATTAAGATTGGCTGTATCATCTTTGAGAAAGAGAATCTGATTCTTCGCATTGCGGTGAATGATGACAGGATCGCTTGGGTTGACCTTCTCGATGAAACAGTTCTCCAGATTATCACATAAAGCTCTAGCTGCACCTGAGGTGCTTTCGTCACAATAAATTACAGTAGAATTCCTTTTGAACTCAGTGATGTTGTTGCCTGCACGTTTGAATAATAATCTTGCTGAATAGAGTACTCCGGTAACTGTCATAAGCGGAGCAGTCCATCTTGCGATTTCCATCAGGTAATTGGAAGCTAAATTATAATATACGCTTACGAAGTAGTAGCAGAACGAACCGTATAATGAATCGCTAAATCCGTAACCTGCCATCCTATATCCAATTACACCAATAACAAATGGAATAGGGAACAGTATTCTTATCCATTTGATTTTGCGTTTTTTGTACATTATTAAACCTCATAATCTTAAGTTTAGTATATAATTAATTATACTAGTGTATGATTATTGTACCACGAAGTGCTTTAATGTGGGTATAAGGAGATGCTTTTTTATGTTTAGAGAAATGCGTAGAAAAAACAGCAGCTTGATGAAGGGGCTCGTATAGAGATTCTTAAAAATGCTTCTACAGGAATTCTGGCTGTAAATGGTGAAGATTGTTGATAAATATGCATCTTCTAGATCGGAGGCAGATGTTACATTCGATCTCAATGCAAGGTGGAGGGCTCTCAGCGTAGTTAAGATTGAGATTAATCACATAACAGGAAAGCAGTCCATTGAACTGGTGTAATATATGTAAAAAACGGCCGCTCAGTTGAGCTTAGCCGTTTTTTGTATGTTATCTTTTTTTGTAAAGCAGCAGTTCTGGTTCGCTTCCTTCTGTTCCGTATGTGCTGACCATTATGAAGTCCGCATTTGCAAGGACGCCGAAGCATCGGGCTGTTTCTGTAAGTGACTCCAGCTGGTTGCCAAGGTATGTTGTCTGAGGATTCAGAAACTTGATTGACTGTCCGCTTGGGAGAGGATATGCGAGATTAACATATTCACCCACAAGGGCATTAAGCTTATCGAGTTCTGGCATGCCCTCAATATGTAAATCGTTGATTTCCTTTATGAGCTGCTTCTTTAATGATTCGAATTCTCCATTGTCGCTAAGTTCATCGAAATTCTTCCAGTAGCTCAGTTTAGGGAGAAGATCTTTCATATATGTGCGCGCCTGCTCCTCAGTAAAATCTTCTCCAATCATATGCACTATGCATGTGTCGATAAGGTCATCCATATCGCTATATGTATAAGTTCCATCTGCGTAGCACCACTTACAGTAATCTTCGTTCAGAGAACCATCCTCATCGTGGCTGATAATTGCATCTTCAAGGGGCATTCCGCAGCACTGACATACAAGCGGACGAGGGGAGCCGAGAAGAGTGTTAATCGAAACATCAAAGAGTTTAGAAAGCAGTTTGAGTGTATCTGTATTTGGGACTGTTTCGCCTTTCTCCCAGCGGGATACGGCCTGTCTTGTAACGAGAACCTTCTCTGCAAGAACATCCTGAGTCATATTGTTCTTGCATCTTAGTTCATAGATTATGTCTTTTGTATCCATATCATACCTCCTATAATACTTACCTGTATTCTAGAACCCTGAATGCTCGATCACACGCAACCCTCTGTTGCGTTATTCAGCTGCTTCCGATTTGCGGTATAGCATATATGAATAAACTGTTGGTGCAATTACCATAGCTGCAATGACAACTCCCAATACATACTTGCTGCATGGAATCAGCGCACTCGCCATAATAAGTAAACCGCATACAACCCAGAGGTATCCAGCCATACGATGTGTTCTGTTCCAGTTCTCTTCGTCGTGGAGCGTCCATGGGAGCTTGATTCCCACAGTATATGTCTGCTTCATCTTAGGCAGGTAGTTGCCGATTATTACAAAAAGCAGACCGATGAAAAATGGAGCAGCTACATCAATTCTGCTGGCATATCCGAGACCGGCTGAAAGGGTAGCAGATGCGCTGAAAATGCTGACTGCAGGTATGATCCAGAATATGAGGGCTTTGGTTTTATCGCCCATATTGTCATATTTAGGATCTATTCTAAGGAGCATCGGTGCGAAAAGATTAACAATTAGGAGTACTGATGGAAGCACTATTGCTGCAACAAATTTAGACATGTAGCCGTTAGGCTCTCCCTCTGTATTCCAATGTGTAATCATAGTATCCGGTAGCTGTTTATACAGAATAACACCGGCAATTACCGGGATAAAGCATACTATTGATGTAATTATTACTAATTTCTTATTTTCTTTGTACATTTCTATTTGCCTCCTTGCAGATCGTTAATCCAGAGAAAAACCTCTTCGAGTACGCTGGCATTAAGTGAATAGCGTACATAGTTCTTCTCTTTGGTTTCGTGCACAAGATCAG
>JAGHUT010000063.1 GCA_018064645.1 Candidatus Crickella merdequi | reverse complement strand
ATACTACATTAATATCAGATAATATTTACATAATAGAAAGGTAGTCAAATGGATTTCATAAAAGAAAAAGGTCCTGGAATTGTTGTATGTATTGCTATTGCAGCGGTTGCAACAATCCTTACAGGTTTCTCTATCGGTTCGTTTTCTCTTGAAATTGTAGGTGCACCGGTATTTGCAATTCTCATGGGAATGATTGTTACAATGGTTGCTCCTTCTTTTGCATCTTCAGACAGCATGAAGCATGGAGTTAAATTTACATCAAAGAAAATTCTTCAGTGGGCAGTTATCATTCTCGGTTTCTCCCTCAATCTCTCAACCATCGTTAAGGTTGGAGGCCAGAGTCTTCCTGTAATCGTGTCAACAATCTGCACTTCACTGGTTGTAGCATATGTGATGATGAAGGTTCTTAAGATGGACAGCAAGACAGCAACTCTGATTGGTGTCGGCTCATCAATCTGCGGAGGTTCTGCTATCGCAGCAACTGCGCCTGTTATCGATGCCGATGATGAAACAATTGCACAGTCAATCTCAGTAATTTTTCTTTTCAATGTAATTGCAGCTCTGATCTTCCCATATATCGGATACGCAATCGGCTTTGGAAGCGAAGGATTTGCCATCTTTGCCGGAACAGCCGTTAATGATACTTCTTCTGTAACAGCTACAGCTGCTACTGCAGAGGGACTGTACGGCGTTGAGGGAATTCTTTCTGCAGCTGTAACAGTAAAGCTGACAAGAACTCTTGCAATCATTCCAATCACACTGACACTTGCAATACTTCGCACACGCAAAGCAAAGAAAGAAGGCGGAGAAGAGGGTAACAACTTCTCATTCAAGAAGATTTTCCCATGGTTCATCCTCTACTTCATCGGAGCATCAATAATCACAACAGTTGTAGGTCTCATGCCTGCAAGCGGAGTGACAGAAGTATATGGAGCAAGCTTCGTTCCAGCAATGAAGTGGCTCGCTAAATTCTTTATCGCAATGGCAATGTGCGCAATAGGACTGAACACTAACCTGATCAAACTCATCAAAAACGGTGCCAAGCCAATTGCAATGGGTTTCTGCTGCTGGGTTATGATCTCAGTTGTATCAATTCTTGTTCAGCATATGACAGGAATATTCTATACCAACATTATGTAATTAATCAGGACAGGAGGTAACACTATGAATTACTCATTGGATCCATCGAAACAGTATCACATTCAGGTAGGCGAATCTGATATTGGCAAGTATGTTATTCTGACAGGCGATCCTCATCGCTGTGAGAAGATTGCCGCTTACTTCGATAATGCCGAGAAGATGGCTGACAGCCGCGAATATGTTACTTATACCGGTGAGCTTGACGGCACCAGAGTAAGCGTTACCTCTACCGGTATCGGCGGACCTTCTGCTGCTATCGCCATGGAAGAGCTTGTTCGTGCCGGTGCACACACTTTCATCAGAGTCGGCACCTGCGGAGGAATTGCTCTTGATGTTCTCGGCGGTGATGCCATAATTGCAACAGGCGCTATCAGAATGGAAGGAACAAGCAAGGAATATGCTCCTATCGAGTTCCCTGCTGTTGCAAACTTCGATGTTGTTGATGCACTCAGACGTTCTGCAAAGAAGCTGAAAGTTCGCCACCATGTTGGAGTTGTTGAGTGCAAGGATTCTTTCTATGGGGAACATTATGCTGAACTCAGCCCTGTTGGCAGCGAACTCAAGTTTAAGTGGGATGCGTGGAAGAAGCTTGGAGCACTTGCTTCTGAGATGGAGTCTGCAGCACTCTTTACTGTTGCTCATGCTCTTAAGGTTCGAATGGGTACTGTTCTTCTTGCAATGGGCAACCAGGAGCGTGAAGCTCTTGGAATGGATAATCCGATATATCACGACACTGACACACAGATTCAGATTGCCATTGGAGCAATGAGAACACTCATCAAAGAGGATAAATAAGCACATTAAAACTGCCCCTCAGGGGGGCAGTTTTTTAATGTTAGTTATTCATCCAGTCAGTGTTTTGTTCTGCTTTTGCGACAAGAGATAATGCACTGTCCTCATTCCTGTCTGCAACTGCGATACCAACAGCTACAGTCATATCTGTAGAATTTGCAGTAAGAACAAGGGTAACCCTTTCACTTATCTGAAGCATTCTCGCTTTCATTCTCGCTTCAGAGATTGAAGGATTGAACTCTATCAGAGCAGCAAATTTACCGCCCTCCATCTTGCAGGCAATGTCCCCCTGTCTAAGGGATGCATTCAGAACCTGCGAGATTTTGAAAAGAATATCCTCGCCCTCGCCTACACCTCTCTCATTGCAATAACTGTCGAAGTCATTTACTTCAATAGTCAGCACGAGGAGTTTGCGCTTGGAAGATACAAGCTTAACTTTAAGCTCACTTAGAAAGGCTTCCATTGTGAGAAGTCCAGTAAGGGAATCTCTGGCGGGCTCAATCTGCTTGGTTCTCATAATGGATGTCTTGCCCGAATCTGCAGTTCCAAGAGCCTTTCGTACTGCCCATGTTGTTGAGCTGTCCGCTACTATGATTTCATTCCTGGTTGTCTTTGTTGCAGAATCATAGAATCTTCTGCCAATACACATAACAGATATAGTTGAACCGTCTTTCTTCTGCAGTCTGTGCTCGAAGCAAGCTACTCCATTCTCTCCGATATATTTCGATACAAGCTGAAGATAGAAGGTTCTGTCCTCTTCAGGAATGAGGTCCTGCTGACTAAGCGTTCCCTTATCGATATCTTCTCTCGAATAGCCTGTAAGCTCTTCGAATATAGCATCCGCCTCGATAATTCTCTCATGATCATCAAGTACATATCGACTGTACTTGATAACATGAGTGTTTCCGTCAATATTCTTATATACAGGTTTCTTTAAGACCTGGTCATCCTTCTTCGCAATAGAGCTTTCAACAACTTCTATCACAGGCTTTGAATCTATCTCTTCAAGAAGGCTGATAAATGCGTCTACAATTTCTGGATCAAACTGTGTTCCCGCACATTTCCTTAATTCTGCTCTGGCCTCCCACTCAGGAAGCGCCATTCTGTAGCTTCGGTCATTGACCATCGCATCGTATGCATCTACTACTGAAATAATACGCGAGAGCAGTGGAATCTCAGTAGCAGATAATCCATCAGGATAACCTTTGCCGTCCCATCTCTCATGGTGATATCTAACCATATCTGCAATGCACTCAAGTTCACTTGTACTTATGCAAATCTGGTAGCCCTTCTCAACGTGACTCTTAAGAACATTCCACTCTGCAACAGAAAGTCTTCCCGGTTTATTAAGAATCTCAAGAGGTATGCCGATTTTTCCAATATCATGGAGAAGACATAGTAAAGCCAGATGTGTCTTATCCGTATCGTTAAGGCCCATTCTCTCAGCCAGAAAAATACCCATTCTCCTGGTTCTTCTTACGTGTGCCTCTGTATCACTGTCAGTCTCTTCAAGAGCTCTTACAAGAGACGACAGCACAGCCGAATGATTGGAGTCTGTATCGAGCAGCTTCTTGATTCTCATGTTGTCACGAGCCTGAGCTGCGGCCTGCTTAACGCTTACATCAGTGCCGTCTGCGCTGGCAATTCCGAACTGGAAGGTTCCGCTATAGGCATCACATATTCTGCTTATTATCTGATCTGTCTTGTCTGGATTTGTGTTATGATACACGGCCGCCAGAAGAGCATCTCTGCCCCTGATATAGTCAGTGCCATCAGGGAAGTGTTCTCTCATAAGCTCCGAAAGTCGTCTTATCTCCAGATCTCCGCGCTTGTCTCCCATAGAGGTGTTAATTTGCTCAAGCTTATTTATATCAATAACCACAATGTCTACAGGGTAATTGAGAATTGATGGATTATCGATAACTCTCCTGCTGAAGCCGTCCAGATTCTGGAAGCCTGTCAGAAGATCCAGCTCTGTATCCAGACTTGAAAGAATAAATATTCTTCCAAGCAACTTGTTCTTTCGGGAGAATACCGGCTGATAGTCTACTCGAACCGCACCTACTTCACTTGCTTTTGTGTATCCGCACTGAACAGAAATGCTTTCGTCACCAAAGGTTGTCTTCTCCAGCCTCTCGTAGCTTTTCTTGAAATCTTCAAGTGACAGCTTATCAACCAGAGATACTTCCGGTGTAAGCTTGTCAGCCTTCTGATTCCACAGAATAAGCCTGTCCTGATAATCAAACATGACTATTCCTGTCTCAGCTCGCTCTATGGCTATGGCACGGAAGTAGTCCAGCATTCTCACCTGTTTGAATTTGAAAGCAGACCAGTACATAAAGTATGTTGCTATAGGATAGCAAATTACAGAATAGTCAAGCGCGTTATATACACCCTTTGGCATAAACAGGAAGGTAGCATTAATCAGTGCAACTACAGCTATTCCCGCAACAGGAATTCCATACTGCTTCTTATATCCCTCAGGTGAAGCAATGAGCTTGTGTACAAGAAGACTTAAGGATGCTGCAAGCAGAGTGTACGCGAGGAGCAGATGATAATAATATAGAGGCTTCATTTCGTACACATATGTGTCGATGTAGCCTGTCTGAGGAACATAGTGAACAGAAATCTCAAAAAAGATATTAGTAATCTCAATAATTACATCCGCAAGTACAAGAAGAAGGATTACCGCATTATACTTGCGACCAAGACTATGCCCCGTGTAATCCATGGTAAAGAAAAAGAAATATACCAGCATCAGTGTAATGCTTAAGAAATATACGCTCGTTGCCATCGAGAACAACAGATAACTGCCTGCAACAACAGTTAGAGAATAAAAAAGAACAACAGCACCAGCCCAGCAACAGGTATGTCGCAGTAGCATAGCACTATTTGTTCTCTCTCTACGCGCAAAATGCGCCAATATGAAATCCATCACTGCAGCAGTGACAGAAATAATTACAAATATAACAATAAAAGAATGTGCACTCATTTAACCACTCCTTCGACTGATTAAAGACACTTTCCATAAATATTGAACCTACCCCATATATAATATACTACCCTCAAAATAAATTGTCACTATTTATTTTGTTCTGTCGTATGAGGCAATGTAATGTGTAACTGTCGCCTTATAATTGATCTTCAGCTGCTGAATATCCTTCTCGTCAGCCCCTTTAAGTTCAATTCCGGCTGTACAGGATGCAGGCTCTCTGAATGCATCCGCCAGTCTCGTTGCTATGTAACTTGCAACTTCCTCATCGAACTCATTGCCTAAGGAAACCATCTGCTCCTCCAGTTTAGGAGAAACAAGAGAAACAGCGCCTACATGAGCCTTGTCTCCACCGTAGATAAATGCACTGAAGCCTCGTCCTCCAGTTGACTCAACACGCAGAGTAACCTGATACTTAGTATCCTTGCCGATAATAATCTCTGTACTGCTCTTTGCCATACCCGAACTCCTCTAGCCGATAATTTCCATAAGCTGCATCTGGCTTAAAACTGTGCAATAACAAATATTAATAGCCTTAAGCTCATAATCATGAGACTCCATGCTGTCGGCTGAGCAGGCCTCATCAACAACAATAACATTGAAGTCATAATCTGACAGTGCTCTTACAGAGCTTGATACGCAATGATCCGTAGCAATTCCTGTTACTATTATTGTGTCAATTCCCGCAGCTTTCATATCATCAACAAAAGTGGTTCCTCTCGTAATGCTGCTGCGGTCTCTGAGGATAACTTCCTCGCCTTCCACAGGCTTAAGTTCGTCAATAATCTTATCACCCTCCATCTGGTTGCCTTCCATAGCATACACAACCTTGATGCCAACTTCTCTTGCTTTCGCAAGAATCTCCTTGTTAGCCGGAAGAGTGATATATGTCATTCTGTCATAGAAATCCTTCCAGCGTGAGTAGTGCTTCTCACCATCTTCGCCAGTCATACCGATCTGCATATTTCTAATATTTGAATCCTGCATATCCATAATAAGAAGAGCTGTCTTCTCAGGAACTATTGCAAGCTCAGGAATCTCGTTTGTGTCATGATAAAAAGATCTGATTCTTGGATTAATTGTCTTGTTCATAATTATTCCCCTATCACATATTGATAAATATTATCCGTTTGATTATATAACATATGAATTGTGCACGCAACGATACATGATTATAATAAAGATATGGAATGGACTAAATACACAATAAGAACAACTATAGAAGCAGAAGACATTATCAGCTCAATGCTGATGGATTTTGGCGTATCCGGAATCGAGATCGAGAACAGTCTCCCACCTACTTACGAGGAATTTGAGGCTATGTACATCGATCCTGAACCAGAGCTTTTGCCAGACGAAGAGATCAAACTTGAAGAAGGTGTATCTCTTGTCAGTTTTTATCTCAGGCTCAAAAATGATTCCGCCACTGATACCTCTGCAGCTTTGGAGAACATCTCATCTGTAGACGATTCTTATACTATTCACGACAAGGAATGGTCTGAAGAAGAAGTTATGCAGCTTATGGAATCAATACAGGAAAGCCTTAAAGAAATAAGCTCCTATATGAATATAGGTGCCGGAACCATCGAAACAGAAATGAGCAGGGAGGAAGACTGGCGCAACAACTGGAAGGACTATTTCAAGCCTCAGATTATGGGGAATATTATCATCAAGCCTACATGGACAGATATTCCTGAAGAATATGTGTCTTCTGTTGAAAACGGAGATATGACTGTAATAGAGATGGATCCCGGCACTGCTTTTGGTACTGGAAGTCACGAGACTACAAGATTATGTGTTGACGGACTTGAGAAGTATCTCAAGCCTGGACAGAGTGTTCTCGATATTGGAACAGGAAGCGGAATTCTTGGCTTCTGTGCTCTCTCAATGGGCGCTCGGTTCATAATGGCAACAGAGCTTGATCCTGACTGTGTTCACATCATCGAGGACAACATGGCTCTTAACAACATATCTAACAGCCAGTTTGAACTCGTTATCGGCAACATTGCCGAAGACAAAGAAGTCATCGCTTCAGCCGAAAAGCACGGCAGCTACGACATTATAGTAAGCAACATTCTTGCTCCCGTAATTGTTACCCTGGCAGAAGCAGGACAGGCTGACAGATTTGCCAAAGAGGGTACGATTTTCATTACTTCCGGCATTATCAATACAAGAGAAGGTGAAGTTAAGGCTGCTTTTGAGAACAATCCTGCATGGGAAATTCTTGGAAGCCAGCACCTTGGCGACTGGGTCAGTGTAATAGCGCGAAGGAGATAAAACATACCGTCATGCAGGCATCTGTCGACTTAACAAACTGCGATTCCCTTTGGGGAATCGTTTTTTACACAAATTCAAGAATAAGTGTTATTCAATATCTTGAAATGTCCTAAAACCATTGATATTCCCTTGACATCAACTCCTTTCAAATAGTAAATTTGAACCAAGTAACACACATGGCTTAATACTATTATTTATTTATGTGCTGACTAGACAGCGCCCCTTCAAGGGTCGCCGCAGCAAATGTAAAGAAAGGACTTGGGTAAGAAAGTATGGATAAGAAATACGAACCTTTATTTACCCCTTGGAAGATCGGTAACTGCGAGATTCCTAACAGAATCGTACAGACTTCCATGGGCGGAACTTCCCTCTTCGGATGGATGGAACCATGCCACTTCGATAAGGAAGCTGCTTACCATCTCATGTCACGTGCCGAGGACGGCGTAGGTCTGGTACTTCCTGGAATCCAGGGAATCAGAGACCTGATGGGCGGAAGATGGCTCTATCAGAACAAGAAGATGTTCAAGGATCTTGCAGAGTGGATGCCAGAGTTCCACAAGACAGGCTCAAAGCTTTTCATTCAGCTGACAGCTGGTTTTGGTCGTTCAATGGCTATCAACGATATGTTCGTTAAGTTCCTCGAGCACAAGGCTCTTGGTAAGGTTGCAGGACTCGTAGTTGACGTTGACTACGCTTCAGCTTCTGCTTCTGAGACACCTAACAGATGGTACCCATCACTGAAGGCAAGACCACTCACAGTTGAAGAGATTCACGAGATGGTTGAGGCATTCGCAAAGACATCAAAGCTGCTCAAGGATGCTGGTGTAGATGGTGTTGAGATTCATGCTGTTCATGAGGGTTACCTCCTTGACCAGTTCACAATTGCCAACATGAACTACAGAACTGACCAGTACGGCGGATCATTTGAGAACAGATATCGTTTCGCTGTTGAGATCGTACAGGCTATCAAGAGAGAGTGCGGAGATGACTTCCCTGTTTCACTGCGTTACTCAGTAGTATCAAAGACTAAGGGCTTCCTCCAGGGTGCTGTTCCTGGCGAGGAGTTCGAGGAGTTCGGTCGTGACATGGCTGAGTCCGAGAAGGCTATCAAGTACCTCGGAGACATGGGTTACGACATGTTCAACTGCGACAACGGAACATACGATGCATGGTACTGGGCTCATCCACCTGTATACATGGACAACAACGTAAATATGCCTGAGGTAACTCACATCAAGAAGTTCACAGACAAGCCTGTTGTATGTGCAGGTAAGATGACACCGGACGTTGCTGCTAAGGCAATCGCTGCAGGTGAGATCGATGCTATGGGAGTTGCTCGTCAGAACCTCGTAGATCCTGAGTGGGTAACAAAGCTGAGAGAAGGCAGAGAAGAGGACATCAAGCCTTGTATCAACTGCCATAACGCTTGCTTCAGCTTCTCAAAGGCAAAGGATACACCTAATACACAGAGCCTCGATGACTCAATGCACCTGGCTCGCTGCGCATTGACACCTTCAACAATGCAGCACAACAAGTACAAGATTGTTCCTACAAAGAAGCCTAAGAATGTTGCTATCATCGGCGCAGGAATCGGCGGACTTGAGGCTGCACTCGTACTTAAAAAGAGAGGCCACAATCCAACAATTTTCGAGAAGACAGACCAGGTTGGCGGTATCTATATCACAGCTGCTGCAATGTCATTCAAGGAAGAGGATAAGAGACTCATCGAGTGGTACAAGAGAGAGATCGAGAAGTATGACATCGATATCAGATTCAACTGCGATATCGCTGATGCTGCTTCACTCCTCAGAAAGTATGATGATGTAATCATCACTATCGGAGCAAGAAAGAAGACTCTCCTCGTTCCTGGTTTCGAGAAGACAATCGACTTCACAGACCTTCTCCTCGACGGAAAGGGCGGAGACAAGGTTGTATTCTTCGGCGGCGGACAGTCATCATGTGAGGCTGCTTACGAGATGGTACTCCAGGGCAGAAAGCCTGTTATCGTTGAGTTTGCAAACGACCTCATCAACACACCTGGAACATGTCTTGCTAACAGCTCATTCCTCAGAGAGATGCTCGCATTCAAGAAGGTTCCTGTATACCTCGAGCACTCAATCTGCGAGATCGGCGACGGCTATGTAATGGTTAAGCCAAACAACGGCGGAGATGCATTCAAGGTTGAGTGCGACTCAGTTGTTAACGGACTTGGCTTCGTACCAAACACAATGTACAACAGCAAGAAGTTCAGCAGAAGAATCCACAAGATCGGAACATGCGTAAAGTGGGGTAACCTCAGAGACGTTATCTGGAGCGCATGGGATGTGTGCATGAAGATCTAGTTGAGGGGACGGTCCTCGCGGACCAAATGGTACCGAAAGGTACCGACTCTCGATACACAACAACAAAAGCCTGCTCTTTCTATGAGCAGGCTTTTTCTTTTTCATATCTGGCGGCTATTCATGACAATACTGCCTAATCACCTCATCCAGGGTCAGCCCTGTCTGCTCTGCAATTCCTGCAATGTCATCATATTCATATTTGTATCGCTGAACTCCGTAGCCACTTACAACCTTCTTGTGAATATCGCCGAATGGCGTTGACAGAACTTCTGTCTCACGCGCAAGAATGTAACGGGTCTTTACAGTTTCACGAATTCCAATAGTCGTAGTGTATTTGAAAAAAGCATCAACAACTGATTCCTTTTTCGCAGGCTGGCAGAGTGCCGCAAGAAGTGTTCCGGGGCGATTTTTTTTCATGCCTATAGGCACCGTAAAAACATCTACTGCTCCCGCCTCGAAGAGCCTCTCCATTGCGAAAGCTATCGCCTCTGCAGTCATGTCATCAAGATTTGCCTGCAGTTCAATAATTGTATCTTCAAATCTCTCGTCAATCAGGTTATCCATGAAGCCCCCTATTCACCGTAAGCTATTCTGACACAGTTGGGCCAGTCAAAATCCTTGCTGCCGAAGCCGTACGCGTTATGTGCCGGAGCCATCTCTTCCTCATCGCAGAAGGCTTCTGCAAAAAATCTAATCAGAGCCGCTCCCGTTGGTGTGCACAGTTCTCCGGTCAGATCGTCATGGCATGTTGGGATTCCACGCAGAAGATTAGCTGTTGCAGGCGCAGGAACCGGAAGAATACCATGAGCGCATTTGATTTTTCCGCTTCCGATACCAACTGGAGACGCAGTTATTACGGCTGGACTGAAATAATCCATAAGGTAACATACTGCAGTTATGTCTGCAACTGCATCCAGCGCACCAACTTCATGGAAGTGAATTAATTCTACAGCCTCGTTGTGCGCCTCAGATTCGGCCTGTGCCAGCATTTCGTACACTCCAAGGGCTTTTGCCTTAACATTGTCATTAATTGTGAGAGAATCGATTATCTGCTTGATATCAGCAAGTCCTCTTCCGTGGTGGTGATGGTGATGATGGTGGTGGTCTCCCTCTTCTCCCTGATGAACGTGGCCGCCCTCTGTATCTCCATGTATCAGGACTTTCATAGATGCTCCCTGAAGCCCATGCTTTGTCACCTCAGAAAGCTCATAGACAACGCCCTCTATCCCCATATTATTAAGGTCCTCCAGAATCTCAGCCCTGCACTCAGCCGGCACAAGAACCATGAGTGCTGCAGTGAGCATATCCCCGGCAACACCGTACCTGCAGTCTATATGCAGTTTCATTCCTTTATTTAGCATTTCTGCCCCCTATATATCCATCTCTTCTCTGAAGTCGAGGTCAAGAACCACCTTATCAAATCGTCTCTTAAGAATCTCCACTATGGCATCACGATGTTCAAGAACCAGCCCAGCCTGAGCTTCTCTAACTTCAAGTCTAGCTATGTCTCCAAGTGTTCTCACGCGGAAGTCAACCAGTCCGAATCTTACAAGAGCATCCTCAACATCCTCAACTCTCGAAAGCTTCGCCGCCGTAATCTTCTCCCCTGATGCAACTCTTGTTGCAAGACATGCATAAGCTGGTCTGTCCCAGGTCTTAAGACCAGCTTCCCTTGAACGCCTTCTTACTTCGGCTTTTGTAATTCCGCACTCCTGAAGCGGCGACCTGACCTCAAGCTCTCTCAGCGCCTTCATTCCCGGTCTTTCCTCCGCAGAGTCAGAAGCATTTGTCCCATCAAGAACGACACTGTAACCGTCCTCAGCAGCCGCATCAAGTATGGCGCCAAAAATCGCCTTCTTGCAGTAATAGCACCTGTTAACCGGATTCGATGCAATCTCCGGAACAGCAAGTATATCGAGATTAATCACCTTTACCCTGGCCTTCAGTTCCTTCGCCATATCCATGGCATCTTCAAATTCATACTGCGGCTGGAAATCTGTCTTAACATAGTAAGCCGTTACATCTGCTCCTGCCGACAGCGCCTCGTGAAGAATGTATGTTGAATCAACACCGCCTGAATAAGCAAGTGCAGCCTTGTTGTTATCCCTGAAAAAATCTTTGATATTCATTGTCATTCTCCTACTCTGCAAACATCGGTGTTGAGAGATAGTGATCTCCTATATCTGGTAAAAGCGCAACTATTGTCTTACCCTTATTCTCAGGTTCTTTTGCAAGCTGAACTGCAGCCCAGGCAGCTGCGCCTGATGTAATTCCTACAAGCATGCCTTCCTTGCGTCCAATAAGTCTTCCCATTTCATAGGCATCTTCATCTGTTACTGTAATGATACGATCATAAATCTCTGTATCAAGAATGGCCGGCACGAAGTTGGCGCCAATACCCTGCAGACCATGAGGACCTGCCTCACCGCCTGATAAGAGCGGAGATGAAGCCGGCTCAACAGCAATGATTTTTACAGAAGGATTCTTCTCTTTGAGATATTTACCAGTGCCTGTAATCGTTCCGCCTGTACCAACGCCTGCGACAAAGATATCAACCTTGCCGTCAGTATCCTCCCATATCTCAGGACCTGTTGCTGCATAATGAGCAGCAGGGTTGGCCGGATTATCAAACTGTCCTGCAATTATGCTGCCCGGAATCTCCGCAGCAAGCCTTTCAGCCTCTGCAATTGCACCGCTCATTCCCAGCTTGCCATCTGAAAGAACAAGTTCCGCACCATACGCAGTCATAAGAAGCCTTCTCTCGACAGACATGGTATCAGGCATTACGATGATTACACGATAGCCTCTGGCTGCCCCGACTGCCGCAAGTCCGATTCCTGTGTTGCCTGATGTCGGTTCTATGATTGTTGCGCCTGGTGTAAGAACTCCACGCGCCTCGAAATCCTCTATCATTGCTTTTCCGACACGGTCTTTTGCGCTTCCAGCAGGATTGAAGGATTCGAATTTGCCTATTACTCTTGCTTCAAGGCCTTCCAGCTTCTCTATATTGCATAGCTCAACAAGCGGCGTTCTGCCGATGAGCTGATCTACTGATGTATAAATCTTTGCCATAACTTCCCCTTTGTTGTAAAATTATTCAAGTATATTGTACAACAGAAAGGTGAAAAAATGGCAAGATTCTTTGTAACTCCTGACCAGATCAGGCAGAACACAATCAACATATATGACGGCGATGTTAATCACATCAGGAATGTTCTCAGGATGCGCGTCGGTGATGAGCTTTCCATCAGCGATGGTGAAGGAACCGATTATCACTGCACAATTCAGTCTCTCGACAAAGACATTGTTGTCTGCAACATTGAGAATTCCTGGAAGTCATATTCAGAGCTTCCGGTGAAGCTTTATCTTTTTCAGGGGCTCCCTAAATCAGACAAAATGGAACTCAACATCCAGAAGGCTGTTGAACTTGGTGCTTTTGAGGTCGTTCCTGTGTCCACAAGCCGTTCTATTGTGAAGCTTGATGATAAGAAGGCGGCTAAGAAAATTGCTCGCTGGCAGCAGATTGCTGAGAGTGGAGCCAAGCAGTCCGGCAGAGCGATCATTCCTGTTGTTAAGGAGCCGATGACCTTCAAGCAGGCTCTTGCTTATGCAAAGGAGCTTGATGCGGTGCTTATTCCTTATGAAAAAGCTGAGGGAATTGAAGAGACTCGTGCAATCATTGAAACGCTCAAGACTTCTCAGGTTAAATCTGTCGGCATTTTCATAGGTCCTGAAGGCGGCTTTGCCGAGAACGAGGTTGAGCTTGCAATGGAAGCAGGCGCAAAGCCGATTACACTTGGCAAAAGAATCCTGAGAACCGAGACAGCAGGTCTTACAACACTTTCGATACTGATGTTTGCTTTCGAAGAATAACTATATAGAAAAAGACTCGAGCCTGGCTCGAGTCTTTTTGCATTATAATCAGTTACTATATCCGTGATTGTTTACGTTTCTCTTTGTTGTGGTACATATCAGCATCCGCCCTGTCGATAGCTTCTTCTATTGTTATCTCTCCATCATATATGCAACTGCCCATAGATACGCTTGGAATTGCCGGATCAGCATGTCTCTCTTCAGCAAGATATGCGTCAAGCTGCTTCTCGCATTCCGTTATATCTATAGTTTCACATACGCCCCTTTTGAGAATTGCGCAGAACTCATCTCCTGCCATTCTGAAGCATAACGCCTGATTTGCAAATGTTTTTCTTATGCATCTTGCAACAGCAGCAAGCACAAGGTCACCCTTGGCATGTCCGTATGTATCATTTACCTTCTTGAAATCATCTACATCGAAAACCATTATTATGGTATTAAAGTTGATCTTCCTTATCCAGGATTCAAAGGACCTTCTGTTGAGCATTCTTGTCATCAGATCAATCTGCAAGGTGAGTCCGACAATGAAAACATATAGCATGATTCCACTTATCGCTGCGGTAATCCATGTTGTCTTAAGCTCGCTGTCAACAAGCTGGAATGCAACACCGACAACAAGAAATGCGATTATGGAAATAAGCGTTATAAGATTCCTGTTCTGGTATTCGCGGCTGAATCTGGCGATTTCTAGCAGCAGCACAACGAGACCCAGTGCATATGCAACTACATAGATGGAATAGAATTCACCTCTTGTATACCAGTTGTCTGCCGAGATGTAGAAGATGAAGCCCAGCTTTGCCGATGCAAACTCAAGAATTGCATTGCAGCCGAGCACCGGCCAGATCCACCTGTTCCTCTTTGAATCTCCAATAACGGATGCCCAGATAGGCATGATAAGCGGAGCCATGGTAAACTCAACACTCTTGATCAGTGCATGAAAAACAATATACTCCTGGCTGCTGCCATCGAGTACTTTAGTTCCCCACTCTGCCATCGAAGCAATGCATATTATTACGAAAGCCAGCACGAATCCCTGTCGTGTCTTACTGTCGATTATCTCAGACTGCGATACATGAACAATCATGACCAGCATTGAAACAACCGTCAGAATTATTATCGCTGTATAGTACTGCATTATCTACCCCATAGTCCATGCACTTCTGATTGTTTTGCAATTATAGACCATATACCGCGAGTGCGCAAGGGAACAAATACCCCAAATCACGAATTTGCGAAAAAAAGACTCGAGCCTTGCTCGAGTCTTTAGTCACATTTCTTTAGAGTCGGTCACCTTTTGTACCGTTTGGTCCGCGAGGACCGTCCCCTTATACATTAATCTCTGCCTCGTCTGCGCTGGCATCTGCAACGATTGGTCTGATTTTTGCAACGTACTCTGCTACCTGCTCTGCGCAGTTTCCTGTGTAGAGTGTTGGTTCAAGTACTGATTCGAGTTCCTCAAGTGTCATACCGAACTCTGGTCTCTCAGCGAGGATCTCCATGAGGTTGCACTTGCCGCCTGCCTTCATGTTAGCTGTTGCCTCCATTGAGCATGTTCTGATTACCTCGTGAAGTTCCTGTCTGTCTCCGCCTCTCTTTACGCCTTCCATGAGGATATTCTCTGTAGCGATGAATGGGAGATACTCTCTAACTGTTGCCTCTACGATTGCCTCGTTAACTACAAGACCTGATGTTACGTTCTTGCAGAGTCTCAGGATAGCATCTGCACAAAGGAAGCCCTCTGGCATTGAGATTCTTCTGTTAGCTGAATCGTCAAGTGTTCTCTCGAGCCACTGAACTGCAGCTGTGTGATGAACATTAGCTGCATCACTGATAAGATATCTTGAGAGTGAGCAGATACGCTCTGATCTCATTGGGTTTCTCTTATATGCCATTGCTGATGAACCAATCTGGTTCTTCTCAAACGGCTCCTCAAGCTGTCTGTCGTGCTGAAGAAGTCTGATGTCGTTAGCCATTCTGTAAGCACTCTGTGCTACTGAGCTTAAGCAGTTCAGAATTCTTGAGTCGAACTTACGTGGATAAGTCTGGCCAGCTACATCGAAGTATGATGAGAAGCCGAACTCATCGCAGATCATCTGGTTAAGCTGGAGGATTTTCTCTCTGTCTCCATTGAAGAGCTCCTTGAAGCTTGCCTCTGTTCCTGTTGTTCCTCTGCATCCAAGAAGCTTGAATGATGAGAGAACGAACTCAATCTCCTCGAGGTCAGCTGCAAAATCCTGCATCCAGAGGGATGCTCTCTTGCCAACCGTTACCAGCTGAGCTGGCTGATAGTGTGTGTATCCAAGTGTTGGGAGTGCCTTGTACTCCTCAGCGAAATCTGCAAGGTTCTTGATTACGCTCTTTACTTCATCTCTGATGTACTCAAGAGCGTCTCTGTAGATAATCATGTCACCATTGTCAGTTACATAGCAGCTTGTTGCGCCCAGGTGGATGATTCCAGCTGCTGATGGAGCAACCTTGCCGTATGTGTAAACGTGAGCCATTACATCATGACGTACTTCCTTCTCTCTTGCTGCAGCTGTTTCGAAATCGATGTCACTGATGTGCGCCTCCATCTCTGCAACCTGTTCCTCTGTTACAGGGAGTCCCAGCTTGCTCTCAGCTCTTGCAAGTGCAATCCAGAGTCTTCTCCATGTCTCGATTCTCTTCTGTGCTGAGAAAAGGTTGAGCATGTACTCGGAAGCGTATCTTGATGAAAGCGGTGATTCGTATTTGTTATACATTCTTAATTCTCCTATATTATCCCCTATCCGCTGACGAATTATACTTATCTCTTGATGTAAGCATCACGCTC
This sequence comes from Candidatus Crickella merdequi, assembly GCA_018064645.1. GTDB lineage: Bacteria > Bacillota > Clostridia > Peptostreptococcales > Anaerovoracaceae > Crickella > Crickella merdequi. The sequence continues at coordinate 8,496 of JAGHUT010000063.1, read as the reverse complement.
TGCACCTACTGATACGTATGTGATATGACATCCGATTCGCTCCTCGATGAACTCAACATACTTGCGTGCTGCCTCTGGGAGATCCTCCCATGTTCTGATATCAGCGATATCGCACTGCCATCCGTCAACATACTCGATTACAGGCTTTGCCTCATCAAGTGCTGCAGGGAATGGGAATGCATCAGTCTGCTCACCATCTACGATGTAATGTGTGCAAACAGGAATTCTGTCCATGTAGCTGAGAACATCCATCTTTGTAAGTGCGATGTCAGTTGCACCCTGCATCTCAACACCGTATTTAGTAGCAACGATATCAATTGGACCAACACGACGAGGTCTTCCTGTCTTAGCACCGTACTCGCCACCAGCCTCACGAAGCTTCTCTGCCTCTTCTCCGAACCACTCGCATGTGAATGGGCCCTCACCTACGCATGTTGAGTATGCCTTAACTACGCCTACGATTGTATCAATGTTAACAGTTCCGATTCCTGAACCTGTAGCAGCAAATGCTGCTGTTGTATTTGAAGATGTTGTATAAGGGTGAATACCAAAATCAAGGTCTCTGAGCGCTCCAAGCTGTGCCTCGAAAAGAATGTTCTTGCCTTCCTTCTTTGCCTGTCTCAGGAATGCACCTGAATCACAGATGTAAGGCTTAATCTTCTCGCAGTACTCATCAACCCACTTCATAAGGTCTTCGATTGTATAAGGCTCTGCACCATAAACGCCTGTAAGTGTTAGATTCTTCCACTCGAGAAGATCTTCAAGATGTGACTTGAGTCTCTCTGGGTAGAAAAGTTCTCCGGCGAGAACAGTCTTCTTCTGATACTTATCTGAATAGAATGGTGCGATTCCCTGCTTTGTTGAACCGTACTTTTTGCCTGCGAGTCTCTCCTCCTCAAGTGAGTCAAGATCTCTATGCCAAGGAATTACAAGTGAAGCTCTATCACTGATCATCAGCTTCTCAGGTGTGATTGCAACACCCTGAGCCTCAACATCCTGAATCTCTGACCAGAGGCTCTCAGGGTCTACAGCAACGCCGTTACCGAGAATGTTAACAACACCAGGTGTAAAAATTCCTGATGGAAGCAGATGAAGCGCAAACTTACCGTATTCATTGATTACAGTATGTCCAGCATTACCGCCACCCTGGTATCTTACTACTACATCATAATCTCTTGTGAGAAGGTCAACCATACGGCCCTTGCCTTCATCACCCCAGTTAATTCCTACAATTGCACAATTTGACATTATGTGCTCCTTTCGCCTTTAATAACCCTGTTTATACAACATTTATCTACTTTATCACGGAGGAATAAGTAGCCCTCCATAACAGAAAGATTGTATATTAAAAATGCCTCAATGTCAATAATTGCAAGGCTCTCACCTTCATCAGCATTTAGTTCCAGCCCTCGTAGAGGAACTTTTTAAGTTCTTGGATGGTCATACCATCCACACCCATCTTATCCAGAGTTCTTCCGCTTGTTCTGTAGTCTTCGTTTCTAAGTGCAGAAGCAAGACTTATTACTCCATCCATTGTCGGGGTATCAACTCCGGCAAGCCCTGCAAATTCAATCATGGCAACCATGGAGCATGGTGCATCCTCTGTCAGATATCTGCCGCTAAGGTCGTTCGGTCCTTCAAGCGGCAGGAATACTTCACCGCTGCTTTGAATTGCTGCATACACACTGGACCTGTCCATGCAGTAACCCATCTGGTAAAGCCTGTCCTTAACATCCAGCTCGTCATATCCAAAGGCTTTACATATCTTCTTGCGTTCATCGTCGATCACCTGAATAACGTTGGCAACACTTGGAGTAATACCTTCCATATAGTGATAGTGCCTGCCGTAATACTCAATTTTGCCTGCATTAAGTACAACAGGCGCCGGGTGAGTTGTGGCGTTGCCATTATTCAGACTTGTTTCTAATACATCTTTGCAAAGAACACTTGCCGGATATAGTTCTTTAGCTATTTCAAACATCTCGTAATTATATTTTGCCGGAAAAGCCGCAACAAAAAGTTTCTTCACTTCAAGAAGAATGTGAACACCAGTCCTGGCTTTTCCCTCTCCGCCGAACTTTCGACATGCATACGGAAGTGTGTGCATCTCTGCTATTCGAAGATTCTTCGCTTTGCTTTGTTCTTTAAATATTTTTGCAAAAATCAGTGCTCCGCCTGTGCTTCCAGGCACAAGCAGTATTCTATCATCATCTTTCAGATGTGGAGCCAGTTCTTCTGCAACTTCAACATGGGAATTTGCAGTGATAACAGGCATAATCAGATCTGCCCCGTCAAGGGCTCTGGTAATGTCGCAGGTAACATCATGCAGTTCGATATGACCCTTCGGCCCTACTCCCGTGCATTCAATCACTCTACTATCGCGTATCCGGTCGAAATTACTACTATGTGACTCATTTACATACAGAGTAATCTCATGGCCACGGCTGCTCAAGTCAGCTGCTACCGCAAATGCCCCGTTTCCGCATCCTACAACAGTAATACGCATCGCTGGTCCTCCTTAATATTAAAATTGTATTAAGATTGTACGATAACTAATACACTCTGCGCAATTATTTTTGACATACTAAAAAGCCGCAGCATCGGGACAGCGGCTTTTCAGGATAGAAAAAGAGTCGCGCTGCTACGCGACTCTTTTTGTTTGTCCATACTATTTCTTTACATTCACATCCAGCTGGTTGAAAGGTATCTCAATGCCTTCTCTTATTACTGTTCTCTGAATCTCAGCAAGAGCAGCTCTCTTCATTGCCCAGTGGTCTTTAGGATTAGCATGAAGGCGAATCTTATATATTACGGCAGATGACTCATAGTCGGAAATGCCGAGATACTCCGCCGATTTGATGCCCGGAATTTTTGCAATTCTTTCTGCACAAGGCTTGAAGACCTCCCTGACTCTGTCAGGATTCTCACTGTAGCTGAGAGGCATATTGATATCCAGCATTGTGCTGGCAAGAGCAACTTTAGTTATATCTCTATTGCAGATAGTAACCTTGTCGCCTGTGTTCAGGCTTGTATACTGCGTTGTCTGAAGAGTAAACATTGTCACTATTCCAGTGTCATCGTTAATTCTGATTACATCGCCTACCTGGAAGGAGTGATCGTTAACGATATGGATACCCATGAGAACATCCTTTATGACATCCTGCATTGCAAGTCCGAAGACAGCTCCAGCAACACCGACACCAGCAACTATTGATGTGACGTTGATATCGTTGACATCAAGAATTGCCAGAATGAAAAGCATCCATACCACCAGTTTGACTGCTCTGAAAACTGTTCTTACAAAGGCGTAGGTCTTAATGTCCTTATCGCTTTTCTTCATGTATGCTTTGTAAGCATGTGTGATAAGTCTTGTTGTAATACCCGCAGCAATTACAAGAACTCCACTCCATATGAACTGTTTAGATATGATTATTTCCAGTGCTTTTTCCAAATCTTATCTCCCCTAGAATTCAACAACCTCAGGCGCTGCGGTGAAGCTTGAGAATGTTGCTTCAGCGTCCTCGAAGTAGAAAACCTGTGTGTTGCCATCATCTGCTGCATACATAGCCTTAAGAGAAGGATACGCCTCCAGCATTGATTCACGAGCCTCGAGTCTGGCATCTTCAACGAGTCTACCGGCTACTCTCAGCCACTGACCATCCATGAAAGCACAGATTTCTGCCTTAGGATTAGCTATAAGCTGCTGTGATACAGGCTTAACCTTGCCTGTCTGAATGTAAAGCTTTCCCTCGAATACATGAGCAGTTCCAAAAGGTCTTACTCTTGGCTGGTCTCCCTCTACTGTTGCAAGATAATATACGTTTGCTTTCTTAAGAAAATCTACTACTCTTTCCATCGTTCCCTCCTATGCGTTATACGCCATCTTATATACTTCGAGAATATCCTCATATGCCAGCGGCTTGTAGCCGATAAGGCTTCTTGTCTTATTCCTTGAGCAGTCGAGGGCCAGCTTCTCAAGGCTGTCCTCTGTTACGCCAAGCTGTTTGAGATTAGTAGGCATTCCGATTGATGCGTAGTACTCCTCCTGCATGTTGATTGCCTTCTCAATAGTCTTCTCAGGATGCTCAAAATCAATATCAATATTCCATACATTGTGAGCATACTGGGTCCATCTTGGAATGTTAGCTGTATATACGTATCTTGCCCAGCTGCACCAGAGTGCTGCAAGGCCTGCTCCATGCGCTACCTCAGGATACATTCCCGATACCTCATGCTCCATCTGGTGAACTACGAGCATAAAATCTCTACCGCATCCCGTCAGTCCGTTGTGTGCCAGCGATGATGCCCACATCATATTAGCTCTCGCCTCGTAATCTTCCGGGTTGGCAAGGCAGTCGTTACCAGCCTTGATTACGCTCTTGATTACAGCCTCAGCGATTGCATCTGTAAGATATGTATCCTCACCGGTGCATAAATATCTCTCTATTGTGTGCATTGCAATATCAACTGCTCCGCAGGCTGTCTGATAAGGGCTGACTGTGTAAGTAAGCTCTGGATTCATGATTGCGAAGTCCATTCTGTTAGCACTGCAGCCGTATCCTCTCTTCTCTCCAGTCTCCTCGTTTGAAATTACACAAGAGTTGGACATCTCCGAACCTGCCGCACTGAGAGTAAGAACAGCGCCCTTCTTAAGAGTTTTTACAGGAGTGAACTTGCCGAGACAGATATCCCATACATCAATATCAGGATTAGCAACTCCGTTAGCAATAGCTTTTGATGAGTCGAGAACAGAACCGCCACCAACAGCGAGAACGAAATCAACGCCCTCGTTCTGGCAGAACTCGATACCTTTTCTAACCAGACTAAGCTGAGGATTGGCAACTACTCCGCCGAGCTCAACATATGCAATATTCTCCTCCTCAAGGCACTTCTTAACCTTGTCAAGAAGACCGCTGGCCTTGGCAGACTTGCCTCCGTAGTGAATGAGAACCTTCTTCGGATTAAATTCCCTGATAATTTTTCCAACCTTAAGTTCCTCATCTTTGCCGAAGTAAACCTTAGTCGGTGTCTCATAGATAAAATTCTTCATCTCCAAATCTCCTTATATTTCAATTCTTTACGAATACAAAAACTTTACCCGCATAGGGATATTGTAATCCATACGCGGGTAAAAGTCATTTCTTTATTGTGTTACTTTGCTGCAATCGTTTATGCGTTCTCTTTGCGTCTTCTTGCAACCATTACATAGATTCCAAGAATTGATGCTCCCATGAGGCTGATATAGCCCATGAGATCTGTCATGTCTGATGTTCCCGGTGTCTTTGAACCTGTTCCCGGTGTCTTTGAGCCTGTTCCAGGCTTACCTGGGTCATCAGGGTTTGTTGCAGGAATCTTCTTCCATACAGCGTAGTAATCAGCATCACCAACTACTGTTGATGGAAGCTCGACTACAACATCGCCACCTTCTTCATCAGTCCAACCGATGAACTCATATCCATCTCTTGTTGGCTCGCCCTGGAACGCTGGATTTGTATCTCCGTAGTTCAGGTCGTTGTTGTTCTGATCATCGAATACTGTTCCCTCCACATTGTCGTGGTATGACACTCTGTATACGCCGTGAGCGGCCTTAAGAGCGAGAATACCAGCGTTGCTCTCTGCTGGAGTGAACTCAATTGCATAAGTTGATTCTGCAGTTGTTCCGTCTGGAAGCTCACAGCCTTTTACTGACCATCTGGTAGTATCAACGTCTGCTGTTGCTTTGTTCAGTGGTGTGTCATCAGCGGAATCTACAGCGCGATATCCGTCATAGAACCATCCTGTGATTGGACATTCGCAATCGTCGAGAACCCAGTCTGTACCAACAGGTCCGAATGCAATTGAACCTGCTGCATGAACATAAATATCATCTCCCGCAAGATCAGCGTGGTTGTTGTACACTTTGGCATCTCTTGGAATAATAAGGCTTGCATTATCTGCTACTCTGATTCCACCACCAAGTCCTTTGCAGTTTTTGTTGTACACTGCATTGTTAGTTGTAACTGTCAGGCTCTTAGCAATAGTTGTTGTTCCTGTAACAACAATACCAGTATTAGCATTGTTTGTAACAGTTACCACTGATAAATCATCAAAATCACAAGTTCCCTTGAGATTCATTCCTGAATACTCATCGCCAGTAGTATAACCATTATGGTCGACAACAAACACCGAATTCTTGGATGTGAGCGATGTTCTTGACATCAGACCATTATATCCGTTGTTTTCAACAGTAACACTGGAATTAGTAAATGTATTATTTGTTGAACCAATTCCATAATATCTGTTGCCACTTGAAACGATAGTTGAGTTTGTGGAATCAATGCTGTCAGCTGAAATACCATGTCCATTATTATTCAGATAACTGATAACTGAATTAACGTAAGTATTCTTTCCACCGTTTGAAGCATTTGACGTGCAGTTCTGGACAGTCAGAGTTGAATTTGTAACATTAATAACCGGACTGTTAACATATCCTCGGTTTGTTCCATCAACAACGAGTGATGATCCACCACTCACATTGATTGTTGATGCTAATTTTGTTTCGAGCTGAAAAGCCTGTCCGCCAACACCTTTAGTATTATGGCCCTGAATTCTCATTGTAGAACCATTAAGAACGTTAATAGCAGAACCTGCTGACAAATAGAAAGCACAATTTGCCCCCTTAGCAGAGTCGAACTCCATAATAAAGGTTGCGCCATTATCAACAGTAATGTTTCCTCCTGTCGCAAGCATCAGCCAACCGCCGGCACTTCCGTTCCAGTCAAAAGTCAGACCAGCACCACTTACAGTGAGCTTAGACTTGTGGCCATTGTTGTATGTCTTGTTCTGTACAGAAATTCTTCCGCTTCCTGTGAAAGTAATATTCTTTGAGAACATTGCGTTGAAATTCTTATCTGCAGTACAGTCTCCAAGAATTTCGATTGTTACGCTTCCTTCTGGTGAAGCCTTTGCTGCCGCCAGAGCCTCATCTAAAGTCTCATACTCGACATCTCCGATCTTTGCAACTGCGTCAATCTCTTCACCTTCTGCTACGAGTTCTGTGTCTTCAACCTCTACATCTAATTCAGCTACTGTAACATCCTCTTCTGCAATATCCTCTTCAGCAGCTAATGTAATGTCATCTGCTGAAACGCTACCCTCTGTCTCGACAATTGTTGTATCTGTTGTGTCCGCTGCATCTTCAGCAAACACTGCTACTGTTCCAGTAAATGTCATGCTGAGAGCGAAAACAACTGCGAGAATACTAGTAAATAATCTTTTTCTCATTAAAACCCCATTAACATTCCATGTGTATGGGCAACTGGCTGCCATTACTTCTCATGAAGCTTCAGGCCCTATAGCTTTCCGTCCTCATCTTTCGGTGAGTTTGGCCTCTAGTTATTTCCTCCTTTGCATATTCAATAAAAAATCGTGATAATAGTGCATAAAACGTACACATAACACAATAAGGCTCATTTATTCTATCAAAAAAGACGATTATGGTGTGTTTTTTTGATGCCACAATCGTCTTTGTCTATATTTACCGACAAGAAAAAGTTAAAGAACTCTCACATTAGCCTGCTTCCTTGGTGCTATTCTCTGATACTCCACTGCAGGGTATCCAATAACCATAACAGACAGCACCTTATGCTTCTTAGGCAGGTCAAGCATTCTCTTCACCTTTGGATTCATTGCGATTACAGTCTCTGCAAAGCCGCTGATAAGAACGCCAAGGCCAAGGCTGTCTGCCATCAGCTCCATATATGAAGTTGCAAGACCTTTGTTTGAATTGCTTCCGGAAACAACAATTACGAGAGGAGCTCCCTTGAAAAAGAAATCATCCGGAATCTCAAAGCCGTCGTAGGCCTTAACAAATTTGCCGCCTGCCTGAACTGCTGTGCGAAAAACCTTAACGCATTCTGCCTCGAACTCATCCTGCTTCGAGCCAAGTATTGTGTATGCGATATTCTGGTGGTTGGCTGCTGTCTGGCAGAATCTTCCCGCTTCGATGATTTTGTCGATCTTCTCCTGCTCAACAGGTCTGTCCTGAAACTGTCTTATTGTTCTTCTGCTCTTCATCGCAGTCAGAAGTTTGTCGCTATCGAAGTCAGTCATAGGAACGTAATCGTCGCAACCTTCTGTATCGAGCCCAGGCATATCGATCGCCTTCTGCGGGCAGATTGCATAGCAGTGACCGCAGCCTATGCAGCGTGTCTCTTGGAATACAGCTTTGCCATCTGCAATCTCCAGGCATGAGCCTACGCAATCCTTTACGCATAATCCACAGCCTATGCATTTACTGCTGTCTACGACAACCGCCGGTGTTTTTTTCGCTTTTTTCTTAATAATCATAATCGTACCCCTGATTTACTTTCTGTGTCTTTTGCCGTTTCGTTTATTTGTATCCTTTGGTGCCGGTTTCCTTGGCGGAATCAGGCACTTGCTTCTGTCATATCCGATAAGGTCAGTTCTTCCGGCCTTAAGAAGAGCCTCTTTAACAAGGTCGTAGTTCTCTGGTTT
>JAGHUT010000037.1 GCA_018064645.1 Candidatus Crickella merdequi | reverse complement strand
TTTCATTCGGAGTGAACTACTCTATCCCCTGAGCTACAGGCGCACAGCACAATTATTATACAACAAGGGACTGGAAATATGAAACAAACCTTATATTTTATAAGACATGGACACACAGAAGGAACGACAAAAGGCGTAATGTACGGATGGACAGAGCTCCATCTCACTGAGCCAGGCCGAGAGGAGATTGTTGACTTCAGCAGGCAGGGAATCTACCCTGACTGTTCAGATGCGCAGGTATATACCTCAGGCATGATTCGCACAGAGCAGACGCTGGAAGCAATCTACGGCGAGATTGAGCACGATGTCAAAACAGCGCTCAAAGAGATTAACATGGGCGACTATGAGATGAAGTCTGTACAGGAACTCCTCGGAAAAGACTGGGGCAAGGACTGGCTTCAGGGAAAACTTCCTGACAAGCCGGCACCTAACGGAGAGAGCCAGAATCAGTTTGTTACGAGAGTACAGTCGGGCGTACGCCAGGTTATAGATGAGAATATTGAGGCGGGCAGAGAAAAAATCATAATTGTCTGTCACGGAGGAGTAATAGCTTTTGCCATGGATGGGCTTTTTCCGGAGACAAAGGAAATCGGCTGGGCATGGACACCGGACCCGGGCAGAGGTTACGTTGTAGAGGTTGAGGATGGTGAAGCAATCAGTTACAGACCTCTGTAAAATTGTATTTTGTGAAATTACACAAAAAATTTTTCAATCGCTATTGACTTATATCAATGCAGGTGATAGAGTCATACTACAGATTTAGTATTTAAGCTTCGAGGAAAGGAGGCACGTCACATGACTAATCGCAAGATGATGATGGAAATGGGAATGATGGGCATGTGCATGTGCAGCCGACAATTAGCGTAGGTACTAGGATCTAACAACAAGCTGGATACTATCTATGATTTTTTTCGTAGGTGTGAATTTGCAAGGCAGGTCGTTAGTGACCTGCCTTTTTTAATCGAAAGGAAGGGTAAGAAGTGAGCGAATACATCATAAGCTTACAAGGGGTAACAAAGGACTTTGAGACAAAGAACGGACTTGTTCAGGCTCTCAAGGGCATCAATCTGGACATTGAACCAGGTGATGCTTACGGAATCATCGGACTGTCTGGAGCAGGAAAGAGTACACTGGTAAGATGTATCAATCTGCTTGAGACACCGACAGAAGGAAAGGTTATTTTTGACGGCAAGACGCTTACAGGACTCAAGCACAAAGACCTTAATCTTGAGAGAAGAAAGATCGCAATGATCTTCCAGCAGTTCAACCTTCTGATGCAGAGAGATGCTCTGGGCAATGTGTGCTTCCCTCTGGAGATTGCCGGAGTTCCTAAGGACGAGGCGAAGAAGAGAGCCATGGAACTGCTCAAGATAGTAGACCTGGAAGACAGAGCACATTCATATCCGTCGCAGCTGTCCGGAGGCCAGAAGCAGAGAGTAGGTATAGCAAGAGCTCTTGCGACAGATCCAAAGGTTCTTCTCTGTGATGAGGCAACAAGTGCCCTCGACCCTAAGACAACAAGATCAATTCTGGCTCTCCTTAAGAAGATTAACAGGGAGCTTGGAATCACTCTCGTAGTAATCACTCATGAGATGGATGTAATCAAACAGGTCTGCAACAAAGTAGCGATTATCGAAAGCGGAAGCATTGTTGAGAGAGGCGAAGTACAGGAGATTTTTACAAAGCCTAAGACAGCAGCAGCAAGAAAGCTTTTCTTCCCTGACGGAGAAGGTAAAGAGACAGCACTTAAGATTTCACATACACATAGAATCAGAATTGCTTTCAAGGATGAGCACACTTACGATCCTGTTGTATCAAACATGATTCTTGAGCTTAAGGCTCCGGTTAACATCCTGTATGCAGACATGGATGTTGTAGATGGACACCAGAGAGGTCAGATGGTAATCTGCCTTTCAGACGATGAAGCTGTGGCTGAGAAGCAGAAGGCATATCTCAGAGCACACGATGTAGATTTTGCAGAAGTAGACGTTGAAGAAGAGGAGGAGGCATAATATGGAAACATCAGTATTAGTTGGTCTTCTCTGGCAGGGCCTTCTTGAGACTCTGTACATGACAATTGTTTCGACACTTGTAGCTTACATTATCGGCCTTCCGATTGGAGTAAGTCTCATCGTAACAAGCCCTAATGGCATTAAGCCGGTAAGCTGGTATAACAAGTCCATGGGTTTCGTTGTTAACGTAATCCGTTCAGTACCATTCCTTATTCTGATGATTGCGCTGATGCCTTACGTTCGTAAGATTATCGGAACTGGAATCGGAACACAGGCAACAGTTGCTGTACTTATTGTAGCTGCCGCACCATTTGTAGCAAGACTGGTTGAGCAGTCACTTATGGAAGTGGATCCTGGAGTAATTGAAGCAGCTCAGTCAATGGGAGCGTCCAACATGACTATTATCAGAAAAGTAATGCTCCTCGAGGCGAGACCTTCACTCCTTAATGGAGCAGCCGTTGCCACAATCACCATTCTCGGATATTCAGCAATGGCCGGAGTTGTTGGCGGAGGCGGACTCGGAGATCTTGCTATCAAATACGGAATGTACAGATACGAGACAACAATCATGTGGATCACAGTAATCGTGCTGGTAGTGCTTGTACAGATTCTCCAGGAGATTGGAGTTAAGGCGGCACAGAAGCTTGATAACAGACTTTAATTAATTAAGACAAATATATTCAAAAGATTTTCCGGAAGAACGAAAGGGGAAAGAGAAATGAAGAATTTAAAGAAGATTGCAGGACTTGCAGTAACACTGGTGCTTGGACTTTGCCTCCTCACAGGATGCGGTTCATCAGGAGATGACGAGACAACAATCAAGGTTGCGGCTTGTCCAACACCACACGCAGAGGTGCTTGAGCAGGTTAAGGATGCTCTTGCAGAGGATGGATGGACTCTCGAAATCGTTGAGTTCGAAGACTATGTTAAGCCTAACCAGGCGCTTACAGATGGCGATGTAGATGCTAACTACTTCCAGCATGTTCCTTACCTCGATCAGTACAACGAGGAGAACGGAACAGACATCATTTCTGTTGGAACAGTTCACTATGAGGCTATGGGAATCTACAAGGGAACAAAGAGTGCTATCAACGAGCTCAGCTCAGGCGACAAGATTGGTGTTCCTAATGACGTAACTAACGAGGCTAGAGCGCTTCAGCTCCTCGAGGCTAACGGAGTAATCAAGCTGAGAGACGGCGCAGGACTCAAGGCAACAAAGGCAGACATCGTAAGCAACCCTTACGGAGTAGAAATCGTAGAGCTCGACCCAGCTATCATTCCTAACTCACTTCCAGACCTGGCACTTGCAGTAATCAACGCTAACTACGCAATCGAGGCAGATGTAATCGGTCAGGGAATCGTATTTGAGGCATCAGATTCAGATGCAGCTCAGACATATGCTAACATCATCGCATGCAGAAACGGCGAGGAGAACAGCGAGAAGATTCAGGCTCTCGTAAAGGCAGTTCAGAGCGAGACTGTTAAGGCTTACCTCAACGAAACTTACAAGGGCGTTATTCAGACAATTTTCTAGGATTATCTGCAAAAACAATTTAATTTAACAACTTGTAGCGGCGGGCTTCACAGTCCCGTCGCTTTTATTATGTTTTTCGTTAGTTCTGTGTGCGGCATGTTCTTCTAATTAACACATAAATAAGGTATAATCTACTATGTATAGTCACGCGGTTTTCGTGCGCTTAAATTACAAAAACAGGAGATCAAATGACCGGATATATAATAGCCCTTGTGGCACTGCTGGTGCTCTCGTCATTCTTCTCGGCGACAGAGACAGCTTTTACATCATTTAATAAAATCAAGGCAAAGAACCTTGCCGACGATGACAACAAGGCAGCGGAGATTGTTCTTGAGCTTGAAGACAAGTACGACAAGCTTCTTTCAACAATTCTCGTAGGTAACAATATTGCCAACATCTGCCTCACTTCAATCGCAACAGTATTGTGCATTAAACTCTATGGCGAGCATATAGGAGCGACAATCGCAACAGTTGCAGTAACAGTAACAGTGCTTATCTTTGGAGAGATTGCACCAAAGACGCTGGCCAAGGATTATGCAGACGGGTTTGTACTGTTCGCAGCACGTTTCGTTAATTTCCTTGTAGTAGTTCTTACGCCCCTGACAATCGTTTTCCATGGACTGCAGAGACTTCTTCAGCTTATGTTTCATAACGATGCAGATAAGTCCTTCAATGA
>JAGHUT010000052.1 GCA_018064645.1 Candidatus Crickella merdequi | reverse complement strand
TGGCAGGCAATTCAGCTGTACTGGTTCGCACACCTTGGTGTTACAACAGACCTGAATCCATGGGATGCTTTCTCACCAGGAAGAATGGACCAGCACCTGATTAAGTATTATCGCAAGGACGTTGAGGATGGAATCCTTGATGACGAGAAGGCTCTTGAGCTTCTCGAGTGTCTCTGGGTTAAGTTCTACAACCAGCCTGCACCAGTTAAGGTTGGTATCACTCTCAAGGAGAGCTCAACTTACACAGATTTTGCTAATATCAATACAGGTGGAGTAACTCCTGACGGTAAGGACGGAGTTAACGAGGTTTCATACCTTATCCTTGACTGCATGGATGAGATGAAGCTTGTACAGCCTAACTCAAATGTAACAATCAGCAGAAAGACTCCTCAGAAGTTCCTTAAGAGAGCTTGCGAGATATCAAGAAAGGGCTGGGGTCAGCCTGCTTTCTACAATACTGATGCACAGATTCTTGAGCTTGTTAACGCAGGCAAGAGCTTAGAGGACGCTCGTCGCGGCGGATCTTCAGGTTGTGTTGAGACTGGAGCATGGGGAAGCGAAGCATATATTCTTACAGGATATTTCAACATCCCAAAGATTTTCCAGCTGACTCTTTACAATGGATATGACACATATTCAAAGCAGCAGCTTGGACTTGAACTTGGATATGCTGAGGACTTCAAGACATATGATGAGCTCTGGAATGCTTTCAAGAAGCAGCTTGAGTACTTCGTAGATATTAAGATCAGAGGTAACAATGTAATCGAGAGAATTTTTGCAGAGTACATGCCAACTCCATTCCTCTCAGTAGTTACTAACGACTGCATCCAGAAGGCTAAGGACTACAATGCCGGTGGAGCAAGATACAATACACAGTACATTCAAGGTGTAGGAATCGGAACAGTTACAGACTGTCTCGCAGCAATCAAGTACAATGTATATGATAATCAGAACTTCACAATGGCTGAGCTTCTTGAGGCTATGGAGCACAACTATGAAGGTTATGATGCAATCTACAGAATGGTTCATGACAAGACTCCAAAGTACGGTAACGACGATGACTATGCAGACAGCCTGATGAGAGATGTATTTGATCTCTATCATGACACAATCGTTGGTCGTCCTAACATGAAGGGCGGCAAGTACGGAGTAGACATGCTTCCTACAACATGTCACGTATACTTCGGAGATGTTCTTCTTGCTACACCTAACGGAAGAAAGGCTAATATTCCTGTATCAGAGGGTATTTCACCAGAGAAGTCAGCTGATACAAACGGACCAACTGCTGTTATCAAGTCATGTGCAAAGATGGATCACCTTGCAACATCAGGAACACTTCTCAACCAGAAGTTCACTCCTAATGTAGTAGCTGGTGAAGAGGGCCTTGACCACATGGCGAGCCTTATCCGTTCATACTTTGCAATGGATGGACACCACATTCAGTTCAATGTAATTGACAAGCAGACTCTGATTGATGCTCAGAACAATCCTGAGGAGTACAAGGATCTTATCGTAAGAGTAGCCGGATACAGTGACTTCTTCCGTAACCTTGACAAGCCACTGCAGGATGAGATTATTAACAGAACAGAGCAGTCATTCTAAACTAATCAATAATATGCCGCCTCAATAACGAGGCGGCTGTATATGGACTTATGGAGGTATATAATGAAAATCGGATTTCTTGGTGCAGGAGCAATGGGTGGAGCTATCTTAAGCGGAGCTGTCGAGGCTGGAGTTTTTGAGGCGAAGGATGTATATGTAGCAGACTTCTCACAGGCTATCAAGGACAAGTATGCAGCTATCGGATGTAACATCTGCGAAGAGAACAAGGATCTTGGACAGTGCGATATCGTTGTTTTTGCACTTAAGCCACAGTATGCAGAGGCTGCGATCAGAAGCCTTGGCAATGCTCTTGATGGTAAGGCGGTTATTTCGATTATGGCTGGACTTAAGGCTCAGGCTGTAAGAGATATGGTTGAGGGAGATATCAGACTTCTCAGACTTATGCCTAACACACCTGCCCTTGTAAATGCTGGAGCATTTGCACTTGACGCTGGAACTGACCTCACTGCAGAGGAGAAGGCTTTCGCAGAGGAACTCTTTGGTGCACTTGGACACTTCGAGTGGATGCCTGAGCATCTCATCGATACAGCAACAGGCCTTTCCGGAGCAGGTCCTGCTTACGTATACATGTTTATCGAGGCACTTGCTGATGGTGGAGTTCTTGAAGGACTTCCAAGACAGACAGCACTTAAGCTTGCTGCACAGACAGTGTTTGGAGCAGCAAAGATGGTACTGGAAACAGGTCAGCATCCAGATGCTCTTAAGGATATGGTTTGCTCACCTGGCGGAAACACAATCGTTGGCGTAAAGACTCTTGAAGAGCACGGCTTCAGAGGAGCCTGCATCGATACTGTATCAAAGGCAACAATCAGAGCTAGAGAACTTGGACAGAAATAATGAAAAAAGATTTAAGACAAACGATTCTCGAGAAGGCATTTGAGCTTTTCTACGAGAAAGGATATGACGATACAACAATATCTGACATCATAGACAGGGCCGGTGTAGCCAGAGGATCGTTCTATTATCATTTTAAAGGAAAGGACGAACTTCTCAACTCCATAGCTGATCTTCTTGATGAGCAGTATATGGAGATAGAGAAGGATTTTCCTGAGGGAATGAATGCTTTTGACAAGCTTGTATATATGAATGCCAGAGTGCATACATATATAGAGCATAATATTCCGTATGATCTCATTGCAAATCAGTATTCGCAGCAGCTTGTCAAGACAGGCGGTAACAATCTGCTTGATCGCAACCGCTATTACTTCAGGCTGATGAACAAGCTGATTGAAGAGGGCAAGATGGAAGGGTCAATCACCAGAGATAAGACAACAGCAGAGATCGCTCGCTTCTATTCAATGTGCGAGAGGGCTCTCATTACAGACTGGTGTATGGAGAATGGAGACTATCCGCTTGGTGTATACAGTGAGCAGGTTTTCCATTGCATGATTGACAAATTAAGGGCTTAACACATAGATATGGGGAGGAAAAATGCACAGTTTACAGCTGTGCATTTTTTCTTATTATAATTTGCTGCAAGGTCTTGACATCATGTTACTAATAGTATATATTCCTTATTAAGATTAAATCCGAATAAGGAAATGGCAATATGATTAGAAGGAATACGGTGCAGCGTTCTATTGTGCTGCAGACTGTTGGCAATCTCCACAATCACGCTACAGCTGATGAGGTTTATGAAGCAGTATCTAAAGCATATCCAAACATCAGCAGAGGAACTGTGTACAGGAATCTGGCAGTTCTGGCCGAGGATGGAGATATCCGCAAGATTGAAGTAGCGGATGGAGCTGACAGATATGACCATAACACAGAGCCTCACTATCATATTAAGTGCGTGAGATGTAAGAATGTTTATGATTATGGCAGGAGGATAGATAATATCAACAGTTTTATAGAGGGTAATAATGGATTCCAGCTTATCGACTATGAGATTGTTTTTAGAGGAATTTGTCCCAACTGTCAGAAGGAACCTGATGTAAATTAGAGGAGGAACGAGATGAGTAAGTATGCAGGAACACAGACAGAGAAGAATCTGATGGCGGCATTTGCAGGCGAGTCAGAGGCAAGAAACAAGTACACATATTTCGCTTCAAAGGCAAAGAAGGAAGGCTTTGAGCAGATTGCAGCTCTTTTCCTTAAGACAGCTGATAATGAGAAGGAGCATGCTAAGCTCTGGTTCAAGGAACTGGAGGGAATCGGTAACACAGCAGAGAACCTTGCTGCAGCAGCTGCTGGCGAGAACTATGAGTGGACAGATATGTATGATGGATTTGCTAAGACAGCTGAGGAAGAGGGATTCCCAGAGCTGGCAGCAAAGTTCAGACTTGTAGGCGCAATCGAGAAGCATCATGAGGAAAGATACAGAGCACTTCTTCACAATGTTGAGGCTCAGGAAGTATTTGCTAAGAGCGAGGTTAAGGTATGGGAGTGCCGTAACTGCGGCCATATCATCGTTGGAGAGAAGGCTCCAGAGGTATGTCCAACTTGTACACATCCACAGAGCTACTTCGAGATTCACGAGGAGAACTATTAATATCCAGTTGGCCACACTGCCTGAAGCAGGTGATTGTCACGAATTGTTATAAAAAGAAGAGCTTCGCTTAAATGCGAAGCTCTTTTAATATATTATCGATATTCTTCTATATAGTCATGCATATCAACAATTTGTCCGGTCAGCGGGATTCCTCCGCTGCATTACAGATGAAATGACTCTGAATTGACTTGGATATTGCCGACCTGCTTGCCTCCTTCTCCGGAACTGCATCCTGAAGCCTGCGACTGATGATCCTGATGAAATCATCTACTATTCCATAATCGCCGCCTCCGTGACGACCGATGTATGGGTCAAGCTGAATTACCTGTGGTGCAGTAGGCACCTGGTCAAAAGTTCCATATTTACGTAATGTAATGAAGCTGTCGCTGTCATCACCTTCAATGTCTCCAAGCTCGCACATAACCTTGATACGCCTGTGGATTCTGTCAGAGAAACCACTCATGAGAAAGCTTGCAGTTACTCCATTCTCAAATTCGATTGAAGCAACCTGATGGTCGCATACATCATTATCGCAGCGATACACACAGCGTCCGTAAGGACCAGTTGCAAGAGCTTCGCGCATATCCTCCTCTGTTGAACCATCCGTTACATCTACAGCCCTCCACTGACCAAGCATAGGCAGATACGTGCGCTCGGCATCATATATACATGTTGATGAATGTGGACAGTTGGAGCAGCGCTCTGTACTGCCGACAGGTGCATTTGATTCTTTGAAATAAGCAAGACTTCCAAAAGAAGAAACTTTGCTTGCGCGGCTGTCAGTAAGCCAGCAGAGAATATCCATATCGTGGCAGGACTTCTGCAGAAAAATCGGGCTGCTCTCAGCAGTATTTCTCCATTTGCCGCGAACAAAGGAGTGCGCCATGTGGAAGTTGCCCATATATTCGGCATATTCGATAGTGACAATCTTTCCTATCTCGCCGGAGTCAATAATGTCTTTAATCTTTGAGAAAAAGTTCGTGTATCGCAGAACATGACAGACGATAATCTCAAGGTTAAGCTGCTCTGCTTTACGCTTCAGTGCAATGCATTCAGCTGATGACTCAGAGATAGGCTTCTCAAGGAGAAGGTGATAACCGGCCTCGAGAAGAGTCATGGCGTGACTGAAATGAGTTCTGTCTGGAGTTGCAACAACTGCTGCATCTGCAATTCTGCCCTGTTTGACAAAATCTTCAATACTGCTGTATGAATATTGAATGTCATAGCGACTAACCGCCTGTTTACGACGCTCATCATTAGGTTCTACAACAGCACAAATCTCCACACCCTTATCATACATGTAGCTGGCATATGTGGTTCCGCGCTGTCCTGCGCCAATAATTGCGATTTTCATCAACAGCATTACTCCTTTCTTACGAACTCATTAAGGATATCATATTATTGCGATAAATTCATCTCTCTAATTGTTGTACAAATATTAGCACATAGCCCGATTCCTTCAAACCCTTGATAAATCAATATCTTTGCTGTAGAATCTTCCCATGTACAGAAGATGATACAAATTGCGTATATGTGACTAGAAAGGTAAAAAAATGCAAGAAAGACAGGGTTTTGCCAGCAGACTGGGATTTATCCTTACTATGGCTGGCTTTTGTATCGGAGTAGGTAACCTCTGGAAGTTCCCTTACATGGTTGGAAACAACGGCGGTGGAGCATTCCTCATTGTTTATCTGCTTCTCGTTATATTCCTCGGTGTTCCAGCTTTTGCCATTGAGGCATCACTTGGAAGAAGTGCTCAGGCTACACCGATTCTGGGAATGAGAAAGCTTACAAAGAAGGGAAACGGCTGGGTTCTCATCGGATGGTGCGGAATAGTTGCGCTCTTTATGCTTACATCATATTGTGTAATGGTAGTTGGAGGATGGTGCCTTGGTTACTTCGCCAAGATTCTCACCGGTTCAATGAAGGGCATGTCAGCTGAACAGATTGGTGTAACTTTTGGTGAGTTCGCTGGCTCAAACAGTGTATTTATCTACGAGATTATCCTCTGCGTTCTTCTTTATCTGGTAATTAAGAGAGGAGTTCAGAACGGAGTTGAGAAGGTCTGCAAGATTCTTATGCCTCTTCTCTTTGTAGCTCTTATAGGCCTTGCTGTATTCTCATGCACAATGGATGGAGCTGCTCCTGGAATTAAGTGGTATCTGACTTGTGATTTCTCGGCAATCACACCAACAGTAATCAGTGCTGCTGCATCACAGGTGTTCCTGTCAATTGGAGTAGGTATGGCTGTAGCCTTTGTATATGGTAGTTATCTCGATCAGCAGACTAACCTCTTCGGTAATGTAACAATTGCTGCAGTGCTTGATACAATTGTAGCTCTGATTTCAGGCTTCATCATTATTCCGGCACTGTTCACCTTTGGAATTGAGCCAACATCAGGTCCTTCACTGATTTTCGTAACACTGCCGAATCTCTTTAATCAGATGCCTGGAGGTCATATCTTCGGAGCTGTGTTCTTCCTTTGTGTAGCCCTCGCTGGATTCACAACAATGGTTGGACAGGTTGAGGCACTTACATCAACAACTATTGAGATGCTTAAGTGGGACAGAAAGAAGGCCCTTATTGCGGTACTCATCGCACTGTTTGTGTTCGATATTCCTATTACTCTTTCACAGGGTACAGGAATCCTCAACGCAGTAACAATCATCGGTTATGACATCTTCACTTTCGTAGATTTCATCGCTTCAGGTCTTATTCTCAATATCGGAGCACTTCTGATGATCTTCTTTGTAGCCTTTAAGTGGGGCTTCAAGAAGTTCCAGGCAGAGTGTAATATCGGTGCAGAGATGGAAGCTGTAAGAATCAGAGACTGGATGGGAATCATGTTCAAGGTGATTTGTCCGCTCCTGATGGTTATAGTATTCATCGCTATCTTCAAGAGTTACATCGGATAAAAATATAAACTGCTGGAACAGCCACCGTAGAGGTGGCTGTTTTTTTATCTTTGGCAGTATATAGAATCAATTGAAATAAAGTGATAGAATGTTTCCTGCGGGGGTGCGAAAGGACTGGATATACAGTGATTGGAGAAAGAGATAACAGTACGAAATATGTAGTGCTCCTGATTGTTGCAACACTTTTCACAGCAACAAGTGGAGTATGGATAAGACTAAGTGAGATTGGACCTGTAGGAACTGCAATGTGGAGAGCTCTGCTTGGTATTCCGATTCTTGCATATACCTTCTGCCTGCAGGTCGTAGGCCTTAATCTTGTTGGACACTGCAGTGGACACTTAAGCGTTAATCTGGCATCAATCATCACCCTGATGCAGCCTTGCTTCGCGGGTCTGTATGTGTTCTTCCTCTTTGGGGAGGCACTAGGTCCAATGGAAATATTTGGAATGGCAATCGTAATCATAGGCGTATATATCACGAAACGTGAATATCAGAAATAATAACGGAGGTACGACAAATGTATATCAGTGACATTACTACAGCTGCTCCTTCAGACGAGAGATGTCCTCTCGAAACAAAAGTGTACGAGGAGCTTGCAGGACTCGGAATAGAGTACGAAAGAGTTGACAATGATTCAGTTGAAGCTATGGAGGAGTGCATCGAGATTCAGAACAAGCTGGGTGCAGAGATTCGAAAGACTGTAGTTGCCTGCAACAGACAGAAGACAGATTATTATCTTGTAGTACTTCCTGCGGAGAAGCGTTTTGACTCAAAGGCTTTTGCCAAGGCTATGGAATGCTCACGTTTATCCTTTGCTTCTGGAGATGATATGGTTGAGAAGCTGGGAGTTGCTCCCGGCAGTGCAACAGTAATGTCAGTTCTTAACGATGGAGATAATCTTGTAAAAGTTGCAATTGACAAGGAAGTGGCTGACGAGGAGTGGTTCGCATGCAATCCGGGTGCCAACACAACACATCTGAAGTTCAGGACAGCGGATCTGATTGAGAAGTTCCTGCCGGCCTGCGGACACGAACCAACAATAGTAGAACTGTAAAAAAAGGAGCCGAAAGGCTCCTTTGCTGTTAGTCGCATATCTCTATGTATTTGTCAGTGGTCTTCTTCTTGAAGTATCCGATTACTGCATTCTCGCAGCCGGCTTCTCCAAGCTGATACTGGAGTCGCTCAAGTCCACTCTCAGGAACTGAGAACAGCAGTCCGCCTGATGTCTGTGGATCGTAGAGACAATCTATTCTCTCGCGAGCAGTGTTCTTTGCGTTGTTGACAACGTCATTCTCAAGGAATCCGCGATTTCTGTAAGCTCCTGCGGGAATGATTCCCATAGTGGCAAGTTCAAGAGCCTTAGGGAAACAAGGTACTGCACTTGCGAACATTTCGATTGTAAGATTGCCGGTCTTTGCCATTTCGGCTGCATGGCCAAGAAGCCCAAATCCTGTAATATCAGTACAGCCGTTGATCTTAACGCCTCGTGAAGCTTCAAATGCGTACTTGTTAAGCTCCGCCATTGTCTTAATCATCGAAGCACTCTCCTCAGCGGACAGCAAATCAACCTTGTCGCCTGTCGTAAGAATTCCCGTACCAATCTTCTTGGAGATAACAAGATAATCACCTTCCTTGCCTGTGTTGGCAAGAATGTCTGACGGCTTAGCGAAGCCTGTAACGCTGAGACCGTATTTAGGTTCATTATCCTCGATGCTGTGGCCGCCAACTATTACTGCGCCCGACTCGTTAACTTTGTCATTGCCGCCTTCAAGAATAGCTGCAACAGCCTCTAGAGGAAGGCAGTTAGGGAAGCACAGAAGGTTCATTGCAAGCTTAGGTGTTCCGCCCATTGCAAAGATATCGCTTAGAGAATTTGCTGCAGCAATCTGGCCGAACATGTAAGGATCATCCACAATAGGAGGGAAAAAATCAATACTGTTAATCATGGCGATATCATCATTTATTCTATATACGCAGGCGTCATCGCTGCTTTCAAATCCAACAAGAATATCAGGATCCTTAATCTTTGGAAGACCTGCCAGAATATTACTTAGGACACCCGGTCCTATCTTGGCACCTCATCCGCCGGCCTTTGTCATTGATGTAAGTTTAACGTCATCCAGTGCAAGCTTAGGCGCAGGAATCTCACAGGCCAGCTTGCTCATGTCAATATCAGTCATAGTCACTACTCTTTCTTATGCAAAAATGATAATATTATTATATCACAGGGTATAGGGCAGTTCTATGTATTGATGATAGGAGAGTTTGTAATAGTATGAAAATTATCTATAACGAAGACGCGCAGTTTGTAGAGCGCATCAGAGAAGGTCTTAAGAAGACCGGAGGTTACTGCCCATGCAGACTTGAGCATATTGAAGATAATATGTGCATGTGCAAGGAATTCAGAGACCAGATTGCAGATCCCGAGTTCGAAGGCTTCTGTCACTGCAGATTGTATTATAAAGAGAAATAACAAAAGCTGGATGTGCGGTTGCTTTCGCACATCCTTTTGTGTTATAGTATTTCGGTACGACTTGGGAGTAGATAGGTGCTGGTGTGCCTAACGGTCTTCAAAACCGATTTGAGGAGTTAGAACCTTCTCGGGTGAGTTCGATTCTCACATACTCCCGCCATCTTTTTAGTTGTATAGGAGGACATATGAATAAGAAAGATATTCTGAGAAGAATTCCTAAGATTGATGAGGTGTTGCAGCAACAGCCTCTTTTTGATTTTTTTGAGGAGAAAGGATCAGCCTTCGTAACTGATACAGCCAGAGGCGTAATTGATAGCCTTCGCAAAGAGATTCTTGCCCTTACTGATGAGCTGGCAGAGGATTTCGATGTGGACAAGCTTGCCATCAACAGAGTTGCAGAGTCAGTAATAGACAAGCTTTACGAAGAAGATCGCAACAACCTGATTCCAGCTATTAATGCTACTGGAACAATTCTGCATACTAATCTTGGAAGAGCACCTCTCTGCAGGGAAGCCGTAGAGAATATTGCCAAGGTATCAAGGAGCTACTCCAATCTTGAGTATGATGTTAAGGCGGGTAAGCGTGGTTCAAGACACGATATCGTAAGCAGTCTCATTGTTGAGCTTACAGGTGCGGAAGATGCGATGCTGGTTAACAACAATGCATCTGCAACTATGATTGTTCTTTCTGCAATGGCAGCGGGCAAGGAGTGCATCGTATCAAGGGGTGAGCTTGTAGAAATCGGTGGAGCTTTCAGAATCCCTGATATTATGGAACAGAGCGGGGCAACACTTCGCGAAGTAGGAACAACAAACAAGACAAAGATCAGCGACTACGAGAATGCAATCAACGAGAACACAGGAGCCCTTATGAAAGTCCATAAGAGCAACTATGACATCGTTGGATTTACAGAAGAAGCAACACTGGAGGAACTCGTAGCACTTGGCAAGAAATATGACCTTCCTGTAATCTACGACATGGGTAACGGACTTATGGTCGACATGTCAGCGTACGGACTTGACGAACCAAATGTACCTGCATCACTGGCAACAGGAATTGATGTAATGCTTTTCAGCGGCGATAAGCTTCTTGGCGGTCCGCAGGGCGGAATTATTGTTGGAACAGAGAAGTACATCAAAGCCATGAAGAAGAATCCTCTGGCAAGAGCAATCAGAGTTGACAAGATGACCTTTGCCGCTATGGAGGAGACTCTTAAGAAGTACAGAGATGAGAAGGTTGCTCTAAGAGACATTCCTGTTCTCAATATGATCAGTGCAGATAAGGCTGACCTTAAAGCAAAGGCCGAGAGACTGGCAGATGCTATTAAAGCTGAGTGTGGAGACGCTCTTAAGGTGGAGCTTGTAGAGGTTGAGGACCAGATAGGCGGAGGCTCAGCACCATCAGTAAGACTTCCGGGCTGGGCAGTTGCAGTTACCTCAGACACAGCAACAACAAAGAGCCTTGAGCGGAAACTCAGGAAATATGAACTTCCTGTAATTGCAAGAATTCAGTACGATCAGCTTCTGCTTTGTGTAAGAACAATTGCAGAGGATGAACTGGCAGAGGTTGCCAGAGCACTTAAATAATTTGGGGTACTGATATGAAGAATATAATTATTGGAACAGCGGGACACGTTGACCACGGTAAGACACTTCTGATCAAAGCTCTTTCGGGTATCGATACCGACAGGCTTGTTGAAGAGAAGAAGAGAGGAATTACCATTGAACTTGGTTTTGCTCATATTCCAAACGATGATGGGTATAACATTGGCGTAATTGATGTCCCGGGACACGAGAAGTTCATTAAGAACATGCTGGCTGGAATCGGCGGAATTGACTTTGTTGTTTTTGTAGTAGCTGCAGATGAGGGAATCATGCCTCAGACGAGAGAGCACTTCGAGATTCTTCAGGCACTTGGAATCGATGATGGTATTGTTGCAGTAACAAAGACAGATATGGTTGATGAAGAGTGGCTTGAGATGCTTCTTGAGGAGGTAGAGGATTATTTCAAGGGCTCCTTCCTTGAAGGAAAGCCGATTATTCCTGTATCAGCTAAGACTGGTGACAATATCCCGGAACTTAAAGCAGAGATTATCAGAAAGTGTGATAGAGAGAACAAGCGCCTTGAAGATAAAGAACTCTTCAGACTGCCTGTTGATAGAGTTTTCAGCATGCAGGGCTTTGGAACTGTTGTTACGGGAACTCTTATGGACGGTGTCTGCAATGTAGGTGATGATGTTGTGCTTTATCCGTCGGGAGCAAAGGCCAAGATCCGAGGCATTCAGACCTACGGCAAGGATACAGATATGGCTGTAGCGGGTCAGAGAACCGCCATTAACCTGTCAAATATCAAGAAGGAAGAAGTCGAGAGAGGTGACATTCTCGCTATGGAGAATGCAGTAGTATCGACAAATATGCTTGATGTTTCACTTAAAGTTTTTAACTCAAGTGACAGAGTAATACTTAACAACAGCAGAGTACACCTCTACGCGGGAAGTAAAGAGGCTCTCTGCAAGGTAATTCTTCTGGACAGAGATGTTCTTGGTGCAGGAGAGACATGCTGCGCACAGCTCAGACTTGAAGAGCCTATTGCTTTAAGAAGAGGAGACCGCTTCATTGTAAGATTCTATTCTCCAATTATCACCATTGGAGGAGGACAGGTCCTTGATGCCATGCCTGACAAGCACAAAAGAAACAGACAGGATGTACTTGATGCATTTAAGATCCTGGAAAAGGGAACTGTACCTGAGATCATTGAGATGAAAGCTTCTCAGCGCAAATTCCCTGACTCAGATGAGCTTGCTCTTGAGCTTGGAATTCTGAGGGCAGATTCAGCAGCTATCGTTAAAGAGGAGGTTGCTGACGGAAGGCTGGCAATGCTTTCAAATGGTGCTGTTCTCGGAATGGAGAAGCTTGAAAGACTCAAACAGAATATTGAGTATATTATTAACAAATATCACGAGAGCAATCCTCTTGCTGATGGAATTCCTAAGCAGGAGCTTCTGTCCAAGCTTAGAGAAAGCTTCCACATTGAAGATGAGAAGCTGCTGGCGTCACTTGTTACATATCTTATGGAATCTGGTGTTATTGCAGACAAAGGCAAGAACATCGCTCTTGCGGGCTTCGTTGTAAAGCATACTGCTGAGCAGGAGGCTCTCAAGGAGAAGCTTGCAGAAATGTACAGGAACGCGGGCATTGAACTTGTGAAGAACGATGAGGCTTTTGCACTCCATAAGGATAAGAACATTGTTGCTCCTCTGCTTGCAGAACTGGTAGAAGAGAGTATAATAAGAAAGATTGATTCTGCTTATTATATTTCCGTAGATGCCTGGAACAAGTGCATGGATGCAGCAGCGTCCTTCGGTGCGGATTTCACTCTTGCCGAATATAGAGATAAGCTTGGAACATCAAGAAAGTACGCAGAGATTATACTTGCGGCTCTTGATAAGGCAGGAATCACAAGATTTAACGGAAAGACAAGAACTGCTCTAATTGCGAGATAGAATTACAGGAGAAGTTATGAAAAGATTAAGAAGTCTGCTTGCTTTAGGCCTCATTGCTGTTCTTCTGATATCGCTTACGGCCTGCGGAACCGGAACTGCTTCGGACCAGGTTAAGAAGGATATCAAAGAGATACAGAATGCGGAGATAAGCACATCGATTTTCGATGATGAAGACTCAGAATTTACAGACGCAGATAAGGAAGCCTATGGCGTATTTCTCGAGAGACTTTCAGACTTCGATTGCGAGATCGGAGAAGAGATTATTTCGGAGGATGGCAATAGTGCGACTGTAGAGCTGTCTGTAACAACATATGATTACGGAACTGCATATCTTGATGTATGGGATGAGATCGTAGATGGCAAAGTGAAGATAAACGAAGAGACTACCTTCTACACAGTTCTTTTTGCAAAGTTCAATGAGCTTGATGACAAAGACTTTACAACAAAAGTAATCATCAACTGTACAAAGGACGAGGATGGTAACTGGTCCACAGATATTGCAGATAACACAGAATTCAAAAAAGCTATTTTTGGAGACCTTGTTCAGGTCGTATCATCACTCGCTAATATGTAATAGCGAATAGTAAGTTGGAGGGAAGAAATGTCAGATCAGAATTGCACACATGATTGCAGTACATGCAGCTCAGATTGCGCTTCAAGAGACAACGGAATCAGAAAGCCTGCTATCAATGGATACAGCAGCTGCAAAAAAGTAATTGGTATTGTCAGCGGTAAGGGCGGAGTTGGAAAGTCAATGGTTACAGCTCTCTCAGCTATCGCAGCAAACAGAGATGGATACAAGGTTGGTATTATGGATGCAGACATCACAGGTCCATCAATCCCTAAGATGTTCGGACTTCACGGACAGGTTGAAGCAAATGCTATGGGACTTATGCCTGCAGTAACTCCTACAGATATCAAAGTAATGTCACTTAACCTGCTCACAGAGAACGAGACAGATCCGGTAGTATGGAGAGGTCCTGTTATTGGCGGAGTAGTTGAGCAGTTCTGGACAGATGTTGTATGGGGCGACCTTGATGTTATGTTCATCGATATGCCTCCTGGAACAGGAGATGTTCCTCTTACAGTATTCCAGTCACTTCCTGTAGACGGAATCATTGTAGTAACATCACCACAGGAGCTTGTATCAATGATCGTTGCCAAGGCTGTTAACATGGCTAAGCTGATGAATATTCCGGTTCTTGGCCTTGTTGAGAACATGAGCTACTTCGAGTGCCCAGACTGTGGCAAGAAGCACGAAATCTTCGGACCATCAAATGCACAGAAAGTTGCAGATGAGTATGGAATCCAGCTTCTTGAGAAGCTGCCTATCAACCCTGAACTTGCAAGACAGGGAGATGCAGGAAAGATTGAGTACTCATTTGGTAATGAGATGGAGTCAGTTCTCCAGTTCCTCGAGAAGTAATAAACTGAATAATTAACGGCAAAAACACATCTTTGATTCGATGCCATGGTGGCTTCGAGGAAGATGTGTTTTTTTGTTGTGTGAAACAGGGGTGCAAAGCGTCAAAAGTCCTTGACTTACAGGCATTATTCTATATAATTAATGTTGCAATTTTGTTTAGAGATACTAAACTTCAAATTTAGAATTATATCGACCGCATTGAAAGAAGGAATAAATGGATATCGGCGAACGTATTAAAGAATTACGTATAGAGAGGGGTCTTACTCAGGAGGAACTTGCTGACAGAGCAGAACTCAGCAAAGGTTTTATCTCACAGATAGAACGAAACCTGACATCACCATCAATAGCAACTCTCGAGGACGTGGTACTTGCTCTGGGAATGGATTTCAAGACTTTTTTCTCGGACGACGAGGAGAAACAGGTCGTATTTACAGATGACGACTATTATGTAAAGGAAGACTGCGCTTCAAAGTACACAATTGAATGGATTGTACCTAACGCACAGAAGAATGAAATGGAGCCAGTAAGGCTCACCCTTGAAGCAGGAGGAAGCACGATGGTTGATAATCCTCACGAAGGTGAGGAGTTCGGATATGTAATGTCAGGAACCATTGTTATTCACATAGGAAGCGAAGAGTATAAGGCAAAGGAAGGCGATACCTTCTATATATACCCTGAGAAGCCTCATTACATAAGCTCAGACAAGGGAGCACAGATTATTTGGGTAAGTTCACCGCCTAGTTTCTAGAGTGGCGGAATAAATAAGAAAGGACAACATAAATGGCAGAACTGATCAGACTCGACAACATCAGCAAGAGCTTCGGCGAGCAGGAAGTACTCGACGAGCTTAGCCTCACAGTCTATGAGAACGAGTTCGTAACACTTCTCGGACCTTCAGGCTGTGGTAAGACAACTACTTTAAGAATTATCGGAGGCTTTGAGACTCCAGATAAGGGTAGAGTCTACTTTGACGGACAGGACATTACTGACCTGCCTCCGAACCAGAGACATCTCAATACTGTTTTTCAGAATTATGCGCTTTTCCCACATATGAACGTTGGTGAGAACATCGCATTTGGACTCAAGGTAAGCGGCAAATCTGACCAGTATATTAAGGATAAGGTTAAGTACGCACTTAATCTTGTTAACCTTAAGGGTTTCGAGAACAGACAGATCACAGAGCTTTCCGGCGGACAGCAGCAGAGAATCGCCATGGCAAGAGCTATCGTTAACGAACCTAGAGTTCTTCTTCTTGATGAGCCTCTTGGAGCTCTCGACCTCAAGCTTCGTCAGGAGATGCAGTACGAGCTGGTAAGACTCAAGAAGGAGCTTGGAATTACTTTTATCTACGTAACTCACGACCAGGAAGAAGCTCTCACAATGTCTGACAAGGTCGTTGTAATGAACAACGGCTACATTCAGCAGGAGGGTACACCTGAGCAGATCTACAACGAGCCTGAGAACGCTTTCGTAGCTGACTTTATCGGTGACAGCAATATTGTTCCCGGAAGAATGATCAAGGACAAGCTGGTTGAGATTAAGGGCACAGAGTTCCCTTGCATCGATGGTTCTGCAGAGGGGTTTGAGCCTGGGCAGCCTGTCGATGTAGTAATCAGACCAGAGGATATCGAGATAAGACCTTATGGAGAAGGTCTCTTCAACGGAGAGATTATAAGCAAAATCTTTATCGGTGTTCACTACGAGATGCTTGTAAAGAGCGAGAAAGGCAATTTTGAGTGGCTTCTCCAGAACTACGATGAGCATCATGTAGGACAGAAGATTGGAATGTACGTAAGACCTGAGAATATTCAGATTATGAAGAAACCTGAATTCGACGATGAGAAAGCTATGGAGCTCGACCTATGATAATAGCAAACAAGAAGTGGGCATCGCCTTTTATTATATGGATTATTATCGGAACTATCATTCCGATTCTTTCCATTGTTTATTATGGAATGACCAGCAAAGATGGAGGAGTGACCTTTGCAAATCTTGGTGCGATTTTCAGCCATGACAATCTGCAGGCGCTTGAGCTTTCCCTTCTGCTGGCTCTTGTGAGTACAATTATCTGCCTTCTGATTGCCTTTCCAATGGCAATGATTCTTAAGGACAGCAAGTACGGCAAGCAGGGATTTCTTATCTTTGTTTTCATCCTGCCAATGTGGATGAATTTCCTTCTAAGAACAATGGCATGGCAGGTACTCCTTGAGAGAAATGGAGTTATCAACTCAATTCTCACTGCAGTAGGACTTCCTCGCCAGGCAATCATGAATACACCGGGAGCTATCATCCTTGGTATGGTATATGACTTCCTGCCTTTCATGATTCTGCCGATTTATAATGTTGTATCAAAGATTGACAAGCATCTTCTTGAAGCTGCTTACGATCTGGGCGCAAATAAGATTACTGTTTTTACAAAGGTAATAATTCCGCTGTCAGTACCTGGTATTGTAAGTGGAATCACAATGGTATTCATTCCGGCCCTTACAACTTTCGTTATTTCAAATATGCTCGGTGGAGGCAAGATAAACCTCATCGGTAACATAATAGAGCAGGAGTTCACAGTCAATTCCAACTGGTATCTCGGATCGGGACTGTCTCTTGTAATGATGGTATTCATCATTATCAGTATGCTGCTGCTCAACAAATTTGATAAGACAGGGGGGGCAAGCTTAGTATAATGAAGAAGGCTTTAAGTTCAATTTACATTATTATAATCATGCTGTTCCTCTATCTGCCGATTTTTGCTCTTATGGTACTTTCTTTCAATGAGGCGAAGTCAATGGCTGTGTTCACAGGCTTTTCTCTCAACTGGTACGTAGAGCTCTTTAACAGCAGGCTTATAATGTACGCAGTAGTAAATACCTTTACTATTGCAATTATCTCTGCAACAGTAGCGACTATCATCGGAACTGCTGCAGTAGTCGGTCTCGATGCTATGAGACCTAAGACACAGAATGTGATTCTTGCTGCAAACAATATTCCTATGCTCAACGCAGATATCGTAACAGGTATCTCTCTG
The DNA here is from genome assembly GCA_018064645.1 of Candidatus Crickella merdequi. Lineage (GTDB taxonomy): Bacteria > Bacillota > Clostridia > Peptostreptococcales > Anaerovoracaceae > Crickella > Crickella merdequi. The sequence continues at coordinate 20,619 of JAGHUT010000052.1, read as the reverse complement.
ATGCTGTTTTTCCTGATTCTTCGTGTTCCACAGGGATATATGACAATTCTGTTTGCACACATTACATTCTCAATTCCGTATGTTGTACTTTCGGTAAGACCGAGAATGAACAGAAAGACCGACAGACTCTTTGAGGCAGCCATGGATCTTGGAGCAAGCAGAAAATACGCCTTCCGCAAGGTTGTACTTCCTGAGCTGAGACCTGGAATTCTGTCAGGTTTCCTGCTGGCATTCACAATGTCAGTAGATGACTTCATAATCACTTATTTCACAAAAGGTGCAGGTATCAACACAATTTCGACGATTATTTACAGCCAGGTGAAGATCGGCATAAGACCATCACTTTTCGCACTGTCAACAATCATATTCGTAGTTGCCTTTGTTGCACTCCTTATTGTGAACATCAAGAGCAAAAAGCAGGAGGTTGAACTGGTATTATGATAAAAAAACATTCACTCAAGCTTGCCATGCTGCTTTCTCTCGCAATGGTATCAATGATTGCGCTTTCTTCATGCAGAAGTGGTGTTAATGGAGAGATTTATATTTACTGCTACGGCGATTATTACGATCAGGAGATTATCGAGGAATTTGAGGATGAGACCGGTATAGGCGTAGTCCAGGATTCTTATGATACAGCTGAGGAGCTGTACACACTGCTTTCTAACAGCAACACATCATATGACTGCATCTGCACATCTGACTACATGATTGGTAAGATGATTGAAGAGGGAATGCTTTCGGAAATAGATTTCGAGAATGTTCCTGCCATCAAGAACATTGACCCTCTCATTATGGAGAAATCCAATGAGTTTGACCCTGGCAACAAGTACAGTGTTCCTTATCAGATTGGTGTTGCAGGAATTGCATATAACAAGAAGATGGTTGGAAATACAGTAATTGATTCCTGGGATGATCTCTGGAATCCGAAGTTCAAGGATCAGATAGTAATGCCTGACAGTGTAAGAGACGCAATGATGATAGGTCTCATGAAGAACGGCTATTCACTTAATACAACGAATGAGGCTGAGATTGCAAAAGCTGCAGCAGATCTGACAGAGCAGAAGCCGCTTGTTTACAAGTATGCAAACGATGCTGCAAGAGACCTGCTTGCAGATGGTTCAGCAGCCGTTGGCGTTATCTGGAATGGAGAATATCAGTACACAACTGACCTTAACGATGATGTTGAGTTCATTGTTCCTAAAGAGGGAACAGAGTTCTTCATTGATTCCTGGGCAATTCCAAAGAATGTGGCAAACAAAGAGGGTGCCGAGGCGTGGCTCAACTTCCTTTGCAAGAAGAAGGTTGCTCTCACTAATTTCGACTATCTCTATTACACAACTCCAAATCTCGCAGCAAAGAATGCTCTTGATGAGGATATACTCAATGATGAGTCGATTTTCCCTACAGATGAGACTCTGAAGAGATGCTACAGTCTTAAGACTCTTGACTCAGATACAATGGCTATCTACAGTAAATACTGGAAGAAAGTTAAAGCTAAATAGAATATGAGGTACGTAAATGGACATTATTAAGCTTATGAATGACCGTTACTCCTGCAAGAATTATCTCGACAAGGCCGTTGAACAGGAGAAGCTCGATATAATTCTTGAGGCGGGAAGACTTGCTCCTACAGCAAAGAATCTTCAGGAGCAGCGCGTATATGTTGTAAGATCAGAAGAAGCACTTGCAAAAGTAGATGCCGCAACTCCTTGCAGATATGGGGCGCCTGTTGTACTTGTTGTTGCATATGATAAGGACAATGTTTATACATATCCTGATGCTTTCAAGAAGTCGGGAGATGAGGATGCGACAATTGTTGCTACTCATATGATGCTTGCTGCAACTGCTGTCGGTGTCGACAGCTGCTGGCTCAACTTCGTGAAGATGGAAGAACTTCATGACGCTCTGGGTCTTCCTGAGAATGAGGAGATTACAATGCTTCTTGATCTTGGCTATGCATCAGAGACTGGAGTTCCTCTTGCAAATCACATGTCGAGGAAGCCAATCGAAGAGACTGTTACATATCTCTAATATGTATTGTGTAAAACGCTGACGAGAGTCAGCGTTTTTTTGTGCGCATAGGTGAATTCACGCAAAAAACACAATAACAACTGTTGACACCTTTACGGAGTAAGAGTATATTATGAATTGTAATTAGCACTCTAATGAAGTGAGTGCTAACAAAAATAAAAAAGAAGGAGGAAACCATGGATTTAAGCGAAAGACAATTGCAGATTCTGCAGGCGGTAATTAACGATTATGTTCAGAATGCAGAACCGGTTGGCTCAAGATCTATTTCGAAGAAATATGGACTGGGTGTCAGCCCGGCGACTATAAGAAACGAGATGGCAGATCTTGAGGAAATGGGCTACCTCACACATCCACATACATCGGCAGGAAGAATTCCTTCAGATAAGGCTTACAGACTGTATGTAAATAATCTGATGGAGAAGAGAAGTCTTTCACCACAGGAGCAGGAAAGCATTACAGCAAGGCTCCAGGCGGACAGGGATGAGTTCAATGCAACTATAAGACATGCGGCAGAGCTCCTTTCTGAGATTACTCATCTGGCATCATTCGCAATGACGCCGGCCATTAATCAGGATACTCTTAATTTTGTAAAACTCCTTCCGGTTGATGAGAGAACAGTAATCATGATGATTGTTGCTGAGAGCGGCAATATCAATAACACGACACTGAGAGTCAATGTTCCTTACACGGCAGAGACTCTGGAACTCATCAGCAAGACGATGACAGTTCACTATAAGGGCAGAACGATTGACGAAGTTCTCAAAGATGCAATTATCGAAGATATCGGCACGGATATCGAGGCGATGAACCTTTTCAGGGGCAACGTAAGACCAAGCTTCGTCAGAACTCTTGAGGACATGCTGAATGTTAACCTTTACATGGAAGGTCTCACAAATATATTCAGTATTCCTGAGTACTCAAGCATAGATAAGGCAAGAGACTTTATTGAACTTTTTACTAAGAAGGAAGAGTTCGCAAGGAAGATGCTCAGCAGAGGCGATGGCGTTATCGTAACAATCGGTGAAGAGAATTCAGACACTATGAAGGACTGCTCACTGATTACAGCAACATATCACGTAGATGGAAAGCTTGTGGGCAAGATTGGAGTAATCGGACCAACAAGAATGAAATATGACGAGGTTACATCGATTATGGAGTACCTCACAAATAATCTCAGCGAGTCTTTCAGACTTGGAGACGGAAAGGATAATAAGTAAATGACAGAAGAGATGAAGACTGAAGCGTTCGAAGAAGAAGTTAAAGCTGAGGAGACTGCAGAGGCAGCTGCTGAAGAAGCGACAGAGACTGAGAATGCAGAGGCTGCAGAAGAGAAGACTGAAGATGTATCAGAGAACACGGCCGCTGAAGAAGAGAATGAAGAGAAGGACAATGAGAAGTATATGAGACTTCTTGCTGAGTTCCAGAATTTCAAGAAGCGCGCAGTTAAGGAGAAGTCAGACATTCACGCATACGCGAATGAGAAGATTGTAGGAGAACTCCTTCCTGTTCTCGACAATTTCGAAAGAGCTCTCGATGCAGATGCGGCTAGCGATCCTGAGGCATATGCAAAGGGAATGAGCCTGATTTTCGAACAGATGATGACAGCACTCGTCAAAGCCGGTCTCGAAGAGATTGAAGCTCTGGGAACAGAATTTGATCCTAACAAGCATAGTGCAGTAATGACACAGGCCAGTGCACAGTATGAGTCAGGCCATGTAAGCACAGTGCTTCAGAAAGGATACACACTCAATAAGAAGGTAATAAGACCAGCAATGGTTGCAGTTGCCGAATAATAAACGTTAACAAATATAGTTAAGAATATAAATTAGTCAAATTAACCGTAAATGGAGGAAATAAGAAATGAGCAAGGTAATTGGAATTGATTTAGGAACAACTAACAGCTGCGTTTCAGTAATCGAGGGTGGAGAGCCAGTCGTAATTGCTAACGCAGAGGGAATGAGAACAACACCATCAGTTGTAGCTTTCACAAAGAACGGTGAGAGACTTGTTGGAGAGACAGCTAAGAGACAGGCTATCACAAACCCTGACAGAACAATCGCTTCAATCAAGAGACATATGGGTGAGAACTACACAGTAGAGATAGATGGAAAGAAGTACACACCACAGGACATCTCAGCTATGATTCTCAGCAAGCTTAAGGCTGATGCAGAGGCTTATCTTGGCGAGAAGGTTACAGAGGCTGTAATTACAGTTCCTGCTTACTTCTCAGATGCTCAGAAGCAGGCTACAAAGGATGCTGGTAAGATTGCAGGTCTTGATGTAAAGAGAATTATCAACGAGCCTACAGCTGCTTCTCTGGCATACGGTATCGACAAGGCAGACACAGAGCAGAAGATTCTTGTATACGACCTTGGTGGTGGTACATTCGATGTATCTGTACTTGAGCTTGGTGATGGAGTAATCGAGGTTCTCGCAACTAACGGAGATACACACCTCGGTGGAGATGACTTTGATAATGCTGTAATGAACTTCCTCGCTGACAGCTTCCAGAAGGAGCACGGCGTTGACCTCAGAGCTGATAACATGGCTCTTCAGAGACTTAAGGAAGCTGCAGGGAAGGCTAAGAAGGAGCTTTCAAGTGCACAGTCAACAAAGATCAACCTTCCATTCATCACTGTAACTGCAGAGGGCCCTCTCCACATGGATATGGATCTTACAAGAGCAAGATTTGACCAGCTGACAGCAGACCTCGTACAGAGATCAATTGAGCCTATGAACAAGGCAATGAGAGATGCAGGCGTTACAAGTGCTGATCTTGCAAAGGTTATCCTCGTTGGTGGATCAACAAGAATTCCTGCAGTACAGGCTGCAGTTCAGAGAGTAACAGGAAAGGAGCCATTCAAGGGAATTAATCCTGATGAGTGCGTAGCTATCGGAGCTTCAATTCAGGCTGGTATCCTCTCAGATGAGCTGGGCAATGAGGGACTTCTTCTCCTCGATGTAACTCCACTTTCACTCTCAATCGAGACACTTGGTGGCGTTGCAACAAGACTTATCGAGAGAAACACTACAATCCCTACAAAGAAGAGCCAGATTTTCTCAACAGCTGCTGATAACCAGACAACAGTAGACATCCACGTAATGCAGGGTGAGAGAGAGATGGCTGCCGGCAACATCACACTTGGAAGATTCCAGCTTACAGGTATTGCTCCAGCTCCACGTGGAATTCCACAGATTGAGGTATCATTCGATATCGATGCTAACGGAATCGTTAACGTAAGTGCTAAGGATCTTGGAACAGGCAAGGAGCAGAAGATTACAATCACTTCTTCAACAAAGCTCTCAGAGGATGAGATCAACGCTAAGATCAAGGAAGCTGAGCAGTATGCAGAAGAGGATAAGAAGCGTAAGGAAGAAGTTGAGACAAGAAATCAGGCTGAGGGCATGCTTTTCGAGACAGAGAAGCAGATGAAGGATCTTGAGGATAAGGCAACTGCTGATGAGAAGGCTGCTGTTGAGGCTGCAAGAGCTGACCTCCAGGCTGCAATCGATGCAAATGATGTTGATGCAATGAAGGAGAAGATTGAGGCTCTTACAAATGCATTCTACCCAATCTCAACTAGAATTTATCAGGAGGCTCAGGCTGCTGCTCAGGCTGCAGGACAGGCTGGTCCTGATATGGGAATGGGCGGCATGGGTCCTGACATGGGATTCGGCGGTGCAGCAGGTGCACAGGCTGGCCCACAGGGAACAACTGTTGATGCAGATTATGAGGTAGTTGACGAGGATAAGTAATGGCTGATAAGAGAGATTTTTACGAGGTGCTCGGCCTGCATAAGGGAGCAACCGACGACGAAATCAAAAAAGCATATCGCAAACTTGCCATGAAGTACCATCCGGACCGTAATCCGGACAATAAAGAAGCTGAAGAGAAGTTCAAGGAGATCAATGAGGCTTACGAAATACTCTCTGATTCTGAGAAAAGATCCATGTATGACCGTTTTGGTCATGCAGGTGTAGATCCTAACGCAGGCTTCGGCGGTGGTGCAGGCGGCTTTGGCGGCTTCGGCGGCGCTGGTGGTTTCGGTGGCTTTGAGGATATCTTCGATATGTTCGGAGGTGCCTTCGGAGGCGGCGGAAGAGCCAGAAGAAACGGTCCGCAGAAGGGAAGAGACATTCAGAAGTCAATTACGATTGATTTTACAGAAGCAATCTTCGGATGCACTAAGGAAATCGAGCTTGCAAAGAATGTAAGATGCAAGACCTGCAATGGAGAAGGCACTGCTGCCGGCACTACAAAGAGCACATGCTCCTACTGTGGCGGATCGGGACAGGTAAGCCAGGTGAGCAACACAATGTTCGGCAGATTCCAGAATGTTACAGCTTGTCCTAACTGTCATGGAAGCGGCAAGGTTATAGATACTCCGTGTCCGGACTGCGGTGGACAGGGTTCAAATCGCAAGACTGTTAAGATCAAGGTGGATATTCCTGCAGGAGTTGATTCAGAGAATATCATTCCTCTTCGCGGACAGGGCGAACCAGGCATCAATGGCGGTCCTGAGGGCGACCTCTACATTGTAGTAAATGTAAGACCGCACAGCACCTACAAGCGTAAGGGAGACAATCTTTACCTTGAGCTGCCTATCACCTTCGATCAGGCTGCACTTGGTGCAAAGGTGAAAGTTCCTGGCTTCGGCGAGACTTACAGCTATACGATTTCGCCTGGAACTCAGACAGGGTCAGAGTTCAGACTTAGAGGAAAGGGTGTTCCAAATCCTAGAACAAGACGTAAGGGAGACCTCTTCGTTAAAGTTGTTGTAGAGATTCCAACAAAGCTTTCATCTAAGGAAAAGAAAGCCATTAAGGAAATGGCTGACAAAATGAGTGACACAGCATACCCGAAGAAATCACATTTCGAGGGGCTGAAGTTCTAGCAATAACCAAAAAACTGAGCAAGGTAGCTTGCTCAGTTTTTTTATGAAAATTATGTGAAAAAAGTTTGTTTCTTCGCAACTTATTTTATTGACATAGTTGTTGCAGATTCATATAATATGAGTGTAGAAATAGAATAGCGTTCTATAGAATAGAACAGATTAGAGATTATACCAAGCGCTATTCAGAGGAGGACAGTAAATGAAGATTTTAATCATTAATCCGGGTGGAACAAGCACTAAGATTGCTGTTTACGAGGATGAGCAGGAAGTGTTCAAGGCTTCCATCGATCACACTGCTGAAGAGCTCAAGCCTTATCCACACGTATTTGATGAGTTCGAGTACAGAAAGAACCTGATTCTTAATACAGTTAAGGATGCTGGTTTTGATATTTCTGAGTTCGGATGTGTTGCAGGACGTGGTGGCCTTTGCAAGTCAGTTGAGGGCGGTACATATGCAGTTAATGATGCTCTTATTGAGGACTTCAGAAATGCTATTAACGGAGAGCATGCATCAAACCTTGGAGCTGTTATTGGTAAGTCAATCGGAGATGAGCTTGGCGTTCCTGCATTCATCGTTGACCCTGTAGCTACAGATGAGATGATGGATATCGCAAGAATTACAGGTCTTAAGGAGCTTGAGAGACCTGCATGGTTCCACGCGCTTAACCATAAGGCTGTTGCCAGATCAATTGCTGATAAGATTGGCAAGAAGTACGAGGACTGCAACTTCATCGTTGCACACCTCGGTTCAGGAATCTCCATCGTTGCTCACAAGAATGGCATGATGGTAGACGGAAGCGGCGGAAGAACAAACGGACCTTTCTCACCTGAGAGATGTGGTTCACTTCCAACTTATCCACTTGTTAACCTCTGCTACTCAGGCAAGTATACAAAGCAGGAGATGGTTGATAAGATCAGTAAGTTCGCAGGAATGTATGACTTCCTTGGAACAAAGGATTCAAGAGAGGTTGAGCAGAGAATCGCTGATGGCGATGAAGAGGCTAAGATGGTATACGATGCATTCGTATATAACACAGCTAAGGAGATTTGCTCATATATTCCAGCATTTGACGGTCCTGTTGACAGAATCATCGTTACTGGCGGAATTGCTCACTCAAAGTATGTAACAGAAGAGATTGCAAGAATGACTCAGCATGTTGCACCAACAGAAGTAGTTGCAGGTGAGTATGAGATGGTTGCATTAGCTCTCGGAGCACTTCGTGTAATGCGCGGAGAGGAAGAGGCTAAGGAATATAAGTAGAAATAAGGAGGCATATAATGACTTTTTCAGTAAGAATGAGTAGAATTAAGGCTTCAGGTATCAGAGCTGTACAGAAGAGAATCGCTGGTAAGGAAGGAATGATTTCTTTCGCAGCAGGACTCCCTGATCCAGAGCTGTACCCGCTCGAGGATCTCAGAAAGGCTGCAGATACAATGCTCGAGAAGGAAGGCGCTAAGGCTTTCGCATATGGTCTTACAAAGGGTTATGGCCCACTCCTCGACTTCCTCACTGACAGAATGAACAACAGAGAGGGTGTTGAGTGCACAAAGGAGAACATCTGCATGCTTTCAGGTTCACAGCAGGGTCTTGGAATGGCTGCTATGATGTTCATCGATGAGGGTGATGTAGTTATTACAGAGAACCCAAGCTACCTTGGAGCTATCAACGCATTCAGACCTTATGGCGCTGAGTTCAAGGGCGTTGACACAGATGATGACGGTATCGTTATTGAGGACCTCGAGAAGGTTCTTGCTGAGACACCTAAGGCTAAGCTGATTTATGTAATTCCTAACTTCCAGAATCCTACAGGAAAGGCATGGAGCCTTGAGAGAAGAGAGAAGTTCATGGAAGTTGTTTCAAAGTATGACGTAGTAGTTGTAGAGGACAACCCTTACGGTGACCTGAGATTCAAGGGCGAGCAGCTCCCACACCTCAGAGCGCTTGATAAGAAGGGTCAGGTTATGTACCTCGGTTCATTCTCAAAGATTCTGAGCCCTGGTATGAGAGTTGCCTGGGCTTGCGCTTCACCAGAGGTTGCTAAGGCTATCGAGGAGCTCAAGGAGACAAACGATCTCCAGAGCCCAGAGCTTACACAGATGCTCACATACTACTACCTCAGCATGTTTGATCTTGAAGAGCATATCAGAGAGATTCAGGTTGTTTACAAAGAGCGTTGCGAGCTCATGGTTGAGATGATCAAGGAGCACTTCCCACCAGAGATCAAGTACACAGATCCAGAAGGCGGAATGTTCCTCTGGCTCGAGCTTCCAGAAGGACTTGATTCAGATAAGATTCTTGACGATGCAGTTGCTGCAGGTATTGCTTACATCCCAGGTGAGTCATTCTTCTCCTTCGAGGGAGTTACAAACACAATCAGAATGAACTTCACAATGGTTAAGGATGAGCAGATCCGTGAGGGCATTAGAATACTCGGTGATGTATTCAAGAAATATATTTAATGTCAAACATTTTTAAAGAAAGAATTTTAAAGGAGAAGAATGTATGGAAAACAATGTTAACTACATTAAGATGAGCAAGATCAGACTCGTACTGGCTATGCTTATCATGGGTGCAGGTTGGGCTATCGTATACCTCGTACCTTATCTTCAGTACACATGGTACGAGCCATTCCGTGATTTCCTTGGAACATCCGGAACAAAGATGAGCTTACTGCTCTCAATCTATGGACTTGGAAATATCTTCCTCGCTCCTATCGGTGGATGGATCGCTGACAGATTCAACTACAAGACAATCTACTTTGTTTCAATCGTTCTGAACGCAGTATTTGCTGTAGGATTCGTTATGAACCCTCACTCATATGTATGGTGCGTTCTTATGTGGATTGGATTCGCTGTAGCATCACTGATGTTCAACTTCCCAACACAGATCAAGATCGTTAGAATGATGTGGCCTGAGAATGCTCAGGGTAGAGCGTTCGGATGGAACGAGACTTGCATCGGTATCTTCAACCTTGTTGAGTCATCACTCATGATGATCGCTTTCCAGGCAGCTGGAGAGGGCGAGCTCGGAATCAAGGCTACTGTATGGGCTAACATCGCTATGTCAGTAGTAATCGCTATCGGCGTACTTCTCGTTATTCCTAACCCAACTAAGGAGATGCTCGCAGCTTCAAGAGCTGAGGCTATCGCTAAGTCAAAGGACAAGAAGGAGAAGAACGTTGTTCAGGAGGTTATCTCTGTACTTACACACAAGGAGACATGGATGTTCGCATTCTGTATCTTCGGTGTATATTCATTCATGACAACACTGACATACTTCACACCATACTTCTCAGATGTACTTGGTATTCCAATCGTAATCGCTGGTTGGGCTGCTATCTTCAGACAGTATGGTTGCCAGATGATCGGAGCTCCTATCGGAGGCGAGATCGCTACAAGACTGAAGTCACCTGCTAAGAACCTGGTAATTGTATACGTTCTTGCTATCGCAGGACTTCTCTACATGCTCTTCGGTGCTAACGAGAACTCATCCGTAGGATTCATCGTATTCATCGTAGTTGGTCTTTCATTCGCTTGCTACGCTGGTAGAAACTACTATGCTACAATCGAGGAGTGCGGAATTCCAGCATCAGTAACAGCTACAACAACAGGAGCTGCTGCTATTCTCGGATTCTCACCTGACATCTTCCAGTTCACAATGTTCTCTAACTGGCTTGATACACTTCCAGCTGTACAGGCTTACAACAGAATGTTCTGGTTCCAGCTTGTAGTAGTAGTACTCGGACTCATCGACGCTATCCTCATCATCAGACTCAAGAAGAGAAATGAGCAGAGACTTGCTGAGGGTAAGGAAGTAGAGTACTTCGGAAAGTAATAAAGTAATCAACAAATTAACTTGTTTGATACCACCATTACATTGTGGAAGACCGAATCCATTGGATTCGGTCTTTTACGTTGCATGAGATATAATGTGATATAATTTGACGCGGTTAATGTATAACGTTGTGAGGTGCTATATGAAGGTTAACGCGCTAGTGGCAAGTGCTTTTGCCAGGAATTCTGAGGGTAGCTGTTGAAACTGATGGTCTTATACTGATGCAGCAGAATAAGCCAGAGTATCTGGAAATCATTGAAGCGGATGAGATGAGAAGCTCAATGGGGCCAGCGTATATAGCCGCTGAGACGCCCGTACAGGTGATTTCTACAGGGCTTAAGGACATAATGCTTCCGGTGGCAAATGCAGCCTCTCTGGGCGAATTAAGGCCGGATTTCAAGACCATGGCAGATTTTTCACAGAAGAAAGGTGTTGTCGGCGTGCATGCTTTTGCAGTACCAGATGACAGGAGTGAAGATGCAATCTGCAGGAATTTCGCTCCTCTGTACGGAATCGATGAAGAGATCAAAACAGTACATGTGGGCGGTTATTCATATATCGTAGAAGAAGTGTCTATAGAGTGTTAACTTTTCGCATATAAAAAAGGCCATATCGTTATGATATGGCCTTTGCTTATGTTGTTTGATATTACTCAACAAGATCCTCAGGTGATACCTCATCGCGCTTCTTGATTGTAAATCCGATTGCTGCAAATACCAGTGCAACGATTGGATTGACAATGTTGAGGAAGCAGTATGGCAGGTACTCGAGTGTTGAAACTCCAAGGTATGTTGCCATAGCTACAGCACATGTTGTCCAAGGAATAAGTGGCGATGTAATTGTTCCGAAGTCCTCAAGCGTTCTTGAGAGATTCTGTGGTGCGAGATTTCTATTCTCGTACTCTTCTCTGTACATCTTACCTGTGATGAGAATTGACAGGTACTGCTCTCCGCAAACCAGGTTAACGAGAAGCGCTGTGAATCCTGTGCAGGCTACCAGACCAAGAGTTCCCTTAGCAAGCTTGAGGATACTCTGTGCAATAGTCTCGAGCATTCCTGATGTATACATAACTCCACCGAATGTCAGTGAGCAAAGGATAAGGGAGATAGTCCACATCATATTCTGAAGTCCACCTTTTGTGAAGAGTTCAACCAGCATTTCGTTGCTGCTGTTGCACTCATATCCGTAGCTCAGTACTGTTCCGATTGTTGCAATATCTGTGCCCTGAACAAAAATCGCACAGCCTGCTCCGATGATCATACTTGCAACGAGACCTGGGATAGCAGGAATCTTGAAGTAAATCAGGAGGAGAAGAATGAGAAGTGGGAGCATGAGCCATGGTGAAACCACGAACTCCTCCTTAATTGCTGCTGAAACTTCTGCAATCTGTGTTACCTGCTGAGCACCACCGGAATATCTTGTATTAAGAATCATAAATCCGATGATTGCAAGCACGTAGCTTGTTCCTGCTGTATACATCATGTGTCTGATATGAGCGAACAATGTAGTTCCGGAAACAGCCGGTGCAAGGTTAGTTGTATCTGAGAATGGTGACATCTTGTCTCCAAAGTATGCAGCTGATACTACACAACCGGCAGTAACTGCAGGAGGGATTCCCATACTTGTACCGATACCCAGCATTGCAACTCCGAGAGTTCCTGCAGTTGTCCATGAACTTCCTGTTGTAATAGCTACGATTGAGCAAACAAGAAGACATGTTACAAGGAAGAACTTAGGAGAAAGAATCTTAAGTCCATAGTATACAAGGCTAGGTACGATTCCGCCGGCAATCCATGAACCAACAATGAGTCCGATGAGACATGCAATCAGAATAGCCTGCATAGCACTTGTGATTGAATCAATGATACCTTTCTCAAGATCCTGCCATCTGACCTTCAGACATACTACAGCGATGAAAGCTGCGATAATTGCAGCAAAGATCAGTGGGATCTGAATATCGAGACCCCAGCTTGTCAGAGACATGTACAGCATAAGGAATACTGCAACGATAGGGATCAGTGAAAGAATCAGACCAGGTTTCTTTGGTGTTATGATTTCTTTTTCGTTCTTAGACATAATATTCACCTCTAGTTTCACATACATTCTTTCGCTTGTGTGGCAGTTAGGGCAAGAGCCACAAAAGCAATAGTAGAACAGTGTTCTATTTTTTCTTTCTACTATACTATTTATAATAGCACACACGCACTCTTCATTCAATAATATAAAAGTCTGAAAGGACTTGTCAGAATCGTAAAATAATACTAATAATTACGAGAAAATTATAAAACTTTATATTTTCATCAGCCGTGCATGTTGACTCTTCGAAAAAGTGTTGTATAATAATAACAGAACAATGTTCCACAGAGTAGAACAGATTCTACTCAGCCAAATAAACATAATTTTTACAAGAAAGGAATGTGGCTTTTTCATGGAGAAGATTAAATTAAGCGTTGAGCACTGCAAAGGTTGCTATCTCTGCATTGCTAATTGTAAGCCTGGTGCACTGAGCATTTCTAAGGAAGTTAATGCTAAGGGATACCTGGTACCACAGGTTGATCAGGACAAGTGTGTTCAGTGTGGCTGCTGCTACACAATGTGCCCTGATTTAGTGTTTGAAATATTCTAGGCTGTTAAGGAGGACAATTTATTATGGAAAAAAGAATTATGAAGGGTAATGAGGCCATGGCTGAAGGCGCTATCAGAGGTGGCTGTAATTTCTTCGCAGGTTATCCTATCACTCCTCAGTCTGAGATTCTGGAGTGGATGTCATGGCGTCAGAAGGAAGTAGGTGGAGTGTTCATCCAGGGAGCTTCCGAGATCGAATCAGTTAACATGACTTTTGCAGCACGTTGCCTTGGTGCTCGTGCATTTACATCAACATCAGGCCCGGGATTCTCCCTGTATCAGGAAGGAATCGCTTACTGGGTATCAGCTGAAATTCCATGCGTAGTTGCATGCGTTCAGCGTTTCGGAATCGGTGACGGATTCATTTCAGCTGGTCAGGATAACTTCTGGCAGGCTGTAAAGTGCGGTGGTAACGGTGACTACCACCTTATCGTTCTCGCACCTAACTCAGTTCAGGAGAGCTGTGACATGGCTTACGAGTCATTCGAGCTCGCTGAGAAGTACAGACACCCAGTACTCCTCCTGTCAGATGGTACTATCGGACAGATGATGGAGCCTGTAGTACTTCCTGAGATGAAGAAGTACAGCATCGATGATCTTGATTGGACAATCAGCGGCTGCAAGCCTGGTGAGGACCACAAGGTTGCTACTGACGTAACATATTTCGAGCCTGTTACAGAGTGGAACCACAAGTACATCGCTAAGATGAGAAAGATCGCTGAGAACGAGCAGCGTTGGGAGAGCTTCGAGGTTGAAGACGCTGACGTAGTACTCGTTGCTTACGGAATTTCATCAAGAGTTGCACAGGAAGCTGTAGCAAGAGCTAGAAAAGACGGATTCAAGCTCGGTCTTATCAGACCTATCACTCTCTGGCCATGGCCAACAAAGGCATTCGATGCAATCCCTGATACATGCAAGGGCATCGTAACTGTTGAGGTTAACATGATGGGTCAGATGAGAGAGGAAGTTATCCTTAGAACAAAGGGTAAGTTCAAGACATTCGCTATGACTGTTGATGAGCCAAGAATTCACACAGTAAATGAAGTTATTGAGTATGCTAAGTCAGTATACGATGGTAGAGAAGAAGAGGAGGTATTCTAATGGTTCCTAAGAAAGCCCCTGAATTATTTTATGATGAGAGCAGATTCTGTGGTGGATGCGGACACGGTATCTTCAACAGAATTCTCGCAGAAGTACTTGAGGAGATGGACATCGTAAGCGATACAATCATCTGCTCAGATATCGGATGTAACCACCAGTTCCAGTTCTGGATGAACGTTGATGCTATCGTTCCTCCACATGGAAAGATGGGTGCTGCTATCACAGCTATGAAGAGAGTACGTCCTGACAAGAACATTATGACGATCGCTGGAGACGGTGGTGCATATGCTATCGGTATCGGAGAGACAACATCAGCTGCTCTCAGAAACGAGAACGTAGTAATGTTCGTAATGAACAACACACTTTTCGGAATGACAGGTGGACAGCTTGCTCCTACAACAATGATCGACCAGAAGGTAGCTTCAGCTCCTCTTGGAAGAACAGTTGAGGACAATGGACAGAACACAGATGTATTCAAGCTCATGGGCGATATGGACATCGCATACCTGGCAAGAACATCTGTAACAAGCCCTGCAAATATCATGAAGACAAAGAAAGCCGTTCGTAAGGCTATCGAGAAGCACCAGGCTGGTAAGGGATTCTGCCTCGTAGAGGTACTTGTTCCATGCCCAACTAACTGGCATATGACACCAGCTAAGTCAATGGAGTACATTGATGAGGTTGTTTCAAAGGTTTATGAACTCGGCGAGAAGATTGATAGATAGTGGAGGACTGAAGAATGGTTAAACGTATTATTTGCGTAGGACTCGGTGGACAGGGAGTCCTCACAGTTGGAAAGCTGCTCATGGAGGCTGCTGTTGATAAGAATCTCGAGTGCACATGGACATGTAAGTATGGTAATGAGATGCGTGGAGGTTACTCAGAGTGTAACGTAATCATCAGTGATGAGAAGATTGCATCACCTTACGCTGATCAGCCAGACATCGTATTCCTTATGAAGAACGATGGTCCTGTAGTAGATGCTTCAATCGAGAGATATGAGGCTGCAATGCCAGCAGGTGCAACAATGATCACAAACAAGAACGCTCTTGATCAGGACAAGACTCACAGAGATGACATCAAGCTTATCGAGATCGCTGGTACAGATATCGCTACTGAGCTTGGAAGAGGAAGCAACGCTAACCTGGTACTTCTTGGAAAGCTGGCTTCAGATTGTGACCTTTTCACATTCGACGAGTTCGAGGCATCAATGTGCAAGTACTTCGAGTCACACGGCAAGGGCAAGTTCAATGAGGGTAACAAGGTTATGCTCAGAGCTGGTCGCGACGCATAGTAGCTGAAGATTGACATTATAGGAAAAAAGGAATGCAGATAATCTGCATTCCTTTTGTTTTATCGATAGATAGTAAATAGTGAAACGGTACCGGCTTCTAAAGAAGAACCTTGGCAGAGATTTCTTTTGACAGCGCTTTCATGAATTCTATCTTCTCATCAAGTGTGCCATCATTCATTCTTGATACAGGTCCTGACAGGCTCATTGCGGCAATGGCTCTGTCTCCGCTCATGATAGGAACACCGAGGCAGAAGAGACCAATCTCTCTCTCTTCGTCATCAAAGGCATATCCCTGACGTCTTACTTTCTCAATTTCTTCAACGAGACCTTCATATGTTGTGATGGTGTTGTCTGTAAATCCTATCAGCTCTGCATCTTTGTACACCGTAATGTCAACAGTATCATCAAAAGCGAGAAGGCACTTGCCCATTGATGCACAGTAACACTCGCTTTGAGTTGCACCGACAAATTTAACTGTAAGGTTATGCTTGCTCTGAATGCTGTCAATATTCTCAAGTGCATACAGTCCGTTTCCGTCTCTTGTAATTACACTTAACGAAACAAGCTCGTGATACTTGTCATTAAGAATCTTAAGATAAGGTCTGATGCTTGTACCAAGAATATTTGCCTTCTTCTTTGAGCTGAATGCAAAGAGTTTAGGACCGATTGTGTACATCTCGGTCTTAGGATCCTGGATTACATAACCTCTGTTCTCTAATGTGGCAAGTGTGCGGAAAACCGTACTCTTGTATATATCAAGATCTTTGCTGATCTGAGAGATGGATACATCACCATCAGCTCTGAAAAGGTACTCAAGCACGTCGAGAGAACGGTCAACTGAATTAATAATTACAGATTCTTTTGTTGAATTTTCTTTTTTTGTTGCCATAATACTGTTCACTTTCAAATTACTTACTTTTATAATTATTATAGCAATTTTTCTACAAAAATAGAACAAAAAAGAGCAAAAACAGAACGCTTTTGAAAAAGCATAAACGGAGGATTTTCCAAAATAAATGGGATAAACAGAACGATAGAGATTTTTGAGCAGCTTGACAGAATTCCAAGAGAGTCTTTCAAGGAGGAGGCTGTTAGTTGCTATATTAAGAACTGGGCAGAGGGGCTAGGCCTCGAAGTGACTCAGGATGAGAACTGGAATCTCCTTATTAGACAGCCGGGAACACCAGGCTATGAGAATTCCTGCCCTGTTATAATACAGGCTCATATGGATATGGTCTGCGAGAAAGAGCCTGACAGTGTACACAATTTTGATACCGATCCTATTCTTCTGAAGACTGATGGCGACTGGGTAGTATCGGCTGTTGGCACTTCAATCGGAGCAGATGATGCTATAGGTGTCGCTACTGCTATGAGAATCCTGGAGGATACAGGGCTTGAGCATCCCCCTCTTGAAATTGCATTTACTGTAAGAGAAGAGGTGGATTTCTACGGTGCTGAAAGCTTTGATGCAAGTCTTCTTAAAGGCAGAATGTTCATCAATCTTGATTTCGAGGTTGATACTGAGCTGATCGCAGGAAGCTGCGGCGGATTCGGTGCTTTATTCAGAATCCCTGTTGGCAGAAGGACAGCGGCAGATATGATTCCATATAAAGTTACAATAGGCGGACTTCTAGGCGGACATTCAGGCGAAGATATCCACCGCGGAAGAGGTAACGCGATTGTCATGCTTTCAAGAATAGTTAAGGCCGCAGACTGCAGGCTGGCGGCAATAGACGGTGGAACCAACAGACTAGCTATATCAAGAGATGCTGCTGCAGTTGTGTATGCCGCTGATGAGACATGTTTCGAAGAGGTTAAAGCAGCTTTTGCAGAACTAAAGAAAGAGATTGGAGCACCGGCTGATAACGCAACCATTACAATAGAGCCGCTTTCAGAGGCTGTGATGCCACTTGACCAGGCATCTGCAGACAAGGTGCTGACTTCAATTCTTCTCTATCCAAATGGTCCTATTGAGATAAGCGGAGATTTTCCGGGACAGATAGAGAGCTCAAATAATATCGGTATTATTGAGACTTCTGAAGATATGATAGTAATTACATCGGAGGCGAGGGGTCAGCACAGGAGTTCCTTCGGTTATACTGAAGAGAAGATAAAGCTTCTTGCAGGTCTTATCGGAGCAGAGGCAGAATTCTTCACAAGGTATGAACCTTGGGAGTATAAGTCGGATTCCAGACTCCGCGAAACAGCGGCTGCAACGTATAAAGAAATGTTCGGTGAGGATATTGATGTGCTTGTCCTCCATGCCGGCCTTGAGTGCAGTGATTTCGTATCTAAAATACAGGGTCTCGATGTAATCGCCATCGGACCGAATTGCGAGAATCTTCACTCGCCGACAGAAAGAGTTTCAATTAAGTCGACAGATAAACACTATCGATTCATTACGGAACTTCTTAAGAATCTCAAATAATCATTGGGAAAAAAGAGGCGGAGGCCTCTTTTTTTGTGCGATAGAACTCGTGAGTTTGCCATACACGGAATTTGAAATGGTTGATGTCCGCTGTACACGGATTATTGGCAAATGTCTGTCAATCTAGGACAAATGAAGAATTTTGTGGTAGAATAACCAAGGTCACCTGTGTAAGGCGACCTAAGAAGTAACAAGAAATGGAGAAAGTGTAAATGAATAGTTTTGTAAAAAAATGGACTGAGACAAGCCTTATTATTAGAATCCTTGTCTTTTTGATTATCGGAGCAATCCTCGGTACAGTCTGCCCAAGTGCAACAGTAGTTGCAATCTTTGGTAAGGTGTTTGTAGGAGCTCTTAAGGGAATTGCACCTGTACTTGTATTTGTACTTGTAGCTGCAGCTCTTTCAAAGGCAAATGTAGGAATCGGATCAAGATTCAGGACTGTAATCATCCTGTACATGATGAGCACATTCCTTGCTGCATTTGTTGCTGTAGTAGCAAGCTTTATATTTAAGGTTACAATGGTTCTTCCTGGCGCAGAGGGAATTGAGAATACACCTCCAAGCGGAATTGGTGAGGTCCTCACTAACCTCCTTACTAACATGGTAACAAACCCTGTTGCATCTATTGCAAATGCCAACTACATCGGTATTCTTTTCTGGGCAGTTCTCCTTGGACTTGCACTTAGAATTTTTGCTAAGGATGAGACAGTTACTGTATTCTGTGACATTGCTGATGCTGTATCAACAATCGTTAGATGGGTAATTCAGTTTGCTCCTCTTGGAATCATGGGTCTTGTATTCGATTCAGTTTCAACAAGCGGACTTGCTATTTTCAAGGAGTACGGAAAGGTTCTTCTTCTTCTTGTAGGATGCATGCTTGCAGTTGCACTTATCGTGGATCCTCTGATTTCTTTCATCTTCCTCAGAAAGAATCCATATCCACTGGTATTCAAGTGCCTCAAGGAGTCAGGACTTACAGCCTTCTTCACAAGATCATCTGCTGCTAACATCCCTGTAAACATGGATCTCTGCAAGAGACTTGGTCTTGAAGAGGACTTCTACACAGTATCAATTCCTCTTGGTGCAACAATCAACATGGATGGTGCTGCAATCACAATCACAATTATGACACTTGCTACTGCTTATACAATGGGTATTCAGGTTGACCTCCCAACAGCACTTATCCTCAGCGTTATCGCTACACTCGGTGCTTGCGGAGCTTCTGGTGTTGCAGGCGGATCACTCCTCCTCATCCCAATGGCATGCTCACTCTTCGGTATCTCAAATGATATCGCTATGCAGGCTGTAGCAGTTGGATTCATTATCGGTGTTGTTCAGGATTCACTTGAGACAGCACTCAACTCAGCTGGAGACGTAATGTTCGCTGCGACAGCAGAGTTCCACGATAGAATGAAGAGCGGCGAGAAAGTAGAGTTCTTTGAGAAGTAGGGCAATTAATCGAAGTAATATAATAAAGGCGACAGTCGTTATGACTGTCGCCTTTTTTCGATGAAAAATAAGCGATTAGAGCACAATATCCAGCTCTACCGGACAATGATCGCTTCCATAAATATCCGTTAGGATTTTTGCATCCTCCATCTTCTCTGCGAGCCTGTTTGAGATTATAAAATAGTCAATTCTCCAGCCGGCATTTTTTTCTCTTGCTTTGAATCTGTACGACCACCATGAGTATATCTGCTCCTGTTCCGGATAAAGATATCTGAAGGAGTCGGTAAAGCCTGACGCCAGAAGCTGGGTCATGGCGCTTCGCTCCTCATCGGAGAAACCTGCGTTGCCGCGGTTGCTCTTAGGATTCTTAAGATCTATTTCGTTATGTGCGACATTAAGATCACCACAATATATAACAGGCTTGATGGCATCCAGCTCAATCATATAAGCTCTCATGGCTGCCTCAAATTCAAGGCGATAATCGATTCTTTTGAGGCCATCCTGTGCATTTGGGACGTAGCAGCAAATCAAATAGAAGTCAGGATATTCCAGTGTGATTACTCTGCCCTCATCATTGTGCTCACCCTTGATGCCGTATGCAACAGAAAGAGGGGCGCCTACTGTCGACTCTCTGGCAAAAATGGCAGTTCCAGAGTAGCCTTTTTTCTCTGCGTAACTGTAGAATTCCAGATATCCTTCAGGATGCCAGTCCGCTTGGCCTTCCTGCATCTTTGTCTCCTGAATGCAGAAGAAGTCCGCCTCCTGTGCCTCGAATATCTCAGGGAAGCCTTTGCCGAGAACAGCCCTGAAGCCATTAACATTCCAACTTATAAATTTCATTTAATCCTCCGCTGATGGTGAGAGTCGGTCACCTTTTGCACCATTTGGTACGACAGGACCGTCCCCCCCATTATTTAACAAGAAAGCTTACTCCTGTTGTGTCTTTGTATGAGCCGATT
>JAGHUT010000078.1 GCA_018064645.1 Candidatus Crickella merdequi | reverse complement strand
CTTGAGACACAGCTTTCAGGAATCACAGATCTTCCGTTCGGAGCATTCTGTGCACTGATGCAGCCTATTCACCTTGCAATCGGTCTGATTGAGGGTGTTATTACAGCAGCTGTACTCGTATTCGTATATGAGACAAGACCTGAACTCATTAAGGAAGTTCAGATAGATGATACAATAAAGGACAAGATGTCTTTCAAGGGCGTCATCGCAACGCTTGCAGTAGTGGTACTTGTTGTAGGCGGCGGCCTTTCACTTTATGCAAGCAGCAACCCTGATGGTCTCGAATGGACACTTTTTGGAAATGCTGATGGCGGATACTCATCAAATATGGCTCTCGATGAAGAGGACTATGGAGTACAGAGCAGCACAGCTGAGAAAGCAGGTGAAATTCAGGAGAAGACAGCCTTCCTCCCTGACTACGCTTTTGCCAACGACGAAGACAACTCTCTCGGAACTACTGTATCAGGTATCGTTGGATCAGCACTTGTTGCACTTTTCGCTGCAGCGGTCTGCCTGATTGGCGGATTCTTCAAGCGCAAAGCCAGATCAAAAGAATAAACTTTCAACTCTTTAACTTTTCTTTTACAAAAACAATAATCGGCAGGCTTTCAGAAAGTTCGCCGATTATTGTATTATATAGGTATGAATAATAAAGCGGAATTGGCCTGCGCAGAACTGCAGGCAATGGACGACCTTGCAGCACAGGATTCTCCAATGCATCGCCTTGCCCCACTGGCAAAGCTGCTCCTGACTATGCTGTACATACTCGTCACAGTATCATTTAATAAGTACGATATTACAGGACTGTTTGTTATGGTCCTTTTTCCTGTTGTCGGATATCAGTTCAGCTTCATTCCAATTCGAACATGCTTCTACAAGCTTCGAATAGTAATGCCACTTGTTTGCGCAGTTGGACTGTTCAATCCCTTCTTTGATAAAAATATCCTCTTCTACGTGGGCAATATCGGTTTCAGCGGTGGTGTTATCTCCATGGTTACACTGATGATGAAAGGCATCTTCTGCCTGATGGCATCCTTCCTTCTCGTCGCAACCACACGCATAGAAGAGATATGCAGAGCTTTGAGGCAACTGCATTTTCCTAAGATGCTCACCTCTCTCCTGCTCCTGACTTATCGATACATAAGCGTACTTCTCGATGAGGTATCAGTTATGACTGTCGCATATCATCTGAGAGCACCTGGTCAGAAAGGCATCCATGTAAGTGCATGGGGCTCATTCCTCGGGCAGCTTATTCTGAGAAGCATGGATAGAGCGGAGAATCTGTATGACAGCATGCTTCTACGAGGCTTCCACGGAGAATTCACATATGCGGAAGGACGAAACAGTTCCAGACACGGGGCAATTGTATTTATATGCTGTGCAATTCTTATTATGCTGGTAAGGCTGTACAACCTGCCGGCAATACTTACTTCACTATTCATATAGAAAGCAGGAAAAATAAATGCTTGATTTTAACAATGTAACATACTCATACCCTGGCGGAGAGCCTGCTCTTAACGGTATTTCCTTTCATATTTCTGATGGGGAGCAGATTGGTCTTATCGGTGCAAATGGTGCCGGCAAATCGACACTTATGAAAGCTGCACTGGGACTCATCGGTGTTCAGGGAACCATTACTGCCTGCGGTCTTCAGATGAACAAGCAGAATCTATCGCAGATAAGAAAACATCTCGGCTACGTTCTTCAGAATTCTGATAACCAGATGTTTATGCCTACAGTCATTGAGGATATGATTTTTGGTCCTGTCAATTATGGGATGAGCCGTGAAGAGGCAGAGAAGGTGGCTGACAAGACGCTGGCACAGCTTGGTATGGAGCATCTTAGAGACAGACATAATCACAGAATGTCAGGTGGCGAGAAGCGAATGGCTGCAATTGCTACAATTCTTGCAATGGAGCCTAAGCTGATGCTCATGGATGAACCTTCTGCTGCCCTTGACCCGCGCAACAGACGAATTCTCATTGATATGCTCAATCAGCTCCCTGTTACAAAGATTATTGCTTCACATGATCTTGATATGATTCTCGAAACCTGTGACAGGGTCATTCTTATTAACGATGGTCAGATTGTTGCAGATGGTGATACACTTACTGTTCTCAGCAACAAAACACTTCTTGAGAATAATAATCTGGAGCTACCATTCTGTCTGGCCGGAATACCAATGAAAAAACGTCCAAAGATGCAATAATTTATTGTCACGTTCTTAACATTATGTTAAAGTTTTATGTGAAGATTATAGTTAACGATATCTTATAATAAGAAAGGACACGGACTATGAAGAACAAGAAACTTTTACTCGTACTCGTAGCAATGATCTCTATGATGAGCATGGTACTCACATCATGTGGCGGACCAAAGACTATTGAAGATTATGCAAATTCAGATTCAGATTTCCAGCAGCAGATGGCTGACATTGAGAAGCAGAACACTGGACTTCACATCTCATTCAGCGGCAACACTGTAATATACGATTTCGACTTTGCAGAGATGGGATCATACACAGAGTCACAGATTGTTAATGATTCAGTTAAGTCAAATCTTGAGAACGCACTTAACACTATGAGCTCACAGTACGCATCAATCATCTCACAGATGGAAGATGAGACAGAGATTACCGGAGTTGAAATGGTAGTTAATTACAAGTACGGTGACACAATGCTGGCAACAGCAACATTCGATAAGAATGGAAAGAAATAAATTCTGAATTAAAGTTAAGGGCCTCACGTATGTGAGACCCTTTTTTTAGCAAATGTTTTTTCTCTATTACAGCTCAATCTTGCGCTTCTTAGGATTCTTTGACTGTCTGTACAGCACGAATCTTCTTCCGATTGACTGAACGAACTCCGCGTGAAGCATTTCGCAGATCTCGTTGCAGGTCTCCTTAGGATCAAGAAGTGAACCCTCCTGAATGGAAACCTTTACAAGCTCCCTTGCTTCAAGATTATCATCGATAGCCTTTATAATTGAATCTGTAAGGTCTGACTTGCCGATACTTACCACCGGGTCAATATCGTGAGCCAGCTTCTTAAGATAACTTCTCTGCTTTCCTGTCAGCATATTCTCTCCTTTATTGCTTATTATATATCTCTACTTTCTTATAGTCCGACCGCTATTATACCCCATAACCCCCAAAAATCAAAGTGTTTATTGATTAGACTCGCCTTTTGAGATAAACTTAACCTCGTATGATTATATAGAGGACGAAATAATAATGGCTAACAGTTTAGTAATTCTGCAGAAGCTGATAATGCTCTTCTGCTTCATATTTATTGGATATTACGGATTCAAGCGAAGCTGGATCACCAAGGATGGAACAGGCAGTGTGTCGAAGCTGATTGTAAATGTCTTCAATCCGGCGCTGATGCTTTCGACAGCACTCTGTAACACACAGAGACCATCTAACGACATGGTGTTACAGAACATAATTCTTGTAGTGGTTTTCTTCTCATCACTGATTCTTCTGAGCCCTCTTGTGGCCAGAGTACTTCTGATCAAGAAGGATGACCACGATATTCTGACAATTATGATGACCTTCGGCAATACAGGCTTCATGGGCATTCCCCTTGTAAGCTCCCTGTATGGCGCCAACGCAACTATTTTTGTCGCATTCTATGTGCTCGGCTTCAACCTCCTCTTCTATTCTTTTGCACTTTATCTGTTCAGAAGGAAGGCCGGTGACAATTCAAAATTCAAAATAAGCGACATGATTAACACCGGAACTATTGCAGGAGTTATAACAGTACTTGTCTTCCTCATTCCTGCTGACTATCCGGAGCTGCTGAAGACATGTGTCGCTGCAGTTGGTGACACATGCGTTCCACTGGCAATGATCGTTACCGGTTGTTCACTGGCTCAGGTAGAGTTCAGCAGAATTTTTACCGACTGGAAGCTCTACGCATTCACTGCTATGAGAATGGTTCTCATATCTGTAGCTGCTGTTTTCATATTCAGGCTGATTCCTGGTGTGTTCAGCCCTGTTATCGCAGGAATAATGGTAATCATGTACGGAATGCCTAATGGAAGCCTTCCTGTAATTGCCTGTGAAGAGTACAGAGTCGATGGTGACTTCTGCAGCCGTGCTTTTGCTCTCACTACACTACTGTCACTTGTCACTCTGCCACTTGTAACTGCCTTACTGTAAACAAAAGGAGATTCAAATGTTCTTTAATTGCTTAGCTGTCGGAGTCGGCGGATTCTGCGGATCAGTTCTCCGCTACCTCATATCCCAGATTCCACTTCAGAATAAAGGAAATTTTCCAATCAACACCCTTATCACCAACATTATCGGAGCAGTTCTCATTGGCGCAATAATAGCTTATGCAGGCAAAAGCGACATGAGTCCTGAGAAGCTGCTTATGCTCAAGGTGGGTCTCTGCGGCGGCCTTACAACATTTTCAACCTTCTCTGTAGAGTCACTTGGACTCATTCAGAACGGTAACATATGGGCCGCAGTTCTTTATATACTCCTCTCTGTAGGAATCTGCGTTATTGGAGTATATATCGGAATGAAATTAGTTTAGAAATGCGTGCAAAAAGGGATGTCTCACTCAAGACATCCCTTTTTTTATCTCTTATTCGAAAAGTACCAGTGCCATGAACACGACAGGCTCATCGTTATGGTTTGTTATACCGTGACCTTCGCCTGAACTTGTAAAGGTTACATCTCCTGGTTTAAGTGTAACAGTGTTTCCGTTGTCATTATACTCAGCCTCACCTTGAAGGATGTAGTACATCTCACCGTCGCCTTCGTGGATATGCCAGCCGACTCCGCAACCCTTGTTAAGTGTGTTAACGCTGAGAAGTCTGCCCTTATCCCAGATATCCTCGTTGCCGTTAATAAGGCTTCTTGCAATCATTGTACCAGGATGGCCAAAAGGTCCCTGTCTCTCTGCAACTGTCTGCTCTTCAAGTCTTCTTACTATACTCATGTCCCGTCTCCTTTATTTGCTCATTCTCTCAGTGATTTCGTCAAGAAGCTGTGAAGCAACCTGCTCCTTGCTCATAAGCTCCAGCTTCTTTGAACCATCTGCAGTAATGAAAGTAACTACATTTGTGTCTGTTCCAAATCCGGCTCCGCTTACCTTCAGATTATTTGCAACAATCATATCTGCATTCTTCTTTGCAAGCTTAACCTTTGCATTTTCAATCAGATTCTGAGTCTCCATTGCGAATCCGCAGAGGAACTGACCATCCTTCTTATGCTCTCCAAGATATGCCAGAATATCCTTTGTCCTCTCAAGCTCAATTGTCAGCTCGCCGTCAGCCTTCTTAAGCTTCTCATCCGCAATAGTCTTAGGCCTGTAGTCAGCAACTGCAGCCGCTTTGATGATGATATCCATCTCGTCACTTACAGAAGTCACTGCGTTAAACATATCTTCAGCACTCTTAACCGGAACCTTCTTAACAAAAGTCGATGCCTTAAGAGCTGTATCTCCGCTTACCAGTGTAACATCAGCGCCACGAAGAGCCGCTATCTTCGCTATGCTGTATCCCATCTTTCCACTGGAATGGTTACTGATGAATCTTACTGGATCTATGCTCTCCTTAGTAGGACCGGCAGTTACAAGAATCTTCTTTCCCACAAGATCCTTCTCCATAGCACACGCCATCTGAACATATTCAATGAGTTCATCTGCCTCAAGCATTCTTCCCTTGCCCTCATCTCCGCAGGCAAGCCAGCCGCTTCCAGCTTCAGCAATTGTCATTCCGTACTTCGTAAGCCTTGCAAGGTTGTCCTGAGTGATTGGATTCTCGTACATCTTTGTGTTCATTGCAGGCGCAATGATCTTAGGGCAGTCAGATGCAAGGAATGTAGTTGTGAGCATGTCATCAGCAAGTCCGTTTGCAACCTTGGCGATTACATTTGCCGTTGCAGGCGCAATGATAAAAGCATCTGCCTTCTTAGCAAGTGATACGTGCTCTACATTGTACTCGTGATTTCGGTCAAAAGTATCTGATATACATCTTGTTCCTGTAATTGCCTCGAAAGAAGCAGGACCTACGAAATTAAGAGCATTCTCAGTCATAAGAACATGTACAGTTGCCCCCTGTTTAACAAGAAGGCTTGCAAGACTTACACTCTTAAATGCAGCGATACCTCCCGAAACACCGAGAATAATGGTCTTTCCTTTAAGCATATATGTTACTCCTTAATGGTTAGAATCAATCTTCATACATAGTTATTATGCTATTTACTGCTCTGCAAATCAAGAAAATTTGCTTATTCTCATATTTCGTTGACTACGCCTCCACGTCTTACTACAATAATAGAGAAAAAAGGTATTAGGAGGCTTTAAATGGATAATTTTACTTATAACATTCCTACAAAGATCTACTTCGGAAAAGGTCAGATTTCTCATCTTGCTGAGCTTGGCAGCAAAGGCAGCAAGGTCCTTCTCGTTTATGGTGGCGGAAGCATAAAGAGAAGCGGTCTCTATGACACAGCATGCAGAATCCTCAAAGATGCCGGCGTAAGTGTTGTTGAACTTGCTGGCGTAGAGCCTAACCCTCGTATCGAGACTGTTCGCAAAGGAGTAGAAATCTGCAAGACTGAAGACGTTGACATGATTCTCGCAATCGGCGGCGGTTCAGCAATGGACTGCGCTAAGGTTGTTGCTGCAGGCGCTTTGTACGATGGTGACGCCTGGGACCTTGTTATTAACCCGGGACTCATTGCAAAAGCTCTCCCACTCTACTGCGTGCTTACAATTGCAGCTACAGGAAGTGAGATGGACATGTTCGCAGTTATTTCTGATATGTCACTCAACGAGAAGATTGGAACAGCAAGTCCACATATGGTTCCTGTTTTCTCAATTCTTGATCCGGAGTACACTTTCACTGTTCCTAAGAAGCATACTGATGCAGGAACTGCAGACATCATGAGTCACACAATCGAGAACTATTTCACTAATGTTGAAGGTGCCGGCATTCAGGGTCATCTCTGCGAGGCAGTGCTTAAGACTCTTGTTGAAAACGGTCCTGTTGCTCTTAACGAGCCTGACAACTACGATGCAAGAGCTAACCTTATGTGGGCATCATCACTTGCTATTAACGGACTCCTTTCAGGAGGTGCAGGTGTTCCATGGACAGCTCATCCAATTGAGCACGAGCTTTCAGCGTTCTATGACATCACACATGGTGAAGGTCTTGCAATTGTAACACCAGCCTGGATGGAGATTTGCATGAAGAAGGATCCATCCAAGACAAAGGATTTCGCCAAGTTCGGAAGAGCTGTATTCGGAATTACAGAAGAGTGTGATGAGTGCGCTGCAAAGGATGCTGTTGCAAAGCTTCGTCAGTTCCTCTTCGAGTCAATGGAGATTCCTTCAACACTCAGAGCAGTTGGAATCACAGAGAAGGACAATTTCGAGAAAATGGCCGAGAAGGCTGCTACAAGAACAGCAAACGGCTATGTTCCAATGACTAAGGAAGATATCGTAGAGATTTTTGAGATGTGCTTCTAGAAAGCAATCCCCTCGGATAAAGACAGAGAAGGTGTTGCACACGAATGTGTGCGACACCTTCCTTTTTCTTTGCAAGGGAGCTGTTCACACCCATTATGGTGTGCAACAGCCCCTTAATTGGTCATGTATAGAAAATTCATGTATGGAGTTGATTATCTATGCCCATGCAGCCATTACACCAGCGAACAGTACTGAGATAATTGATACAGATACCATTCCACCGATTACCATCTTAGGCATTAGATTCTGCATAATAATTGTTGTTTCTTCCTGATTATCACCAACTGACTTAGATACTTCGTCTGGTACGATGAATGTTCCCGGGAATCCGAATAGAGCA
>JAGHUT010000043.1 GCA_018064645.1 Candidatus Crickella merdequi | reverse complement strand
GTCTTCTCGTAATGGAGAACAGCATCCATTCTTGAACCCAGCATTGCCGCGATTGGGCTTGGTGGCAGACCAACGTGGATTCTTGTGTTGTATGGGGAATCGTTGGCCAGCTGACTCTTTGTCAGATTAACCTTATCCTGCTGATAGATGTAGTTTACGGTTACATCAGAACCAAGCGAAACTCCCTTGTTCAGTCTGTTGATGAATACTCCGGCAACGATTGGGAGCTCTTCATCAAGACTTCCACCTTCCTTAGTTACGATTGAAGTGAGTGTAAGGAACTTGTGAACTGTGAAGCCTGACTTCTTGATATCATCCTTGCGAGATGTAAGCTCTGTATCCATTCTGTCAAGGAACATCTCTGTAGCTTCTTTGATAGTTTCCTTCTCATCAGTGATGAAATATGTATCAGCGTAGAAGTATCCCTCAAGCGGATAAATGATATCAGGTGCAAGAATCTCATCTGTCAGGAACCAGTACTTGTCAATGAGCTCCTTGAGGTATGCTGTATCCTTCCATACTGCAAGAATCTCCTCCTGAGTATATGGCAGCTCAGCGGCCATCTTTGAAGCAATCTGCTCAAGTCTGTCTCCTGCAATAATGTTAATGCTTGTCTTTGAGATGTAGTCGAAATCGCCTGTATTAATAGCTCTCATCATCTCTCTGAAAGACATTGTCTTGTTGAATACATAAGTGTTGGCCTGCAGTGAGTTGTAGCCTCCGATTCTTGCGTTGATCTTAGCGCAGAATGTGTTCTTAACAAGACCCTCTTCATCAAGAAGAGTAACGATATATGAGGCTCCGCTGCCGTTTGGAATGGTTACTGTAATATCAGTATCATCCTTTGAATCAACAGGACCTAGCCCTATCATATATGCAAAAGCTCCGATTACCAGCACAAGCAGAACCAGCAGGATTGCTATGATGGTCTTCTGGCGCTTTTTTTTGCTTGTCTTCTTTCCTTTTTTAGACATA
Organism: Candidatus Crickella merdequi; assembly: GCA_018064645.1. Taxonomy (GTDB): domain Bacteria; phylum Bacillota; class Clostridia; order Peptostreptococcales; family Anaerovoracaceae; genus Crickella; species Crickella merdequi. Next base: position 35,065 of record JAGHUT010000043.1, on the reverse strand, counting down.
TTCTTCTCCTTGTCTATAGATTATTCGTATCAATTATACAATATTAGTCAATATGGAAATGTGCTACAATAGGCATGAAGAAGACAGATAAGGAGACTCCTTTCGATGGGTAACAGCAGACGCCTCACTGTAGGCCTTCTTGCACATGTAGATGCTGGAAAAACAACGCTTTCCGAAGCGTTGCTTTATAGTGCAGGGGTTATCAGAAAGAGAGGACGTGTAGACAGTAAAGACGCTTTTTTTGACAGCGACGAGCAGGAAAGAGCAAGAGGCATAACTATTTATTCCAAGCAGGCTGAGCTGACTTTCGGAGATACAGCCATAATGCTCCTCGATACGCCGGGCCACGTGGACTTCTCAGCTGAGATGGAGAGAACTCTTAGAGTTCTCGATTATGCTATTCTCATTATCAATGGAAAAGACGGAGTTCAGCAGCATACAAGAACGCTTTGGAGACTTCTTGAAGAGTACAGCATCCCAACATTCATCTGGGTTAACAAAATGGACCTTAACGCTGTTGACAAGGAAGGCATCAGAAAGCAGCTCTCTGAAGAGCTTGCTTCCTCCTGCGTAGAAGCGGGCACGGAAGAATTCCTTGAGACAGCAGCATTGTATGAAGATTCAGCTCTTGAGAGATTCCTTGAGACAGGAGAAATCTCAGATGAAGAGATAGTCGAAGCAATCCTTGCAAGGAAGCTCTTCCCTTGCTATTACGGTTCTGCACTTAAAGATGCAGGTGTAGATAATCTGATTGAGGGAATCCTGCGATACAGTGCTGAGAAAGAATACAAAAACGAATTTGCTGCGCGGGTGTACAAGATCACGCGAGATGAGAAGGGCGGAAGACTTACTCACATGAAGGTGACAGGAGGGTCTTTCAAGGTTAAAGACCTTATCCGCACCGGGGAATCAGAAGAGAAGATCAATCAGATCAGAATATATTCGGGTGAGAAATACAGGACAGTTGACGAAGCTGCTCCAGGCATGATTGTTGCTGTAGCAGGACCTGAGAATACTTATGCGGGACAGAGCCTTGGTGCAGACAAGGCGGGAAGAGTAAGTGCCCTCGACCTGGGTGTAGTGCGTGAAATCCAATACCCATCAAGTGTTAACAGCTTCAGGTTTATTCAGAATATGATGCTTCTTGAAGAGGAGCACCCTGAGCTGCAGCTCTATGTAACTGAAGAGAAGGCTTTGCTTGTAAGAATTATGGGCGAAGTTCAGCTTGAGGTGCTTGAGAAGCTTATACTGCAGCGACTTGGTATTGCGGTTAAGATCTGTGAATATATACCGCCTGTGTATGAGGAGATAATTGAAGAAGTTATCGAGGAAGAAGATAATCGAATTGATCTGAACTCAAGGTGGATGCCCGGTCATACAGGAGGAGCCGGCGTAGGAGAAGACCTTGATGACGAGCTTAAGAGAATTTTTGAAAGCACCTATGGAAAGCCAAAGGATACATTCCACAAGGCTGCAGAGGTGAGAACTGCCGAGAAAGTAGTCATAAAGAAAGAAGAAATTCTGCCGGAGTACATACTCATCGATGGATACAATGTGATTTTTGCATGGGATAAGTACAAGGAACTGGCAAGAATCAACATCGATTCAGCAAGAGAAGCACTTATCGAAGAGCTTTGCAATTATAAAGGTAGAGTTAACGCAGAGGTCATCGTGGTTTTTGATGCATATCGCGTTAAGGGCGGCGTGCAGAGAACTGAGAGGCAGGGTAACATATTCGTAGTTTATACAGGGGAAGCAGAATCGGCAGACACTTATATCGAGCGAACATCATATGAGCTTCGCAAAAAACGTCGTGTCAGAGTCGTTACTTCGGATGTTGCCGAGCAGATTATCATTCTTAGCAACAATGCTATTCCTGTACAGGCAGAGAACTTCCGCAAAGAAGTGGATGCAGTCAATGAGGAGCTGAGACAATGGATGGAAGAGTATGCACGCAGGGAGAAGCTTGCAAATCTAAATAGAATCTCTATTGAAAAGAAATAATTTGTGAATTCGCACAAAAATGTTGACAGAATGTGTTGTGAGGACATATAATCCAATAGAAATATATTTGAAAGGAATAATTTAATGTTTAATACATTCGCAATTATTATCAGCATTATTATTATTAGCGCTATTAGCTGCATTATTTGCCAGCCAGATAGCGTCAAAAGTTGTGCTGTAAATTGTGAATGAACATAACGCCGAATAGCGAATAACTGTAATTCCAACCGCATGACTTCTGACGAGGTCATGTGGTTTTTTTATTAGGTTTAAGGAGATATGAAAATGAGTAGAACAACTGAAATCAGATGGCATGGAAGAGGAGGACAGGGTGCGAAAACAGCAGCTCTGCTTCTCGCTGATGTGGCTTTTAAGACAGGTAAGGAAGTTCAGGGTTTTCCTGAATACGGTCCTGAGAGAATGGGAGCGCCTATTACAGCGTACAATAGAATTTCTGATGAAAAAATCAGAACTCATTCCAATATTTACGAGCCGGAGTATGTCGTAGTTGTTGATGAAACTCTGCTGGAGAGCATTGATGTTACAGCAGGGCTTAAGGAAGGAGGCTGCGTGCTTGTTAACAGCAATAAGCCTGCTGAGGAGCTCAGACCTCTGATGAATGGCTACGAAGGCGATCTGAAAGTTCTTGACGCAAGAAAAGTATCTCTCGCGGCTCTTGGAAAGTATTTTCCTAATACACCTCTTCTTGCAGGAGTTGTCAAGCTGGCGGGAGTAATGGACGAGGAAGTGTTCCTCAGGGAGATGAGGGAATCCTTTGAGCACAAGTTTGCGAGAAAACCAGAAGTAGTTGAAGGAAATATGAGGGCCCTTGAGATGGCTCTTAAGGAGGTGCACTAATGGATAGAGCCGTGGAACTGGGCGCAAGGGTAACCTGGAGAGAAATAAATGAAGGAACAATGGTAACCGGCGGTGGAACCTCGAGGGAGTTCAATACAGGCGAGTGGGCCGTTATAAAGCCGACCTTCGAAGCTGATAAGTGCAGACAGTGTCTTCTCTGTGTACCTGTGTGTCCTGACAGCAGTATCCCGGTAAAGGATATGAAGAGGCTTGATTTCGATTACGATCACTGCAAGGGCTGCGGAATCTGCGTGAAAAGCTGTCCTTTCGGAGCAATAGAAATGGAGGGAATAGAGTAATGGCAACTAAAGACAGACTTTCGGGAAACGAAGCAGTCGCTTTTGCACTTAAGCAGATTAATCCAGATGTTTTTCCTGCATTCCCTATAACACCATCGACAGAGATTCCACAGAACTTTGCAACATATGTATCAAATGGAGAGGTTGATACAGAGTTCATTACAGTCGAGAGCGAACACAGCTCAATGTCGGCTGCAATCGCTGCTTCAGCAGCAGGCGCAAGGGCATTGACTGCTACTTCATCCTGCGGACTTGCCTACATGTTCGAGCCGCTCTATATCGCATCCTCTGATAGACTGCCTCTTCTTCTGGCAGTAGTAAACAGAGCGCTGACAGGTCCTATCAATATTAACTGCGATCATTCAGACAGTATGGGTGTAAGAGAATCAGGCTGGATTCAGCTCTACGCAGAGAATAACCAGGAGGCTTATGACAACCTTGTTCAGGCATATAGAATTTCAGAAAATCCGGCAGTCAGACTGCCGATAATGGTGTGCCAGGATGGTTTTATCACCTCTCATGCTGTTCAGAATATAGAGCTTCTTGAAGATGAAGCGGTAAAAAACTTCGTAGGTGAGTATGAGCCGGAGCATTACCTTCTCAACAGGGATGAGGTTATGGCCATAGGCTCTTACGGAGTAAGCGACTACTATATGGAAGCAAAAAGAGCTCAGGCTGAAGCAATGCTCAATGTTCCATCAGTAGTTCTTGAGGTCGGAAAAGACTTTGAGGCAATAAGCGGACGCTCCTACGGCTTCTTTGAAGAGTACAAAATGGAAGATGCGGATAGAGCTGTTGTAGTAATCGGTTCTGCAGCAGGAACAGGTAAGGATGCTGTCGATATGCTGAGAGAATCCGGAGAAAAAGTTGGTCTCATCAAGGTGAGAATGTACAGACCTTTCCCTGCAGAGGCACTGGCCGGGGCTCTCAAGGGCGTTAAGGCAGTAGCGGTGCTCGACAGAGCAGAAAGCTATACGAACTGCGGAGGACCACTGGGAGCAGATGTGATGGCTGCACTTTTCAGAGCAAGATCCCAGGCGCTGGCAGTAAATTACATTTACGGTCTTGGTGGAAGAGATATTACTGTTAAGGATTTCGCTAAGGTATATGAAGATCTGGCAGAGGTTGTGAGAAATGACAGCGCCGGTGATACATACAGGTATCTTGGCGTTAGAGAGTAGGGAGGAAGACAATGGATTATAATTTCAAAGAAACAATGAATAAGCCTGAGCGTCTTGCTCCTGGTCACAGAATGTGTGCCGGATGCGGTGGAACTATCGCAGTGAGAAACGTTCTAAGAGGACTTCACGAGGGTGATAAAGCTGTAATCGGTAACGCAACAAGCTGTCTTGAGGTATCAACTCTCATGTATCCATACTCAGCATGGGAAGACAGCTATGTTCATACAGCTTTCGCCAATGCCGGTGCATCAATGGCAGGCGTAGAAGGAGCATACAAGGCTCTTAAGAAGCGCGGCAAGATTGATGATACATACAAGTTCATAACCTTCGGTGGCGATGGCGGAACTTATGATATCGGACTTCAGTCACTTTCCGGTGCAATGGAGAGAAACCACGACATGGTATATGTGTGCTACGACAACGGCGCATATATGAACACCGGAATCCAGAGATCATCAGCAACACCTATGTATGCAGATACTACTACAACACCTGCAGGAACAGTAGGACACGGTAAAGAGCAGAACAGAAAAGATCTTGCTGCAATTATTGCTGCTCACAATATTCCATATGTGGCACAGACTACCTTCGTACAGAATTTCAAGGACCTTCACATCAAGGCAGAAAAGGCGATCTACACACCGGGAGCAGCTTTTCTCAATGTAATGGCACCTTGTCCAAGAGGCTGGAGATATAATACTCCGGATATTATGGAAATCTGCAAGCTGGCAGTTGATACATGCTACTGGCCGCTTTTCGAAGTAATTGACGGTGAATGGGTTCTCAATTATGAGCCTAAGAAAAAACTCCCAATCGAAGATTTCCTGAGACCACAGGGCCGATTCAAGCATCTTTTCGAGCCTGGCAATGAGGAGCTTGTTGCAAGAATTCAGGAAGAGACAGACAGAAGATGGGAAGCTCTAAAGGCACGATGCAAATAAAAATCAAAAAAAGTATTGATTTTTCCTTTTGTAAACATATAATGGTGGTGAACAAAATCACCACTGTTTGGGGAATTAGCTCAGCTGGGAGAGCACCTGCCTTGCACGCAGGGGGTCAAGGGTTCGAGCCCCTTATTCTCCACCAATTAAGAGAATCGCAGAGCGATTCTCTTTTTTTACTGAATGGAGGAATTATATGAAGATTTCAGTTATTTATGATTCAAGAACCGGCACAACAAAGACGGCGGCAGATTACATAGCGGAAGGAATTGCAGAAGCAGGTCTTGAGGCAAAGACTTTTGGCATTGATAAGACATCAGATACTGCTGTGCTTGAGTACATTAAAGCATCAAAGGGTGTGATTATTGGATCACCAACCTATTCAGCGCAGACAACTGCTGCTATGCTCACATGGCTTCAAAGTGAGGCAGGCAAGCTTGAACTTGCTGGAAAGCTGGGAGGTGCATATGCTACTGAACAGTATGTTCATGGTGGTGCCGAGAATGTAATCAGTTCAATCCTCACAAATGAGATGTGCAAGGGCATGATGACTTATTCGGGCGGAAGTGCTCTCGGCAAGCCGGTAATTCATCTGGGACCTGTTGGAATGAGTCAGGATATTGAAAGCTTCAGAGAACTATTCAATATTTATGGAAAGAGATTCGCAGAGCAGGTAAGCAAAGTCTTTAAATAAAACTTTACAGGTGACAAGACAACTGTATAGACAAACTTGTCAAAGTGTGCTATTATACCATCGAAAAAAGAATCCTGCCCAACGGTAACCGGGGCAATTAAGGATCTGAAATAATGAAGCTCAACGGTAATATGGGGCATAGAAAGGATTCGAAATGAAGAATAACAGATTCAGAGATTTCCTCAAGAGAAAGAACATTGAGGTATCGGCCAGACGCTACGGAATCGATGCGCTTGGAGCAATGGCGCAGGGACTCTTCTGCACATTGCTTGTAGGAACCATCATTAACACTATTGGAACTCAGTTCGGAATTGGTTTTCTGATGAACCCTGTCGCAAATATTGCAGGTGTTGATTACACAGTAGGTGGTCTCTGCACAGCTATGACAGGACCTGGAATGGCTGTAGCGATCGGATACGCACTCAAGTGTCCGCCAATGGTGCTTTTCTCGCTGATTCCTGTAGGCTTTGCAGCTAACGGACTTGGTGGAGCTGGTGGACCTTTGTCAGTTCTCTTTATTGCCATAATCGCATCAGAGATTGGCAAAATGGTTGCCGGAGAGACCAAGGTCGACATCCTCGTTACTCCTCTGGTAACAATCGGTGTTGGAGTTGCGCTTTCTGCATGGTGGGCACCTCCAATCGGAGCCCTCGCTATGAAGGTAGGTAACCTCATCATGTGGGCGACAGAGCTTAGACCGTTCATGATGGGAGTTCTCGTATCGGTAATCGTTGGTATGGCTCTTACGCTTCCAATCTCATCTGCGGCTATCTGCGCAGCTTTCCAGCTGACTGGACTTGCGGGAGGAGCAGCTGTTGCAGGCTGCTGTGCACAGATGATCGGATTTGCTGTAATGTCATTCAAGGAGAACAAGTGGGGCGGATTTATCTCACAGGGTATTGGAACATCAATGCTTCAAATGGGAAACATTGTTAAGAATCCAAGAATATGGATTGCGCCTACGCTTACTGCTGCTATTACGGGACCAATCGCAACCTGCATCTTCAAGATGCAGATGAATGGAGCTCCTGTTTCATCAGGAATGGGAACCTGCGGTCTTGTCGGTCAGATCGGTGTATACTCCGGGTGGGTTGCAGATGTCGCATCAGGAGCTAAGGCGGCTATCACAACTATGGACTGGATGGGGCTTGTTCTTATCTGTTTCATCCTTCCGGCAGTGATTTGTCCACTTATCAATATGGGCTGTCGCAAGCTTGGATGGGTTAAGGATGGAGACCTGACGCTTTAATGAATATTAAAAAAGTGGCTGCTTTGATATGAAGCAGCCACTTTTTCTTGTTTTTCAACAATAACACCTCGTAGGGGGTTGACAAAGGGCTCGCATAAATATACAATGTTGTGCATAAAACATAACAAAATGTAGAATCGCGGCAGTGGCCGCAATTTTTACGGAAATAAATTAAAGCTTAAGGAGAATGAAGATGAATCTTAAAGGTAGGAACTTTCTGAAGCTGAAGGATTTTACACCGGAAGAGCTGGCGTATTTAATCGCCCTTGCAGCTGATCTGAAAGCAAAGAAGAAGGCTGGCATTCCACATGCTACACACACAGGAAAGAACGTTGCTCTTATATTTGAGAAGACAAGTACAAGAACAAGATGCTCTTTCGAAGTTGCAGCATACGATCTCGGAATGAACACCGTATATCTTGATCCATCGACTTCGCAGATTGGAAAGAAGGAGAGCGTTCCTGATACTGCAAGAGTACTTGGAAGAATGTTCGATGCTATTGAATACAGAGGTTTCGAGCAGGCAAGAGTTGAGACACTTGCTGAGTATGCAGGCATTCCTGTATGGAACGGTCTTACAGATGAGGCTCATCCAACACAGATTCTTGCTGACTTCCTCACAATCAAGGAGCATCTCGGAGAGCTTAAGGGCGTTAAGCTTGTATTCATGGGCGACACAGAGTTTAATATGGGTAACTCAATGATGGTTGGATGTGCTAAGCTTGGAATGCATTACGTTGCATGCAGCCCTAAGAAGTATCAGCCAAGTCAGGAGCTGGTTGAGTACTGCCAGGAGATTGCAAAGGAGACTGGAGCAATCATCGAACTCAATGAGGATCCATATGATGCAGTTAAGGATGCCGACATCGTTTATACAGATGTATGGGTATCAATGGGAGAGCCTGATTATATCTGGGCTGAGAGACTTACGGATCTGATGCCTTACCAGGTTAATCAGAAGCTTATGGATGCAGCAAAGCCAACAGCTTTATTCATGCACTGTCTGCCTGCATTCCACGATCTCAAGACTACAGTTGGACAGGATATTTTCAAGAAGTTCAAGTACAAGGAACTTGAGGTTACAGACGAAGTATTCGAGGGACCTAAGTCAATCGTATTTGACGAGGCTGAGAACAGACTTCACACAATCAAAGCCGTTATGGCAGCAACACTTTAGTTAACAATTTTATAGACATAGAGAGGTAATAATCATGGGAGCAATTAAGAAAGTAGTACTCGCTTATTCAGGCGGACTTGACACATCAATTATCATTCCTTGGCTCAAGGAGAACTATGACGATCCTGAGATCATCGCAGTATCAGGTAACGTTGGACAGGCTGACGAGCTTGAGGGCCTTGAGGAGAAGGCAATCAAGACAGGAGCATCAAAGCTCATCGTTGCAGACCTTGTAGATGAGATGTGTGATGACGTTATCGTTCCATCACTGAAGATGGGTGCAAAATATGAGAAGTATCTTCTTGGAACAGCTTTTGCACGTCCTGTAATCGGTAAGAGACTTGCTGAGATCGCTATCGAAGAAGGCGCTGATGCAATCTGCCACGGCTGCACAGGTAAGGGAAACGACCAGGTTCGTTTCGAGCTTGCTGTTAAGAGATTCGCTCCACAGATGAAGATCATCGCTCCATGGAGAGAGTGGGGCATCAAGTCAAGAGATGAGGAAATCGACTATGCTGAGGCACATAATGTTCCTCTGAAGATTTCAAGAGAGACTAACTATTCAAAGGATAAGAACCTCTGGCACCTCAGCCACGAGGGTCTCGATCTTGAGGATCCAGCTAACGAGCCAAATCTTGATAAGCCTGGCTTCCTTGAGATGGGAGTTTCACCATATGCAGCTCCAGACACACCTGAGTATGTAACAATCGGCTTCGAGGCTGGAAAGCCTGTTTCACTCAACGGTGAGGCAATGAAGGTTTCAGAGATTATCGCAGGTCTTAATGAGGCAGGCGGAAGAAACGGTGTTGGAATCATCGATATCGTTGAGAACCGTCTCATCGGAATGAAGGACCGTGGTGTATATGAGACTCCTGGCGGAACAATCCTCTACGCAGCTCACGAGCAGCTCGAGATGATCACAGTAGATAAGGATACACTCCATCTTAAGCAGAAGCTTGCTGTAGATTATGCTGACATGATCTACAATGGAAAGTGGTACTCACCTCTTCAGGAGGCTCTCACAGCGTTCGCTAACGAGGCTAATAAGAACGTAACTGGAGAAGTTAAGATGAAGCTCTACAAGGGTAATGTAATCCCGGCAGGAATGACTTCACCTTGCTCACTCTACTCAGAGGATCTTGTAACATTTGGCGAGAGTGATTACGATCAGCGTCAGGCTGAGGGCTTCATCAACCTTTGGGGTCTTCCAACAGTTGTACAGGCTCTTCTCGAGCAGGGAAAGCTCTAAGCAGATAACAGAAATATATGATATAATTGAGAAATCCCCGAAAGGGGATTTTTCGCACGAAATGGATAACACACTTTAAACTAGAAAAGAGGACATTATAATGGCAAAAATGTGGGCAGGAAGAACTGGCGGTGACACCAGTCCTATAGCTGACGATTTCAATTCATCAATCGGCGTAGACAAGAGAATGTATGCGCAGGACATTCAGGGAAGTATGGCTCATGCAGTAATGCTTGCCAAGCAGGGAATTATCGAGTTCCAGGATGCAGAGAAGCTTCTTGAAGGACTTGAGGCGATTCTTGCAGAACTCGACAGTGGACAGCTCGATTTCGATATGACAGCAGAAGATATTCACATGTTCGTAGAATCTGAGCTTACAAAGAGACTTGGAGATGTAGGCAAGAAGCTTCACACAGCAAGAAGCAGAAATGATCAGGTTGCACTCGATCTCAGAATGTACACTATGGAGGAGATTGATACAATCATTGCTATGCTGAAGGAGCTGGTACAGGTTCTGCTGGAGGTTGCAAAGGCTAATCAGGATGTAATCATGCCTGGTTATACACATCTTCAGAGAGCACAACCTATTCTTTTTGCACATCACATGATGGCATACGCAATGATGTTCCTTAGAGATATTGACAGACTCGAGGACTGCCGCAAGAGAACTAACATTTCTCCAATCGGTTCATGCGCACTTGCCGGAACAACTTATAACACAGATAGAGAGTTCGAGGCTAATGCACTTGGCTTCGATGGAATTGCAATGAACAGCATTGATGGAGTATCTGACAGAGATTACTGCATCGAGTTCGTAAGCGATGCATCAGTTCTTATGATGCACCTTTCACGCTTCTCAGAGGAGCTTGTTCTCTGGTCAAGCAGTGAATTCGGCTTCATCACACTTTCAGATGCATTTACAACAGGCTCATCAATCATGCCTCAGAAGAAGAACCCTGACATGGCTGAGCTCTGCCGCGGTAAGACTGGAAGAGTATACGGCGATCTGGTTGCTCTCCTGACAATCCTCAAGGGAATTCCGCTTGCATATAACAAGGATATGCAGGAAGAGAAGGAGATGGTATTCGATGCAATCGATACAGTTAAGAAGTGCATCGAGGTATATATTCCAATGATTGCTGAGATGAAGGTTAACAGTGATGCAATGCTGAACGCAGTTAAGACAGGTTACATCAATGCAACAGACCTGGCAGACTATCTCGTTGTAAAAGGTCTTCCTTTCCGTGATGCTTACAAGATCTCGGGCAAGGCTGTTGCAATGTGCATCGCCATGGGAGAAGTTCTTGAGACCCTATCTCTTGATAATTACAAGAATCTCTGCAGCATTATCGAGGAGGATGTATATGATGCCCTTGATATCAGAAACTGCGTAGAAAGAAGAATCTCTGCAGGCGGAACTTCAATTCAGTCAGTTCTTAAGCAGTTCGCTTATGTTGAGGAGAAGCTTGGAATTGGAGCTGCAACTTCTGAAGAAGAGACAGAAGAAGAGGCCCTTGCAGCAAATGCTGAAGAGCCTGTAGTTCTTGATGCTGATGATCTTGAGCCGATAGCCGAGACAACTGGTTCAGTTGATATGGCAATCGATTCAGACTGGGATGATGGCGTATGGGTTGAGCTTGTAGGCAACCCTGATTACGACGAAGCTGCCATTGCAGAGGAATAAGCGAACTGGAGGTTGTAGCCTCCTGTTATTCCATCCACATCGAGAGCTTCACCTATAACATAGATTCCAGGATGATTCTTAAGCTCCATGGTTGATGTGCTGATTTCCTTCAGTGAAACGCCGCCCATGGTTACCATTCCATTATCTCCGCGTTCTTTTACGATGAAGCGGTCATTGGTGAGAAGCTCGACAATACATTTAAGAGATATGCCATCGCGTGAAGCGGTGGCTTTTCTTGTGCCTTGAGCACGAGAAACGATAATCTCGGCAAATCTCTTAGGAACTCCGAAAGTATCTGCAACAATATTTGCGTAATTTGCATGACTTGATGCAACCGCTGCCACCAGCTCTTTGAAAGGATCCTCCACATCAGGAATATAGTTAATGGAGAATTCTGTCCCCTCGGGAGTGTATCTTGAAATATTGAGAATTGCAGGTCCTGACAGGTCTTTGTGGGTAAAAAGCAGGGCATCTCTGAATGTGTGCCTGTCCTTCTTCGTTGTACCTGTTGTTACAACAGCATCAGGAAAAGCGATTCCTGCCAGTTCTCCGTACGGATAGCCTTCAGGCGTAAGCGGCGCCAGAACAGAGTGCAGTTCTGTTACTTCAATTCCAAGGCTCTTCAGTATCTCAAACATAGAACCGTCAGAACCCGTCTTTGGATAAGTTATTCCACCTGTTGCGATTACAACTCTCCGCGCCTCGTAGGTCTCGTCCTCGGTGTGAACAAGTATCGTCTCGCCCTGTTCTGTAATGGCCTTTACTTTTGCATTGGCGTGAAGACTCCATCCGTTTGCCTTTGCTCTACTTATCAGGAGGTCAAGAATATCGCGGGCTCGCATAGATACGGGAAAAATCTTATTCTCTTCATTGGCATATGTCGCTATTCCGTTATCTTCGAGCAGCTTAATAAGTTCAAGATTGCTGTGCTTGTAGAGGCAGGTTCTGATGCGTCTGCCTGCTTCCCCATAACAGTCAACAAAATCCTTGATTGATCCCCCGTGAGTAATGTTGCAATGGCCGCCTCCGCTTATCAGAAGCTTAGTTCCGAAAGAAGGGGAGCCCTCGAGAAGGAGAGACTTATTATTTTTTAGCTGAGAGGCGAACATGAGGCCTGAAGCCCCGCCTCCTATTACAATATAGTCATAAATCATAATTCGATTATATTGGGAGAGAAGATTAATTGCAAGAAAGGTGTTGCAAGATACCCCGTGGGGGTATATAATGCTTTTGCAAAACAAATACCCCATGGGGGTATACGGAGGTAAATATGAGCGGGAATGAATGCTGCTGTTCTGGAAAGAAGAAGGATAGAAGTGAGACAGAATACAAGGATCTGGTCAACAGACTGAACAGAATTGAAGGTCAGATCAGAGGTATAAAGAGAATGCTGGATGAGGACTGCTACTGCACTGATATTCTGGTGCAGGTTGCTGCAGCCAACGCTGCGCTTAACAGCTTCAACAAGGTTCTTCTTGGTAATCATATAAGAACATGTGTTGCTGATGATATAAGGTCCGGCAATGATGAAGTGATTGATGAGCTTGTTGCTACACTTGGCAAGCTCATGAAGTAGAAAGGATGAATATGGAACATTATCAGATTACCGGAATGGGCTGTGCGGCTTGCTCTGCCAAGGTTGAAGCTGCTGTAAGCAAGGTTCCGGGCGTTAAGAGTGTTGCAGTAAGTCTTCTTACCAATTCGATGATTGTTGATGGAACGGCCCAGGCAGATACTGTAGTTAGGGCAGTCGAGGATGCCGGCTTCGGTGCGTCACTCGATATGGTGAGAAATCAGGCTGAGGCACTCAAGGATAAAGAGACACCTAAGCTTAGAAGAATGCTTATAATATCTGTTGTTTTTATGGTCCTGCTCATGTATTTGACAATGGGACACATGATGTGGGGCTGGCCTGTGCCGGAGGTGCTGGAGCATAACAGTTTCTATTACGCCTTTGCAGAATTGGTGCTGTGTACAATTGTACTTGTCATCAACAGAGTTTTCTTTATTAAAGGCGTGCAGGGCGCCATGAGGGGCGCTCCAAATATGGATACCCTTGTTGCCATGGGTGCCGGAGTGTCATATATCTGGAGTATTTTTAACATGATGGGCTCTCACGATACCCTTTACTTTGAATCGGCGGCAATGATTGTTACGCTGATCACTGTAGGTAAGATGCTCGAATCAATGTCGAAGGGCAGAACAACAGATGCTCTCAAGGGTCTTATAGGTCTGGCTCCTGAGACGGCGACACTTCTCATAGGACCAAAGGAGAAGGAGAAAATTGTAGATGTCTCAAAGGTTCAGACAGGCGCAGTTTTTGCTGTGAAGCCGGGAGAGAGGATTCCTGTGGACGGCATCATTATCGATGGCGTGAGTGCCGTTGATGAATCTGCTCTTACAGGAGAGAGCATTCCTGTGGATAAGAAGCCGGGTGACCATATCTCTGCTGCAACTATCAACAGGGAGGGGTATATTAAGGCAAAGGCTACTCGTGTCGGTGAAGATACTACACTGTCGCAGATTATTCGTCTTGTCAGCGATGCAGCTGCAACAAAGGCACCAATAGCAAGAGTAGCTGATAAGGTTGCAGGAATATTTGTTCCGGCAGTGCTGCTTATTGCAACAGCAGTTACAGTTATCTGGCTGCTTCTCGGACAGCCTCTGGCCTTCGCGCTTACAAGAGGAATCGCAGTAGTAGTAATAAGCTGTCCATGTGCGCTTGGCCTGGCAACGCCTGTAGCAATTATGGTCGGAAGCGGCCTGGGCGCAAAGAATGGAATTCTCTTTAAGACGGCAGCAGCCCTTGAGGAGATAGGCAGAGTTGATATTATTGCTCTTGATAAGACAGGTACCATAACAGAAGGTGCCCCAAGAGTTACAGACATTATCCCGGGAAAAGATTCAGACAGGGATGAGCTTCTGGACATGGCAGGTGCACTTGAGGGAAGAAGTGAGCATCCTCTTGCCAAAGCCATCACAGACCTTTCACGCAATACCAACATAAGAATAGCCGACTTCACATCTGTTACAGGTAAAGGCGTAAGCGCTTTTATTACTGATGATGGTTATGCAAGACAGATTGCAGGCGGTAAAGCTGATTTCATTGAGGAATGTATGGGAGAAAGTCTTCCGACCGATGTAGCAGAAACTGCCGCAGAATTGGCATCAGAGGGAAAAACAATAATGTTTTTCTCCATGGGCTCACGTTATCTCGGAATGATTGCTGTTGCAGATACTATCAAAGAAGACAGCAGCAGTGCTGTTGCAAGGCTTAAGGCTTTCGGCAAGAAGGTTGTAATGATCACGGGAGATAATGAGAAGACGGCTAATTACATCGGTGCTATTGCCGGTGTTGACCAGGTGGTTGCCGGAGTTCTTCCAGATGGCAAGGAAGATGTAATAAAGCAGCTTATGGAAGAGGGCAAGGTTGCAATGGTTGGTGATGGAATCAACGACGCGCCTGCACTTGTAAGAGCTGATGTAGGAATTGCAATCGGAGCAGGTACTGATGTGGCAATTGATGCGGCAGATGTTGTCCTGATGAACAGCAGACTGACTGATGTAGCTGCAGCAGTAAGACTTGGACAGAAGACACTTAAGAATATCAAGGAGAACTTATTCTGGGCGTTTTTCTATAATGTGGCGCTGATTCCACTTGCTGCAGGACTTTATACTGCACTGCTTGGAGGATGGACGCTCAGCCCAATGATCGCAGCGGCGGCAATGAGCTTGTCAAGCTTCAGCGTCTGCATGAACGCACTGCGACTTAATCTGGCACAAATTCATTAATCATATAAGGAGGTATACAAGATGAATAAGACTATCGAAATTGATGGAATGATGTGTAATGGATGCAGCTCAGCTGTTAAAGAGGCACTGGAGGCTCTTGACGGAGTAACTTCAGCGACTGCTGACCACACAACAGGAAAGGCTGTAGTAGAGCTGTCTGCAGAGGTTTCAGATGAGATTCTGACAAAGGCTGTAGAGGATCTTGAGTTCACAGTAATTGATATCCAGTAGGCTAAAGAAGGAAGACCATGGAGATAGTATCAAAATGGTCTTTTTGTGTGCCCATTCCTTGAAAACAAGCCTCATATAATGTATAATGCACTTCGGTTTAAAGAGATAAACAGGAGACTTAAATGCAGAAGTTTTTTCCAACAAAAGCAAGTAAAGCAGTTGCAGTTGTCGTTGCTGCTTTTTTAGTGTTTTTCATGTTCAACCTTTGCAGAGGCTATGCAAAGGCTGATGTGTCAGACGAAGAGATAAATGAGAATATTAACCAGATTGAAGCCCTTCAGATTGCAGAGGTCGCAACGATAGAGAATGCCGTTGCACAGCTTGACAGAGCATCAAAGGTAGATGCAACCGCCGGTCAGAGAATCAGATACAGAAGAGCCTTTGCAAGATCAATTATTCTTGGAGACTCACTGACTGAAGGTCTGACAGTTTACAACTGGCTGACAGAGGCACAGGTATCTGCCAAGGTGGGCGGTGGAATTGTGTATGCTGATGATCAGTTCCAGACAGCTGCAAAGACATTCCCTGAATTTGCATTCTTCGCCTTTGGCATGAATGATATGGGTAATTTCGGAGGAGATGAGAAGGCCTTTATTGCAAAATACAGCCAGCTTCTCAACGATTTTGCAGCAACATCACCAGATACAAAGATTTGCGTCTGCAGTATTTCCACACCTACGGAAGGTGCAATAAAGGGCAACCACTCAATCAGTTACTACAAGACATTTAATACTGCAATTGAGGCGATGTGCAAAGACAACGGATTTACATTTATTGATATCTCCGATATTCTTCCATCACATCCTGATCTCTATGCAGGCGATGGAATTCACGCAGCACCTTCATACTATCCAATCTGGATGGACAGAATGATAGAAGTAGCAGGGATGTAAATGAACGAAACAAAGAATCCTATGACAGAAGAGATGAACAACATCAAGAAGAGTCGGGACCCGAAGGGCCTCGGCTTTTTCCTGTTAAAAATTCTTTTTATTGCAGTTCTGGCAGGCTTCCTATTCGTTGTATATAAGGGTGCAGAGGCTGAAGATGTGGATCTTGCAGAGATTGACGCGGCTTTGAAGGCTGATACTGAATTCACAGCTGTTCTCAAGGATCAGAGTGACAGAGACCTGATGCAGTTCATTGGCCTTAATGCAGCTGATTATGAGCAGGTGCTTTATTACCGAAACACTCAGGCTCTTGCTGTTGATGAGGTCCTTGTTGTTAAGGCTAAGGAGGGAACCTCTGTCGATGGTGTCGAGACAGCCGTTCGCAAAAGAATCGAATCACAGATTACTGCTTACAGCGGCTATGCGCCGGAGCAGGTTAAGATGCTTAAGAATGCGGCAGTAAAGAAGGTAGGCAATTATGTGATTTACTGCACTGCAGATAAGGCGGATAAGTACAAGGAGGTGGTTCTGGATGCTATTCAGTAGTCTCATCTTCCTGGTATACTTCCTGCCGATTACGGTTATCGTATATTACAGTATTCCGACGAAGCGCCTTGATCTTCGTAATATCTGGCTGCTCCTTGCCAGCCTTGTGTTCTACAGCTGGGGTGAGCCGGTATATGTTTTCCTGATGATTTACAGCGCTCTGTTCAATTATTTCATGGCTGGACAGATTGCACGAGAGAAGGAAATGGGTGGAAGCGGCAAAAGAAATATGCTTTTCACCCTGGTAATGAATCTTCTCATTCTTGGTTTTTTCAAATACTGGGGATTCCTTATGGAGACAATCAATGCTGTACTCGGGCTTCATCTCCAGTACACAGCATTGCCGCTGCCTATTGGTATCTCTTTCTATACATTCCAGGGGCTCTCGTATATTTTCGATGTATACAGAGGCAAGGTGGAGGTTCAGAAGAATCCGCTTAAGGTTGCTCTTTACCTGGCGCTGTTCCCGCAGCTCATTGCAGGACCTATTGTCAATTACAAGGATATTGAGAAGCAGCTTGATGAGAGAACCTGCAATATGGATCGCTTCGGAGAGGGAGCTGTGCGCTTCTGTATCGGACTCGGCAAGAAGGTAATCCTTGCAAATAATCTTGGAGCACTTTTTGCAGAGATATGCCTGCTGCCTGACAGCAGAATGTCTCTAGTCACAGCATGGATAGGCATTCTCGGATATACTTTCCAGATTTATTTCGACTTCAGCGGTTATTCAGACATGGCCATTGGACTTGGCAAAATGTTCGGATTCGACTTTAAGGAGAATTTCAATTATCCATATATTTCGAAGAGTATTTCTGATTTCTGGAGAAGATGGCACATATCGCTTTCATCCTGGTTCAGAGATTATGTATATATTCCGCTTGGCGGTAACAGATGCAGTGTGCCGAGACATATACTCAATCTGCTGATTGTGTGGTCACTGACAGGTCTATGGCATGGAGCCAACTGGAACTTTGTGGCGTGGGGTACATACTTTGGAATTCTGCTTATTCTTGAGAAGTATCTGATTGGCAAATACATTGAGAAGCTACCGGAGTGGGCGAAGCATGTATATACAATGCTGATTGTAATTATAAGCTGGGTTTTCTTCAGCATTACAGATACGGCACAGATGTTCCATTATCTTGCAATGATGTTCGGCCTCGGTGGTGTATCTCTTGCTAACATGACAACAGTATATTATCTCAGAACTTCAATTGTTCTGCTGATAGCGGCAACTGCAGGAAGCACACCTAAGCCGGCAGAGTTCATTAGAAAACTCTGCGACTCCCACGAGAAGCTTGGAATTACCTTTATCATGGCAGTATTTGTAATGGCTCTTGCATATCTGGTATTCGGATCATACAATCCATTCCTGTATTTCAGATTCTAAATTGAACTAAGAGGCGCAATGAACGAGAAGAAGAACTTTAACAGAATAATGGGAATTGTTTTCATGACGGTCCTTATCGGCATGTTCTGTTTCAATGCGCTTATTCCTGACAGCGAGATTTCTGAATCGGAGAACAGGGCGCTTCAGCAGTTTCCGGGATTCTCTGTAGCTGAATATATGGATGGAAGTCTTGAGACGAAGCTGGAGAATTATGCTAATGACCAGTTCCTTATGAGAGGTCCTTTCATAAGGCTTAAGACTGCTATGGATGTAAGCGCAGGTGCTGTATATTCAAATGGAGTATGGAAGAGTCAGGATGGATATCTGATAGAGGATACTACCGTACCAACTGATGATAGAATGGAAGCCGATGCACAGGCTCTTGCAGCTTTTCGCAAAAAATACCCAAAAATGAGGATGTACTTCCTTCTTGCCCCAAATGCAGTCAGCATTATGGGCGATAAGCTGCCATATGGTGCGCAGCCTGAGGATCAGAACAGGTACATGGATGAGATGTTTGCGGCGACAGCTGCTGCCGGATACACGAATATTGATGTAAGAGATACTCTTGGAAAGGCAGCAACTGATGGAATCCAGGTCTACTACAGAACAGACCATCACTGGACAACAGATGGTGCGTATGAAGCCTTCAAATATGCAAAAGGTATTATGGGAATCAAAGGGGATATGGTCTTTGAGACTGTACCTGTTGCCAATAGATTTGTTGGAACACTTGCTTCAAAGAGCGGTTTTGCCAATGGCAGGGCTGATGCCATTAAACTGGCAAGGCCTGCAGATTCAAAACAGTACAAGCACTCTGTAATATACTATGAAGACACCAAGGAGAAGACCACAGCATTCTACAAAATGGAGAATCTCAATCTTAAAGATGCATATACTGTCTTTGGCGGAAGCAATCATCCGGTATATACAATCAAGACACCGACTTCTGACAACCGAAGACTGCTCCTGGTCAAGGATTCATATGCCAACAGCATGATTCCTTTCCTGTCCCAGTATTACAGGGAGATTGTCGTGGTTGATCCTAGATATTACTACGATAATCTTGCTGAGCTGATGGCCCTTGAAAGTGTTAATGAAGTGATGTTCCTCTATAATGCGAATACATATTTCGGAGATGACTCACTTGCGATGATGTTGAATAATTAAAGAAATAATAAAACCGGTTCACTGCTGTGAACCGGTTGTTTTACTTAGTCGTTAGTCTTCCTTGAGCCTGTCAAGTACAGTGCGATAGCCGCCAGGGCCGAATCTAAGACATTTGTTGACACGGCTGATAGTTGCTGAACTGCAGCCGGTCTCCTTGCTGATATCGTTGAAAATCCTTCCCTCGTCGAGAAGCTTGGCAACGCGAAGACGTGCAGAAAGATCAAGGAGTTCCTTGATGGTTGCAACATCCTCAAAGAATGCAGCACACTCTTCTTCGGTTTCCAGTTTGAGAACAGCCTCATAAAATTCATGCTTGTAAAGCTCATCTCTTTCAGTGAACATGGTAATTAGCCTCCCAATGATAGTTTAATCGAACATTGATATTTTAACACACTAAAGTGTTAAAGTCGAGAAATATTGACCGAACTTTTTAAAGCAAATATAATAAACGAGAACTAGATACAAAGCCGTAACGGCAAAGGAGGAGATAAATGAAATTTCTTGTAGTAGTTGATATGCAGAATGATTTCGTTGATGGCTGCCTTGGAACTAAGGAGGCACAGGCAATCAGTGAGGATATTGCTGCAATGATGAAGGAATGGGATGGAGCAGTTCTTTGCACATACGATACACATCAGGAGGATTATCTGGATACGCTTGAGGGTCATTATCTGCCGGTCAAGCATTGCGTAAAGGACACAGACGGATGGCAGCTTTGTCCAGCAGTTGAAGCGGCGGCTGCAGAAGTGGGTGCCGTTAGAGTTATGAAGCCTGCATTCGGTTCTGTTGAGCTTCCGCAGATGATTGGAATGATGTGCGGATTCGGGCAGAAGCCTGAAGAGATACACCTTGTAGGTGTGTGCACAGATATCTGCGTAATATCAAATGCAATGATGCTCAAAGCTTTCTGTCGCGAGACTCCTGTTTATGTTCACAAGGATCTCTGCGCAGGAGTTACCCCTGAGCAGCATGAGGCAGCGCTCACAGCAATGAAACCATGCCAGATTGAGGTAATTTAATATGACAAGCAAGACAGCTGATCACGGAATTGCGATAACGGTTCTTGGGACAGTCTGTCTTGTTATTGTTGTGCTGATTTCGTCCATGGAGCTTCTTTGCTTCAAAGGTACCGGCTGGTATGAGAAGGAATACGAGAAGTACAGCGTGCTTGAGGATGTGAGAGGCGCTGAATTGACAATGGATGAGGCTCTTGCTGTTACAGAGAATCTCCAGAACTACCTGACAGGAAGTGAGCCTGAGCTATGCGATTTCTTTAGTGAGAGAGAAGTGAGCCACCTGGCTGACTGCAGGGATCTCTTTGGTATGGCCCTTTTGGTGCGAAACATTGCTTTGGTGGTGCTTGTGACAAGCCTTCTGTGGCTTATTTGTAAAAAAGCTTTCAGGCCGCGTGTTTACTGGCTTACTCTTGCCGCTATAGTGGCTGTTGCCCTGGCAGCTGCAGCTGTATGCGGAGCAGATTTCATAAATCTGTTCGCAAAGTTCCATTATCTGGTCTTTGACAATGATTTGTGGCTCCTGGATCCGCGACATGACAATCTGATAAACCTGCTTCCGATTGGATTCTTCAGGGATACAGTTAAGATGTGTGTAGGAATCGGAGGTGTGGTGCTGGTTGCAGTAGGATTGTGTGGATTCAGCGTTACAAAGAGAAATATTCTGTAAAAATATGGCAAAATCGCGTGTTTCGACATGCTGTAAACCCAACGACAAACAAATAGAGCAGCCGGCCGGCTGCTCTATTTTTGCATATATTAACCTTCGTATTTAAATGTATCCATATATCTCAGTTTGAAGAGGTTACGCTCATGCATTGTATCAATCCTCTCCTTGGTTGCAGGGTCGTCAATCTCGCCTGTTCTTATATATCTGTCCAGAACCTCATATGTGAAACCAAGCTTCTCTTCGTCACTCATTCCGCTAAGTCCATCTGTAGGCACCTTTTCAATGAGAACAGAAGGAACTCCAAGCTCACGACCGATAGCTCTGATCTCTGCTGTTGTGAAATTTGCAACCGGACTCATATCTCCAGCTGAATCGCCGTATCTTGTTGAGTAGCCAACCCAATCCTCTGAAAGGTTGCAGGTGTTGATAACTCTTCCGTTATTTGACTGGCCAACTGCATAAAGAGTTGACATTCTGAGTCTTGGCGGAAGGTTGATGATTGTATCTCTGGATGGCTCTACGCCAGCATTCTCCATCTCTTCGATGAGCGAGTTGAAAGCTACTGCGATGTTGATGATGTAGTGCCTGATATCGAGATGATCAACCAGCATGAGAGCCATATCGATGTCGCTCTGCTCGCCGTTAGGCATGAGAACGCCGATAACGCGGTCCTTGCCGAGAGCCTCTACGCAAAGAGCAGCAACGATTGAGCTGTCCTTTCCTCCACTGATACCGATAACTGCATTGCAGCCCTTACCGTTCTTGTCGAACCAGTCTCTAATCCATTCAACTGTCGCCGCGGTAGCTTTAGCCGGATCAAAATCCATTGTTATTCCTCCTGATTTAAAAATCTTTCGATAAAGTATCTTAACAAATGGATTATACACAAATGTTCTCTCAACATCAATGTGGTATAATGAGTAACAGACAATAACATCAAAGGAGAATGTATGAGATATAATATTGCAGATTTCGTCAATGGAGACAGCGTAAACGAGTTTTTTGTCATTAAGGCGGCTGATGTTAAGACCGGTAAGACTGGCAAGCATTATCTTGCTGTGGATCTATCTGATGCTACAGGAATTGTAAGCGGAAAGAAATGGGATCTTTATCCTAACGAAAGAGATTTTGTTTACGGTCTCAAGGCTGGAGATATTGTCAAGATAAGCGGCAAGGTTACAGAATTCGCCGGAACTCCACAGCTTAATATTGAAGCCATAAGAGCAGTGTCTTCAGAGGAGCCGATTGAAAGAAGTGAACTGTACAAGACTGCACCTGAGCCATCAGAAGATATGTATCAGTGGATTATAGGCAGAATCAACGCCTTTGAAGATGAGGACCTTAAGAAACTTTGCCTCTCGTTCTATGAAGATAACAGAGAGAAGCTTATGTATTATCCTGCGGCCATGAGGAATCACCATGCGGAATACGGTGGTCTTCTTTATCATGTTAAAAGAATGATGATGATGGGTGAGAGAGCGTGCGAGGTGTACACAAATCTCTCAAAGGATCTTGTTCTTGCAGGTGTGGCCCTTCACGATATAGAGAAGCTTAATGAGATTCTTTCAGATGAGAACGGAATGTCCCCAGGATATACAACAAAGGGACAGCTGCTCGGACACCTTACCATGGGAGCAATCGTAATAGATGGAAGATGCAGAGAGCTTGGAATTCCAGAAGAAAAGGCACTGATGCTGGAGCACATGTCAATTTCACATCACTACGAACCGGACTTTGGAAGTCCTAAGAAGCCGCTTTTCCCGGAAGCAGAACTTCTCCATTATCTTGATATGATGGATGCAAAGATGTTCGACTTTGAGGACACACTCAGCAACGTAAAGCCGGGTGAATTCTCAGACAAGGTCTTCCAGCTTGATAACAGGAAATTATACAAGAGAACCTTCTAATGCAGATTAAAGGCAGCATAAGCAGAATAATTTATAATAATGACAGCAACGGCTATACGGTAGCTATCTTAGATACAGAAGATGGAGGCATCAGAGTAGCCGGTGCTTTTAATGAGCCTCAAATTGGAACAACTTATGCGCTGGAAGGAAATTTTACTATTCATCCGAAGTATGGAGAGCAGTTCTCGTTTACATCTTTCAGCGAAATTCTCCCTGAAGGGGCTGAAGCAATCAGACATTTTCTGGCAACCGGCGCAATAAAAGGTATTGGACCTAAGACAGCGGATCTAATCGTAGATGCTTTTGGAGAGGACTCGCTCCGGGTTATTGAAGAGACGCCGGAGAAGCTTCTTGACCTAAAGGGAATTGGCAAGACGACTCTTGATAAAATTACAACATCCTTCGGCGAATCGCGTGAATTCGCAAGGATTTCCCTTGAACTCCAGGAAATGGGAATCGAGACGGGCGACGCTGTAAGGATATACAGACTTTATGGAAATGAAGCGGCTGCAGTTGTTCGTGAGAATCCGTATATTCTTGTGGATGATATACGTGGAATAAGCTTTGTCAAGGCTGACAGGATTGCAGCGGTCATTGGTATTGAGGAGGACAGCGAATTCAGAATAAGATGTGCGGTTAAGCACGTTCTGAAGCAGTGGGCAGTCAATGGAAGTACTCTTATGCCTGAGGAGCTTCTTATTGAGAAAGTGGTCGAGCTGATAGATACAAGCAGAGTCCTGGTTGAGGACTGTATAACAGGCATGGCCTTTGGCGGGGAACTCCAGACTGATAATGTGGACGGCCTGCCAGTAATATACCTCTATGGCTATTTCCATGCAGAACAGAGAACTGTCTATAACCTGGAAAGAATTAAACGTGACAGGTTCACACATCTGCCTGCAGATATAGATAATATGATTGCAGATGCCGAAGCGGCTCTAAGCGCAGAAGGCGGTAATGTTAGTTTGAGCCACAAGCAGAGGGATGCTGTAAAGGAAACTCTTCTTAACAATGTAACTATTATCACTGGTGGTCCTGGAACGGGAAAAACAACAATCATTAATGTGATTGTTAAAATTTTTGAGCGTCTTGGAGTGGAAGTTGCCCTTGCCGCGCCAACAGGACGTGCTGCGAAGCGTATGGAAGAGGCTACAGGAAGACCGGCCATGACTATACACAGACTTCTTGAATATGTATATTCCGAGGATGAGGATGAGATGATTTTCGGAAGGAATGAAGAATATCAGCTTGATCAGCTGGCAATAATCATAGATGAGGCCTCTATGATAGATATTATGCTGATGGATGGACTTCTGGCAGCAATCAAATCAGGCGCAAGGCTGATTTTTACAGGTGATGCTGATCAGCTGCCTTCTGTAGGAGCCGGCAATGTCCTAAGAGATATCATACGAAGCGAATTCGTCCCTACCGTCAGACTGAAGGAAATATTCCGACAGGCCGAAGACAGTCTTATTGTTACAAATGCTCACATGATTAATGAGGGTGAATATCCTGCCACTCGTGAAGGCGAAAAAGATTTTTATATCATTCATGAGGACAGCGAAGAGGCAATCCTCAGCAATATCAAAAGTCTGGTGGGAGGAAGACTTGAGAAACACTATGATTTTATCAGAAGTGCCCACGACATTCAGGTTCTTACACCAACCAAAAAAGGCATTCTCGGAGCACCTAACCTTAATGCTGTCCTGCAGGATGTCATTAATCCGGCAGCACCTGGAAAAGCTGAGCTTAAGGCTGGTTCAAAATTATTCCGCGAGGGCGACAGAGTAATGCAGCTGCGCAACAACTACAACGCCGAGTGGAAAGACCCCGAGTCATTTGTGACCGGCTATGGAATCTTTAACGGTGATATGGGAATCATCGAGAGTATTGATGAGTACAACAAGTCTATTTATGTGGAGATGGACGATAAGCTGGTGACTTTCGAAGGAGAGATGCTTGAAGAACTCGATCTGGCTTACGCCATAACTGTCCACAAAAGTCAGGGCAGTGAGTTTCCCGCAGTTATAATCCCTATGTGGGCTTTTCCACCAATGCTGATGACAAGGAATCTTCTTTATACAGCTGTAACAAGGGGCAAGAAACTCGTAATCATTGATGGAAGCGAACGAAGACTGCAATGGATGATTGATAACAATCGCATAGATGAAAGATATACAGGATTGAAATACCGACTGGAGAACGCGGATGTGAATCCGTGGTAGAAAAAAGCTCGCACGCGCGAGCTTTTTTAGTTGATGTGTTGCTGCAGACGCAATTTTGTGGATAAACTGGAAGTTATTGTGCGGTTTGTCCACAAATTAATGAAAGTGCAGGGGGAAAAGACCTTTTTAGAGGCTGTTTAGGCTTCGATTTTTACAAGAAATGGCATATTCTTTGTAAATTTGTGGACAAAACAAATTCTCTATTGGCGACTTGTCCACAAATCGCCAGCTGCACAATTTTTTCACGTGGAGATATGTACTGAAGGGGAATTCTAAATATGTAATACTCTGACAGGGAGGAACCACCAATGAAATATTTAGAAACAATTTTACATATCAGCAGGCTTTCTGCGTAGGTCGAAGGGAGAGTTGAGTGAATACACCTTTTATCTCCCTCGAAAAGAAATCAAGTTTGCAAGTAGGGCGGTCAAGCAGGAGCTGCTTGAGAATCAGCTTCGGGCAATTGACAGTACATTGCAACTGATTGCGGGATTCAATGCTGCAGTCTCTTCATTTCTGGCAAAAGAACAGAGTATTATCAATAACCATGAGAAGAGCCGAGTTATGGATTCAGCCTTGGAAGACATGAAAGCTGAACTTGTGGAGTGGGAGGAAGCAGATTATGAGACAAATCATAATTATCTACATGAACTGGTACACCCAACAGTTAAAGGACATATGGTCAGATCCAAATCAGAAGCGATGATTGCCGACGGTTTTTACGCTAATGGAATTCCATATAGATATGAGGAGAAGAATATTCTGAATGGACATATTCATTATACGGACTTTGCTATGAGACATCCTGTGACGGGTAAACACTATAAACTTGAGCACAACGGACTGATGGACAAGCCGGATTATATTAGAAAGACAGGATACAGATTGATTGATTATTCGGCAGAGGGGTGGCTTCTTGGGAAGAATTTTTTTATGACAATGGAAACAAAAAACTCGCCCCTTACTAAATCTGAGATTCAATTAGTAATTGATACAATTCTCTCAGATGAGACATCCGAATAGACTTTTCAAATAAAAAGAGGAGTGGTATGTCACTCCTCTCCTTCAGTCTCTCAACTGTTATTTATTAAGCTTCTTTGCTTTTGAATATGGCTTAACTTCGTCTACGACAGGTTTCGTTACTCCAGCGGCTGCAATTCTGTCTCGCATTGTTCCGTTCTGGTACTGAACAAGATTGCCGTATGGCTCAACGAGGTCATCAAGGTCAAACTGGTCAAATGGAATCAGCATATAGAAAGCCTCAACTGAGCCAACTCTTTCTGGACCTTCCTTAGTAGCCTTTGTCAGCTCTGCCTTGCCTCTGATGTACATGCAGTTGACATCGCTGTCGATAATCCACTCCTTAATATTCTTGTCCTTGATATAGTAGTTGTACTCGACCATCTTCTGCTGATAGTAACAGAGAATGCCCTCATCACTTGCCTCAAATCTTACATTATAAAGTTTGTTGAATGGAGGCTGTAGTGTGCTTGTTATCTTTCTTGCTACAGTAATCATTGCTACAAAAGCAAAGAAAATCGTACATGTAAATAGTGAAACACGCTGCTCCTGAGCTGCTGCAGGATTGACCATGTATGCAAGAATCATTGCTCCAAAGCCAGCCAGAAGAACTCCAATCTTAGTAAGCTGAAAAAGCTTGTTCTTAGGGTGGCTTGCAGCCCATTCATTTACTCTTCTCTTGAGAAGCATAAGGTCGCCGTAATAAATATCGTTCTCTTTAGCCATTGTAATCTCCAATTCTTGAAAAATTAAATCGTGACGCGCCACTCGACCTGGTCTTTGACCCCACACTCGCCTTTACCCACTTTGTGGAGGACTTACATCTAAGATACGCCATGATCACAGCGGCCGCTTGCTCGCTGCTTACGTGGATCCCTTCGCCCGTATCTGGCCTGGACTTTCAACCACGAACATGACTCGTCACAATCAAGTTATTTTACCACATCTGCCCCGGAAGCAAAAGATACAATATCTACACTTTCGGCTCCTGCCTCATAGAGAACCCTGGCGACAGAATCCATTGTTGCGCCAGTTGTGTAAATATCATCTACTACAAGAATCTTCAGCCCTCGGATGGCGGCATTTTTACCTGCCCTGACACGAAAAACACCATCGAGAATCGCTCTTCTCTCGTCTGGCGTCTTTGTTCTCAGCTTGTCAGTGTGAGCTGTTCTTTCGACAATGGTGCTGTCACATGTGATTCCAAGCTTCGAGGCTGCTTCTTCTGCGATGAGCTGAGCCTGGTTGTACCCTCTGGACAGCTGCCTGCTTCTGTGGGCAGGGACTGGGATAATCAGGTCATAATCACAATCGCAGGAGTAGGCAAGCATATCTGCAACGGCTTCACCTGCCATAACTGCCACAGCAGTGTCTGAATTGTACTTGAGTTTGTAGAGCAGAGCTCTTTCGTGGGTTCCGTATTCGGAACATGTGTATCCCTTTCGGAAAAAATGAGTGTGTTCGGCGCAGCTGTAACATATATTCCTCGTGTTTGAAACGGAGAGAGGCTTGCCGCATTTGGTACAGGTTCTGCCAGTTGCCCATTTGAAACCGTCCATACATTCATTGCACAGCTGGTATGGTCTGCTGCTGTCAATAATCTTGTCGCAGCATAGACAATACAGCCCTTCAGGGTAGAGAAGGCCCAATAAAGATCGTGATATTTTAACTGATAATTCTCTGAACATTCAGATTCCTCCATTCTTTTGTAACGACAAGAATAACACGTCTTTGTCTGCATAACAGTACACATTTAGAAGAGAAAAACACAGAGTTTCCACACAGCAAAAGATATATGTGGTACAATAACCTTGAACAACTACAACATAAGGAGGTTGTGTATTATGAAGATCAACATTTTAGCAAAGAACTACAAGGTAAGTGAGAAGCTTGAGGAGAACATCGAGAAGAAGTTCGAGAAGCTCGATAAGTTTTTCCACGAGGATGTTAATGCAAATGTGGTAGTTTCAAAGTTCAAGGATATGACTAAGCTTGAGGCAACAATCAATGCCAAGCAGGCAGTATTCAGAGCTGAAGCAATTCAGGACAATGTATACGATGCAATGGATGTTGTAATGGACAAGCTGTCAAATCAGATGAGCAAGCTCAAGGGCAAGCTGGAGGAGAGATACAAGGAGAACAAGGCTCTTAAGCTTGAGTTCATCCCTGAGCCTGAGGAAGATGAGATTGAGGAAGCAGTTGTTGTTAAGAGAAAGCAGTACGAGCTTCAGCCTATGGTAGCTGAGGAGGCAATTCTCCAGATGGAGATGCTCGGACACGATTTCTTCGTTTATCTCGACATGGATACAGATTCTGTAAATGTTGTATATAAGAGAAAAGGCAACGCTTACGGACTTATCGAGACTATTAGATAATATTGAAGGCCTGTCGGATTTTTGATAGAATTATTCGATGAGCAATCAATGAAAAATAAGGAGTTATAACATTATGAGCAATCGAGGCAAAGACGATTTCGATGAGATTCTCGAAGTTCCAAGCTTTGAGTATAAAGACAGAGACGCGAGAATTGCGGAGGCGTCAGGCAAAGGAAAGAAAAAGGCCAAGAAGAAGAAAAAGAACCACAAGAACAGTAAGTTCTACAAGTTTACAAGAATTCTTGCCTTTGTATATCTTATTGGGCTTGTAGCTTTTGAGAGTGTTCTTGTAATTATGGATGTGCTTCCTGCACCAACACTTATTGCGCTTGTAGTGGTAATGTCACTGCTCAGTGTAGTGTTGTTTATCCAGCTGTTTTTCAAGAATATCAAGATGTGGGCCAAGGTTATTGCCACATTTATGAGTGTTATATTAATTTTAGTATATGGAGTCGGTTCAGCATATGCTCTTGGAACACTTTCATTCCTTGATACAATCGGAACTAACACTGAGAACAAGAACAGCGTTAATGTAACAAGAGAGCCTTTCAACATTCTGATCACAGGAATGGATGTTGATGGAACTGTTGATAATCAGGGTCGTTCAGATGTTAATATGCTGGTTACAATTAATCCGTCAACAGGAGAGATGCTTATGACATCTATTCCAAGAGACTATCAGATTAGAATGGTTAACCACGGCAATGCTACAGATAAGATTACTCATACAGGATTCTATGGCGTTAATGATACGATCGGCGCTGTAGAGGATCTGCTTGATGTTAAGGTTAACTACTATGTTAAAGTAAACTTCGATACTATCGTAAAGTTTGTTGATGCCATTGGAGGAATTGAGGTTTACTCTGAGTATGAGTTTGTTCCGGTTAAGTTCGACACATGGACTGTTAAGAAGGGTTGGCAGCATATGACCGGATCACAGGCCCTTGCCTTTGCAAGAGAACGTAAAGCGTTCAAGGAAGGTGACAATCAGAGAATCAAGAATCAGCAGGCAGTATTCCAGGCTATGATTAAGAAGGCGACAAGCAGTAAGACTCTGCTGCTCAGTTACACAAAGATTCTTTCTGCACTTTCAGATTACATTGAGATGAATATGTCATCTCAGGAGATTCGAGCTCTTGTAAAGATTCAGATTGCCAAGAACATTGACTGGAAGATTGAGAAGTATACTCTGTCAGGCCATGATTCATCATCTAGTACATACAGTACTGGCGGCACAAAGGTATATGTAATGGCACAGGATGCAGACAGCATTGCGACAGCTAAAGAGAAGATCAACGCAGTGCTTACTGCAGAGAAATAATAACAAATATAGTAACAGAATTTTTCTAAACCACCGGAGGAGAACATATGCTGGATAATTTGATGAGCGTATTAATGAGCATAAGGGTAACAGATGTCATTGATATTGCCATCGTTGCGTACCTTATTTACAAGGTGCTCGAATTTATCCGTGAGACAAGAGCTCAGCAGCTGCTGAGGGGAGTTTTCCTTCTGGTGGTCGTTTTCTTTGCATCAGATCTGCTGAACCTGAATCTGCTTAACTGGCTGCTCAAAAGTCTGCTGACAATGGGACTCTTCGCAGTAGTTGTTATTTTTCAGCCGGAGCTCAGAAGAGGTCTCGAGAAGGTTGGCCGCAAGTTCTTTACTGCTAGCCAGTTCCGTGATGGTGACGATGAGCCGGCAATGGGAGTGGTTGAGGAGATTGTTGATGCATGCGAGGAGTTCTCCAAAACAAGAACAGGAGCTCTCATCGTTATTGAGAAGGATACAAGGCTTAATGAGCTTCTCGAAAAAGGTGCTGAGGTTGATGCGAAGATTTCCGCAAGATTGCTTGGTAATCTTTTCTACGAGGGATCGCCGCTTCATGATGGCGCTGTAATTATCAGAGGAACAAGAATACTGGCCGCAAGCTGTGTTCTTCCACTGACAGAGAAGAAGGATATAGGAAGGAATCTTGGTACAAGACATAGAGCTGGTCTTGGACTAAGTGAGGTATCTGATGCTCTTGTTATCATTGTATCGGAGGAGTCTGGTGCAATATCAGTTGCTGAGAATGGATCGCTGAAGAGATTTGTCGATGTAAAAGCTCTCGAGAAGCTGCTGCTGGAGATATATGTTCCTGCAGAGAAGGTGTCGCGCAACAAGTTTTTCAGATTCTTTGGTCTGGGAGGAGGTGACCGTGATGAGTAAACTCAAGGGTCGCAGGCTCGACACAATTAACATTGCGATTTCCATTCTTGTAGCCTTTGCTGCCTGGTACTATGTCGCTGTAGAGGTATCTCCTTCTATTACAAAGACCATAAGGAACGTGCCTATAAGCTGTGAAGGCGAATACGAGCTGGGAACAAACGGTTTAGGTGTGGAATCTGCAAATATCGATACTGTTAATGTGACAGTGTCTCTTTCAAGGCAGGAACTTAATAAGATTTCGGCTGATAACATAACGGCTGTTGTTGACGTATCAGGCGCTAACAAGGGCAGCAATACTCTGCCGATCGACATTAAGACTCCATCAGATGTTAAACTCAAATCACAGTCAGCCAATAATCTGATTGTTTATGTAACATCGAGCAACAATATTGATGTAGATGTGACAGCAGGTGTATTAGATTCAACGGAGTCAACCTGGGAACCTTTTGCTACTGAAATGAGTGCAGAGCGTGTAAGTGTACTTGGCGCTAAATCACAGATCGAGAAGGTTGAATATGTTGTTCTTCCTGTTAGTGAGACTGCAATTCCAGGTGGTGCAGAGTCTACATTGACAGTCAAGCCAGTTGCGGTGGATAAGAATGGTAAACCTGTAAAGCATATTGTCGTGCTGCCTTCAACAATAAGTACAACGGTCTACAGGGCTTCAACAAAGACCGTCAAAGTAAATGTTATGGTAACAGACAGCAGTTCCGGCAATAACAAGATTTATGAGGTGCCTAAGACAGTTGTAATCAAGGGCAGATCATCAGTTCTTGAAGGAATTGAATCAATTGATGCACAGACTGTGGATATTTCAAACATAAAGAAAGACGCAAATGTAAAGATTAAATACAATCTTCCGGAAGGTGTGCAGCTTGCATGCGCTTCCATGTCTTCTGCAGTTAAAGTGAGATTTGATAAATAATTAGTAAAGGATGTAGGTATGGGTAGATTATTTGGAACAGATGGCGTAAGAGGCGTAGCTAACAAGGAACTTACAGCTTCACTTGCGTACGACATTGGTAAGGCTGCGGCTTTTGTTCTCAGTGAGAACAATAAGAAGCCACTTTTCATCATTGGTAAGGACACAAGAATTTCGGGAGATATGCTGGAGTGCGCACTCACTGCAGGAGTTCTTTCTGTAGGAGGAAGCGTTATCAGCCTTGGAGTTATTCCAACACCAGCAGTAGCTAACCTGGTTAAGCATTTCAACGCTGATGCAGGTGTAGTAATCTCAGCTTCCCACAATTCATTTGAATATAACGGAATTAAGATTTTCAGCGGAGACGGCTTTAAGCTTGATGATGATACTGAAGGTCGAATCGAGGATATTATTCTGGCTCATGAGTTTAATCATCCAGAGTTCATCGGAGAGAATCTTGGCAGATGCTCAAAGTCAGAAGAGGCACTCGATATATATACAAAATTCCTTCTCGGCACATTTGAGGGTGATCTCAAGGGCGTTAAGGTTGTTCTCGATACAGCTAACGGTGCTGCATACCAGACAGCCAGAATCGTATATGAGGCACTGGGTGCAGATGTGACTGTAATCGCAGATAGTCCAGATGGCATCAACATCAACAATGCCTGCGGTTCAACTCACCCTGAGAAGCTTCAGGCAAAGGTTCTCGAGACAGGCGCTGATGTAGGATTCGCATACGATGGTGATGCTGACAGACTCATTGTTGTAGATGACAGAGGTAGAGTAATCGACGGTGACAGAGTAATCTGCATTTGCGCAGACAAGCTTCAAAAGGATGGGCTCCTCTATGACAACAAGGTTACAGCAACTGTAATGAGCAACATCGGTCTCCACAAGCACCTGGAAGAGAAGGGTATCAGTGTTGATGTTACAGGAGTAGGCGACAGATATGTACTTGAATCAATGCGCCAGACAGGATCAGTGCTTGGCGGAGAACAGTCGGGTCATATGATTTTCCTGAACCACACAACAACAGGTGACGGAGTTCTCTCATCACTGCAGTTCATGAAGGCCTTCCTCTCATCAGGCAAGAAGGTAAGCGAACTCAGAGACGAGATTAAGATTTTCCCACAGGCCCTTGTTAACGCAAGAGTAAAGACAGAGTATAAGAAAATTGCTCTTAACGATGCAGAGGTTAAGGCAAGAATAGAAGAGGTTGAGAAGAAGGTAGAGGGAACAGGAAGAGTACTCATCAGACCTTCAGGAACAGAGCCTCTCATCAGAGTAATGCTCGAGGGAGAAGATGTAGATCAGATTCAGGGCTATGCTCAGTATATTGCAGATCTGATTGTCGAGAAATTCGGCGAGAAGAAATAGAAAGGAGACACACACTATGTGCGGAATCGTTGGATATGTAGGACCTAATGAGCCTCAGAATTTTCTTATTGAGGGACTTGAGAAACTTGAGTACAGAGGCTATGACTCTGCAGGTGTTGCTGTAAATGACAACGGCGAAATCAAAGTAAGAAAAGCCGTAGGACCTATTGCGAATCTTAGAAAACTCATCGGAGATGAGAATCTTGGAGGTCATGTTGGTATCGGACATACAAGATGGGCTACGCACGGTGGCGTAACAGTTGCAAATGCTCATCCACACACTAACATGGATGGAAGCCTTGCTCTTGTTCACAACGGAACAGTAGAGAACTATATCGAGCTTAAGGAGCAGCTCCAGGCAGAGGGCGTAAGATTTGTATCAGACACAGATACAGAGGTTGCCTGCATGCTCGTATCAAAGCACTACAAAGAACTTGGCGATCTCAAGGAGGCAATTGATAAGGCTGCTTCAGAGATGGAGGGAACTTATGTACTTGTTGCTGTAGCTGCAGATAAGCCTGACATGCTGGTAGCACATAGAAGAAATGCTCCGCTGATCGCTGCAAAGGGCAAGGATTTCAACATGGTTGCTTCAGACTTCTGTGCGATTCTCAAGCATACAAAAGACGTATATCTTATTGAGAATGGAGATACAGTAGTACTTACTCAGGACGCGATTACTATCTATGATGAGAAGGATCAGCAGATTGAGCGAGATCTCATGCATATCGGCTGGGATGTAGATGCAGCTGATAAGGGAGAGTATGAACACTTCATGCTTAAAGAGATTCACGAGCAGCCTAAGGGCATTGAGGAGACATTAAGCAGAAGTCTTACAGAGGATAACAGAATCAAGCTTTACGGCATTGAGATGACTGCAGAGGAACTCGACAAATATAACAAGATTGTAATTGTCGCTTGTGGAACAGCATATCATGCAGGTCTTGCTGGACAGCGCGTAATTGAAAAGGTTGCAAAGATTCCTGTAGAGATTGATGTAGCATCAGAGTTCAGATACAGAGATCCGTTCATTGATGATAAGACCCTTTTCATTGCTGTATCACAGTCAGGAGAGACAGCTGATACACTCGAGGCTCTTAGAGAGGCTAAGAAGAAGGGCGCTCACGTTATCTCAATTGTTAACGTAGTTGGAAGTTCAGTAGCGAGAGAGTCAGACCAGGTATTCTACACATTTGCAGGTCCTGAGATTTCTGTAGCTTCAACTAAGGCATACACAACACAGCTGCTCTGCTTCTATATGCTTGCTCTTTATTTCGCCGACATCAAGGGCACAATTACAGAAGAGGATTATGCAGATTTCGTTGAGGAACTCAAGGCAATTCCTGCAAAGATTGAGAAATGCTTCGAACTTGAGCCATTCATCAAGAGACTTGCTGCTGACTACTATGACAGAGAGCAGGTATTCTTCATTGGAAGAGGTATGGATTCATGCGTAGCTTTCGAAGGCTCACTTAAGCTTAAAGAGGTATCATACATTTCATCATTTGCTATTGCAGCCGGCGAGATGAAGCACGGAACAATTGCTCTCATGGAGCCACGTACAATCGTAATTGCACTGGCTACACAGGATGCTCTGTTCGATAAGACTGTTTCGAACATTCAGGAAGTACGAGCAAGAAATGCACACATCATCTCAGTTGCCAAGGAAGGTAATATATCAATTGAGGCTCATTCAAACGAGACTATGTATATTCCGAACTGCAGAGATGAGGTTTCACCACTCCTGTCAGTAGTTCCACTTCAGCTGTACGCTTACTTCGTTGCGAAGGACAGAAAGTGCGAAATCGACAAGCCTCGTAATCTTGCAAAGAGTGTAACTGTTGAATAATAAATGCCAAAAGCGCTCCGACATCGGAGCGCTTTTTTTCTTTGGCGCTTTAGCTAGATTAAACCCCTGGTTCTACCAGGGGTAGGTAAAGTTACTTTAGTTTATGTATAAAAAAACCTCTGTTACAATAGTGAAGGTTTG
>JAGHUT010000018.1 GCA_018064645.1 Candidatus Crickella merdequi | reverse complement strand
TAGATGCGATTGGCGGATCGTTCAGTGCGTCTTAAGACGCTGCAGGTAAAAGGCCCTTCTAGGGCCAGTGCAAACCACCAGTTTAACTGGTGGTTATGATTATTAAGATGATCACATTCATTTAATATGACCATTAAAACGCAATACTGTAGGTCTCTCCATCTTCAGGAATATGAACACGATAGAGAATTCCTTTTCTCTTAAGTTTTCTTGCGAGGGATTTGCGTGTGAGCGTAGCGTGAGGAACATTGTCCATGTGACTTGCAATGATAAAAGCGTCTGGAGCTGCTTTTACTACCTCTGCCAGATCATTATCATCCATAATCAGACGACCGTTATCTTTAAGCATTGCGGCGCAGTTATTTGTAATGATCACTTCAGCCTTGTATTTTTCGATGGTGTTCTTAACATCATCGCACCAGATGGTATCGCCACACAGATATAGCGTTTTCTCTCCAGGTGCACGGAAAATAAATCCTGCAGCCTCGCGACATGGCTTGATTGTTCCATGAACTGCATTTACTTTAATAATTTCTGCATCTCCACAGGTAAAACGTTCTTCGACCACTCGAACGTCCTTCATGCCTGAATATTCAAGGTAGTCAGCATCCTGCTTGTTGATAGCATATATCGGAAGATTTCTGTTGAGCTTCTGGCACGCCTTACCATTTGGTGCAAGTCCGATATGGTCAATGTGAACATGGGTGCAGATGTATGCATCAACACCTTCGTTTACTTCCATGACTGACATTGGAAGGGAGTGTGAAGGACACATAAGAAGCTTGTGCTTTAAATTAACAGGCTTCCAGTTTGCGCATTCCTCAAAAACATACTTCTTACGATGATCACCTTTTTTGTTAAGAAAACAGAACATGGGAATCATTGCAAGGCTGCCTGACATATAGCGAGACGACAGCCAGGGATCTACAAGAAATGTTCTTCCTGCATAGGTGATTTTCACTGTAGCACTTCTAATTTGCTGGAATTTCATATATGACCTCCTGATATCTATGTATACTTTGTTTTCAATATAACAACAGATGGAGGATTGAGAATAGCAGAAAAAACGATGTTGCCGCAACATTTTTGTTGTAGTAAACTGAAGCGGTGAAGGGGGTGACTATCGTGAATAAGAAACAGCTTACATATTTTCTGACTGCATGCCGAACGAAGAACATTCAGACTGCAGCCGACGAATTATACATATCGCATCAGGGTCTGAGCCGAGTACTGCGAGCTCTCGAGGAAGAGCTTGGGCAGAGCCTTTTCACCAGATCAAATAGAGGACTTGAACCTACGGATTTTGCATTAACCCTGATTCCACATGTTCAGCGTCTCCTTGCAGACTATGATAGAATAGAGGGAATACGAACACTTGCTGCACAGAACAAGTCTGTTGTATCAATTGTGTCGCTTGATCACATCCTTCATTATCTGGGAACTGACTTTATAGAAGCGTTTAATTCATCTTATCCTGATATAACGCTTTCTGTTGTTGATGGCACAGATGCAAATGCATGGAACGCACTGGAAGGGAACATGTGCGATTTTGCACTAGTGAATGGACAAGGCGATAGTGTGAAATTCTATTCTGATGAACTCTTCTACTCGAGATATTGTCTTAGAATGAGAAAAGATCATCCACTTGCAGAGAAAGAGAATCTTTGTATCAAAGACCTTCAGGGTGAGAAAATGATAGGAAAGGGTCGTGCCTACGACTGTTTCAGAAATAATATAGAAAAGCTTGTTCTTGCTGCCGGAGTGGATATCGACATTCCTGTAGAAACCTCTGATGAGGAACTTATTATGGAGCTTGTAGAGCGTAAAGGCTGGCTTGCAGTGACATATGACTTTTCTGCAGTTAAACATTGTGGTAAGAATACAATAATAAGATATATGGAAGGTGAAGAATACGGTCATGCAATTTATCTTGCCAGACATAATGGCAGTGACATGAGCAAAGCTGCAGAAATTTTTAGAGAATTTCTGATTAACTGGATAGCTTCACATAACGAATTAAATTACAGAAACTGATATAAATAGAAGGAGGAAAATATGATTTACAATGAATATAAGGGATTAAGTCTGTCAGCACTTGGAATGGGCAACATGAGACTTCCTGTTATCGATGGTGATGACAGCAGGATTGATGTTGAAACATCAAGAGAGATGATCGCATATTGCATGAATGCCGGTATCAATTATTATGATACTGCTTATGGTTACCATGGTGGACAGTCAGAGCTTGTAGTTGGAGAGCTTCTGAAAGATTATGATAGAGAGAGCTTCTATCTTGCATCCAAGTTCCCGGGCTACGATCTTGGCAATATGCCTAAGGTGGAGGGAATTTTCGAGGAACAGCTTAAAAAGTGCCAGGTTGAATATTTTGATTTCTATATGTTCCACAATGTATGTGAGATGAATGTTGAATCATATCTCAACCCGGAATATGGCATCTTTGATTACCTTATGGAACAGAAAAGAAATGGAAGAATCAGACATCTTGGTTTCTCTACACACGGAGATATTGAATGCATCGCTAAGTTCCTTGAGGCTTATGGCAAAGATATGGAGTTCTGTCAGATTGAGCTTAATTACTTCGATTATCAGTTCCAGAATGCTAAGGGTAAGCTGGAGCTCCTTGATAAGTGGAATATTCCTGTATGGGTAATGGAACCTGTCAGAGGTGGTCAGCTTGCAAGCCTTTCTGAGGATGCAACAGCAAAACTTAAGGCTGCAAGACCTGATGAGGATGTACCTGCATGGGCATTCAGATTTCTTCAGTCATTCCCAAGTGTAACAATGACACTTTCCGGAATGTCTAATATGGATCAGCTCAAGGCAAATATCAATACTTATGAAGAGAACAAGCCTCTCGATGATGAAGAGATGAAGCTCATCCTTGATATTGCAGACGATATGATTAGAAAGACAACTGTGCCTTGCACAGCCTGTCATTACTGTGTATCCAAGTGTCCAATGGGTCTCGATATTCCATTC
This sequence comes from Candidatus Crickella merdequi, assembly GCA_018064645.1. Classification (GTDB taxonomy): domain Bacteria; phylum Bacillota; class Clostridia; order Peptostreptococcales; family Anaerovoracaceae; genus Crickella; species Crickella merdequi. The sequence goes on along the minus strand of JAGHUT010000018.1, from coordinate 10,957 downwards.
CTTCTTAAGCTGTATAATGAGGCAATGGTATCAGGTTCAGGTGCATTTATTGCCCCTATGGCACTCTCATCAGTTGACGCAGATAAACAGCCACAGAGCTGTATTGAATGCCATGCATGTGAGCAGGTCTGCCCACAGACAATTCACATTCCAGAGGAGCTGAAGAAGTTTGCAGAGAAGATGGGTAATTAAGTATTAATTTGATGCCGCAAGTATACTCTATGAGATAATAAGTAAAAACTAGATACAATGAAATGACCTCCTCAAGTAAGCCAGAGCAGAAGCTAATTGCAGGAGGTCAGTTTTGTTATAGCAAAATATATACTTTCGAAATCAGGTTGAATGTAGTAGAGTAATACTTAAGAATATAAGGGTTAGGAGGACTATATGCCCGCTGCTTACGCACATCACACTTTTGGAGAGACCTGCATCAGCATGATGCCTGAAGAATACAAGTCAATATGTACTGAATATCGGGAACTCTTTGATTTCGGAGTTCACGGACCGGATCTGCTCTTCTATTACAAACCACTGACTACTAACGAAATCAACAGTCATGGCAGTGACATGCACCACAGGGCGGGTTTAGAGTTTTTTGAAAGCTGTAAAGCAATATATGAGAATGCGGAGAACAAGAAAGCAGTACTTGCATACATGCTTGGATTCCTGGCCCATTTTACTCTGGATTCGTCATGCCATGCGTATATAAATGAGATGGCAGCTGATACTGAATACTCACATAATATGATTGAGGCGCAATACGAGGCGTATCTCATGAGACTTGATTACAGCAATCCTCTGGAGGTTGACCGCTCAAGAACGCTTATTCCTTCAGTTTTCAATGCTTCTATAGTTTCAGAGGTTCTTAAGATTAACGATAAAAAAATTATCGCTTCAATGAGAGGACAGCGTAATGCGCTTCATCTTTTTTATTCTCCGAAGGAGATTAAGAAAAAAACTATTCGCTCCCTCATTAATTTACTGAAGATCGGCGGCAATTTCGGAGATCTTTTTGTTGACTCCGAAAGGATTTCCGGCTGCATAGAAATAGTAAAAGAAATTAGAAAGAGACATCTGGAAGCAGAGGACAGGTATCCGGAGCTCTTTGAGAATTTTATAAACTACATCGCAGACAATACTCAGCTTGATGAGTATTTCAGATATGATTTTGAAGGTATAATTCATCAGATTTAAAAAGGGTACGATTATGGGAAAAAACAACAAACTGACCAAAACGGAGAAATCCTGGATTCTTTATGACGTAGGTAATTCAGCATTTACAATGCTGGCATGTTCACTTGTGCCTATCTGGTTCAAGTCTCTTGCTATAGGAGATGGACCTGGACAGATCACATCAGACCAGGCAACCGCATACTGGGCACTTGCAATGTCAATCGTAACGCTGATTGTAGCACTTCTCGGACCTGCACTTGGAGCTTTTACCGATACAAAAGGAAGAAAGAAAATATTCTTTACGACAGCACTTGCCATTGGTGTAATCGGATGCTTCATTGGAGGCTTCATTCGCGGATGGCTGCTCTTCATGATAGTCCTTGTTATTTCCAAGGTTGCATACAGCGCATCCCAGGTCTTCTACGATTCAATGCTCAATGATGTAACTACAGAAGAAAGAATGGATGAAGTATCATCATACGGATATGCATGGGGATACATCGGATCATGTATTCCTTTTGCAATTGCACTTGGGGCATACGTTCTCGGTCCTGATATGCTTGGAATGATTTCAGATTCACTGTCAAGAATTATAGGCTTTGGAGTTACTGCAGCATGGTGGTTTATTGTTACAATTCCACTTCTGAAGAATTACGACCAGATTCACTATGTTGACAGAGAGAGAGTAGTTGTCGGTGAAGTATTTAAAGGAATCGGACACACAGTCGTAAAGATTATCAAATATGATAAAGAAGTTCTGTATTTCCTTATAGCATTCTTTATGTACATTGACGGCGTAGGAACAATTATTGATAACTGCATCAATATAGGAACAGATCTTGGACTTAATACAGTGGGACAGGTTGTGACACTTCTTCTGACACAGGTGGTTGCTTTTGTTTTCTCGCTGATATTTGCTGTTTTTTCGAGAAAATACAAGACCGTGACACTGATCAAAACATGTATCGTAGGATATTTTTTCGTATGCTTATATGATCTAACTCTCCACTCACTTGTAGGCTTTGCAATTCTTGCATTTGGCATAGGAATGTTCCAGGGCTCAATTCAGTCACTATCAAGAAGCTATTTCTCCAAGATTATTCCGCCAAACAATTCAGGAGAGTACTTCGGCCTTTATGATATTTTCTGCAAAGGTTCATCTTTCCTTGGATCTGCAGTTCTTGCAGGAGTAAAGCTTGCGGGTGGAACAATTAATATCGCAGTAGCTTCACTGGCTGTATTTTTTGCTGTAGGATTCATCTTCCTCAGCATGTCTGAGAAGGCTAAGGCTGAATAGTTTAATGGGAGGACTTAAATGTTTTGGTACATTCTTGGAATAGAACCGACAACAGACAAAAGATTAATAACTGCAGCATATAGAGAAATGCTTCTTGATACTAATCCGGAAGAGAAGCCTGAACAGTTTAAAGCACTTAGGGAGGCATATGAGAAGGCTCTTGAGTATGCAAATAACGGAGGAGGCAATGATAAGTCTTCCGTAGAGTTGTGGTGCGACAAACTTGCATCACTTTATGCTGATTTCAGCAAGAGACGAGATGTAGAGTGCTGGAAGAGTCTCATGGGCGAGAAGGTATGCAAGGCGCTTGATACAAGAATGGCGGTGGAAGATGCACTGTTAAGATTCCTTATGGACAATTATTATGTTTCTCATGAGGTAATGATGTATCTTGATGAGCAGTTCAGTTTCACCGAAAGAGTAGAAGAACTGTACGAGACATATCCGAAGGATTTTGTTGACTATGTAATTCTCAATGGAATTAATTTCGAAGATACCTTGCCGGCAGCAATGTTTGAGCCGGGTCGCGATGGTGAACAGTGCTCCAAGTATCTCCAGCTTTATAACGATATACGATACGGAAGAACAGAAGATATCAAGGCAACCTTTGAGGCGATGAAAGCACTGTCAGAGAGTCATCCTTATGGTCAGATTATGATTCTTGCCGATGAGCATCGAGAAGGCATAGATAGGAAATCTCAAATCAGAGAGCTTGTTGAGAAGCATGACTTTGAGCATACAGTCTCGCTTACTTATGCAGCCATCCTTATAGATGATGACGAGTTTGCTGAGGCGGAAGCGGTATGCAGAAAAGCCCTTGAGAGAAGACCTGATGATCAGCCTCTCAAATGGAATCTTGCCCATGCTCTGGCAGGACAGGAAAAATATAAAGACGCAATCGATATTCTCCACGAACTTATGAAGTCGGCAGGAGGAGACAGGAACCAGCTCCAGGATCTAAGTGACAAGAGAGCAGAGTGGAATGAAAAGCTGATTGAAGGATATGTAAAGAGATACGAAGAGAATCCGCAAGATAACCAGCTTCTCATTGATTATTCATGGGCACTTCTTCAGAATGAGCGCAAAGAAGAGGCTGACGAAATATCTAAAGGCATCAGGCAGGAGGAGACAGATCCTTTTGACTATTATAATCTTATGAGCAACATAGATTTCCAGTGCGACAGACAGGAAGATGGTCTTGCTAAGATAGATAAGCTTATAGAAGTAATCGAGAATCTCGAAGATGATGGCTCTGAGAAGACAAAGAAACGCATTGCCAGACATGCGGAGATGATAGCTAGAAAAGCTATTGTACTTTGTTCAATGGATAGAAATGAAGAAGGCTTTGCTGAATTCTCAAAAGCCCTGGCAATAGAGCCTGAAGACCCGGAGCTGCTTACACAGTGCGGTGAGCTTGCATATTTCATGAGAGACTACGATAAAGCTCTTATGTATGCGAGTGAGCTTGTTCGCGTGAAGTCAAATGCATATCATGGATATCTTCTTATGGCAAAAGCTCTTTATATGCTCTATAACGACAGAGATGCTTTCGACTGTATCAATAAAGCCATTGAGATGTATGGCGGAGATCTTGAGTGCTTTATTGTCAAGCTTAGAATTCTAATCAGAAACGATGCAGCTGAAGCTGCAGAGGAACTGATAAGCTTCCTTGAGGAGAACAACTGCGGCGATGATCTTGCTGTAATGCTCTGCAAGGGAAATTACCTTGACATTATAAAGAATGATAAGGACGCTGCCTTTGAACTTTATAAGCAGATAATAGAGCAGTATGAGGCGGGTAATTATTTTCCGTTTGCTGATGATGCATACTTGAGCTACTTATATATCTACGGCTCTGATAAAGATGCAAACGAGCAGCATGTCAGAGATGAGCTCTTTGAGATAATTGAAAAAGGCCTGGCTTTCAATCCGGAGAATTACAATCTTCTCGACTATAAGGTGTGGCTTCTTCGCAAAGAGAACAGAAGAGACGAAGCACTGGAGATACTTTTTGCACTCATGGAAAAGTATCCAAAGAACATGTCTGTCCCTTATCAGATAGGAGATATATATTACGATGGCGATGATAATGATATCAAGGAAGCTGCCAGATATCTTCGCATAGCCTATGAACTTGGTAATGAGAATTGTCTCTTTAAACTGGCTTACGCATATTATTTCATGGATATGATAGATGAATCTGAGAAATTCTGCAGACTTCTAAGGGAGCAGGCAGCTGAGCAGGGTTATATCGATGTAGACAGTTACGCAAGAATGAGCTATGTCCATGAGAAGAGACGAGATTTTCAGCTTGCACTTGAGGAGCTGGAAATTTCTACAGAGAACGCAAAGAAGCGCAGCATTGAGCTTGTCCCTTATTACAGGCACAAGGTCAGACTTCTTCGTATGCTTAACAGACCGGAAGAGGCTGTAGAACTTCTTAAATACATTTCTGAAAAATTTGATACGGAATTCGATGCAGGCAAAGCTGTAGAGATATATATGCAGTTTGGCATGGTAGATGAAGCAAGAGATTTAATTGCAGCTTCAATCAAGGATGGCATTCAGACAGGAGAGATGGCACTTGCACTTGCTGTTATACAGTATTGTGAGGGCAATCCGCTGGCTGCACTTAAGACACTTCATGATTATGAAGGCGAAGTATATGCTCATGATGCATCAGTTCTTTCGGCCAAAATTCATATGTTTCTTGGAGAATACCACAAGTCCATAGATATTGCTCTTTCGATTCTTAATGGAGATGAGAGCAGGAATGTACATGGAAGGGTAAGATCTCTTATAAGAGTTGCAGAAGTATATGAGGCTGCAGGTGATACTGATAATGCAGCTGACTATGCAGAACAGATGATTGAGGCAGCATCAGAGCTTCCTGATTATGCAACAGATATGGCGATCAACAAGCTGTATTATGCAAGAGCCTATATTATTCTCGGAAGATTTCAGGAATCAGAAGAAATACTGAATTATGCAAGAAATTACGTATGCTCACACTGTGTATACTGTCAGTGTAAAGATGCCGACTTGTTTGAAGTAAGTCTTCTTATTAAGAAAGGAATGTATGCTGATGCCCGGCAGCTGTGTCTCAAATCAATTGAAAAATGGGGCGTTGAGGAGGACTTTGTAACGGAACTCCATAGAATCAATAAACTGGATAGTAAATAATGATAATTGGAATAGATTTAGGAACAACTAACAGTGTGGCTGCGTGCTACATTAATGGCAAAACCGAAATAATACCTAACAGACTTGGCAGGTTACTTACACCTTCAGTTGTCAGTATCGATGAGAATGGAGAGGTTCTTGTAGGTGAGACTGCCAGGGAGTTCGGGTATCTTCATCCAGATGCTTCTGCCAGGGTTTTCAAAAGAACCATGGGAACTGACCTTACCTATACACTGGCTGGAATGACATTTAAATCGGAAGAGCTTAGCGGATTTGTTCTAAGATCCCTTAAGGAGGATGCTGAAGTATATCTGGGTGAAACAATTGAAGAGGCAGTAATCTCTGTTCCTGCATACTTTAATGATAATCAGCGTAAAGCAACAAAGAAAGCTGGTGAACTTGCAGGTCTTAAAGTATCAAGGATCATTTCAGAGCCGACAGCAAGTGCAGTTGCTTATGGAGTCGGTGACAAAAACAGAACTGAAAGATGTATGGTTCTTGACCTTGGCGGCGGAACTTTTGACGTATCTGTCCTTGAGTACTACAAGAGCATAATGGAGATTCATGCCATCTCGGGAGATAACTATCTCGGAGGAGAAGATTTTACCAGCGCACTTATTGAACTTTTTTTGAAGCGCATCGATGTCGAATATGACACACTGGATTTAATTACACGTAATGCTTTGTACAGAAGTGCAGAAAAGGCTAAGTGTGATTTTGATAAAGCAGATAAAGTAACAGTATCTCTCACAATTGGTGATTGCTCATATGCTGAGGATATTACAGTATCGGAGTTTGAAGCTGCCTGTGAACCTCTTTTGAACAGAATAAGAAAACCAATCGAGAAGAGCCTTAGAGATGCCAGAATAAGTCTTGATGACATTGACAGAGTCATGCTGGTTGGAGGAGCTACAAGACTCGGTTTAGTTAGAAGTTATGTTAAGGATCTCATGGGGATTTACCCTGATTTCTATGTTGACCCTGATACATCAGTTGCAATTGGTGCTGCGCTTCAGGCTGCAATGAAAGAGAGAAGAAAAGGGATTGAGGAGATAGTTCTCACCGATGTATGTCCATATACGCTTGGAACAGAAGTAATGATTGACAATGGTACCTTCGAAGAAAACGGCCATTTTCTCCCTATAATCGAGAGAAATACAGTAATACCTGTAAGCAGGAAGGAGAGAGTATTCACCGCTCATGACAATCAGAAACAGGTTACTATCAAGGTTCTCCAGGGCGAAAGCAAAATGACTCGAAACAACTTCCTGCTTGGAAGTATTGTAGTTGATGTGCCAGAAGGTCCAAAAGGGCAGGAGGCCATCGATGTGACTTACACATATGATGTTAACGCACTACTTGAAGTAGAGGTCACTGTAGTATCCACCAGAGAAACCAAGCGCATAATCATTCAGAACGACAGCAGTCCGATGAGCGAAGAAGAGGCTGCAAGAAGAATAAGACTTCTCCAGTATCTCAAACAGAATCCAAGAGAAGATGAAGAGAACAAGCTGGTTCTGCTCAAGGGAGAGAGGCTTTATAAAACAACAGAAGGTATGGATAACGACCTTCTTGTTAACACAATGAATGAATTTGAGCATATGCTGACAAAGGGTTCTAGACTTGAAATTGAAAGGGCCAGAAAAAAAGCGCAGGACCTCTTCGAAGAGATAGAGATGCGTAACGGAAAGAAACGAATTCTTTCGTAACGGAGGCATACATAATACATGATTAACACAACTTTATGTTACATAGAGAAAGACCAGTGCTACCTGATGCTTTTTCGCAACAAGAAGCCTGATGATCCTAATGAGGGTAAATGGGTAGGCGTAGGTGGTAAATTTGAAGAAGGTGAGACTCCTGACCAGTGCCTGCTTAGAGAGGTATGGGAAGAAACAGGCGTTCAACTTACTGATTATGTTTACAGAGGGCTGGTTCATTTCGTATCAGATATATGGGAGGATGAAGAGATGTATCTCTACTCCGGATATGATTACGATGGTGAAATATCTTCTGTATGCAGCGAAGGTGAATTAAGCTGGATAAAGATATCAGAAGTGTGCTCACTTAATCTCTGGGAAGGCGATAAATGCTTTCTTGAGTTAATGGCGGCAGGAGAGAAGGATTTCGAGCTTACATTGAGATATGAAGGCGACACACTTGTATCTAAAGAACGTATTAAATAGACAGGATATAAGAGAATGAAAACAACAAGATCATTTAGCAGAAAAGACATAATAAGCGGATTTGAAGTAATAAGAACAGTTCCGATAGAAGAACTTAATGCAGAGCTCATACAGATGGAGCACATTAAGACGGGACTTCGACTGATCTGGCTTAAGCGCGATGAAGAGAATAAGACTTTTGCAATAACCTTTGAGACATTACCGTGGAACGATACAGGAGTGTTCCACATTCTTGAGCATTCAGTTCTCTGCGGTTCAGACAGATTCCCTGTTAAAGAGCCTTTTGTTGAGCTCCTGAAGAACTCAATGAATACTTTCCTCAATGCAATGACTTTCAGCGACAAGACCATGTATCCTGTGTCGAGTAAGAATGATATAGACTTCATGAATCTGATGAATGTATATCTTGATGCAGTATTCCATCCGGCAATTTACCATAAGCAGGAGATTTTCTGCCAGGAAGGCTGGCACTACGAGAAGGATGAAGAAGGTAAATATACATATAAGGGCGTAGTCTTCAATGAAATGAAGGGTGCCTTTGCAGACAGTGATGAGCTTATGGAAAATGCTATTAACAGGGCGCTTTTTCCTGATACATGCTACGCATACTGTTCAGGCGGCGACCCTGTGTCGATTCCGGAGCTTACATACGAGGATTTTCTCAATGCGCACAGGAGGTTTTATGCGCCTTCAAATGGAATAATCTATCTTGATGGAGATATGGACATAGAACAGGTAATAGATTTTATCGACCGTGAGTATCTCGCTGATGCAGAAAGAACAGAAAGAATCGCTCCGCCTGCTATTCAGGCGCCGGTTGATGGTGGCTCAAACTGCATTAAATACGAGTTAAGCCCTGAGGAAGATGATGACGATAAATATATTATCGGTTGGGCTGCTGTTCTTGGTACTTTTGAGGATCGTGAAAAACAGATTGCCATGAATGCTCTTACTGATGTTCTTGCAGGAAATAACGAGGCATATCTTCCAAAAGTCATTCTTGAAAAAGGTCTCGCTGAGGATGTTTTCTTCCAGGTTTTCGATGGAGTTGCTCAGCCATGGGTCAAGCTTCAGATCAAGAACTGCCGCAAGGAGAATATACCGGAGATTAAAGAAATCATTTTTGACGAAATCAGACGCCTTTGTGATGAAGGTATTGCCCATGAGAGAATCAAAGCGGTCCTTGCAAATAACGAGTTTCTCATGAATGAAAGGGACTTTGGTTCATATCCACAGGGTCTTTTCATGGGAATTCAGGTAATGGAAGGAATGCTCTACGGTGGGCTGCCGGAGCAGAATCTTGAAGTTGGACACCATTTCAGGTCGCTGGAGAAGAAGATTGACAGCGGCTACTTCGAGAAGCTGCTTAGAGAAACAATGCTTGATAACATACACTTTTGTGAAGTTGTTCTTGAGCCGTCTAAAACCCTCGGAGACGAAAGAAGAGTTGCTGAGACACAAAGCCTTGAGAATGAGGTGCAAAAGCTCTCAGATAGCGAAATATCGGCGATTAACGCTATGCAGGATTCACTGGTGGCATGGCAGGCAAGCACAGACTCAGAGGAAGCACTTGCAACTCTGCCGCATCTCGATCTTGATGATATTGACGATAAGCCGGAAGACATCCATTGTGAAGTAAAGAATGTTGATGGAGTCACAGTTCTGAGGCACAATGTTGAAACGGGTGAGATTCGCCATATCACCCTTTATTTCGATCTTGACGGATTCGATGAAGAAAGCTTATCCGAGCTTGCTTTTATGAATTCGCTCCTTGGAGACCTGCAGACATCTAGCGCATCAGCTGAGCAGATTCTGCTTCAGACGGATCTGCTCATGGGAAGATTTTCCACTGAACTTAAAATTACAAGTGTTCATAATTCGAAGGATATTGATTCAATTAAACTTGCAGCTTCCTTCAGTGCACTTGACCACAAGCTCATGGATGCTGCCGCATTAACCGTAGATATTCTCAGGAATACGGAGTTCACCAACGGGGATATGATTTTTGATCTTCTCAAGCAGTCAAGACAGAGCCTGATGCAGTCGATTATCATGGGCGGTCATGCTCTGGCCAATATAAGAGTTGGTGCAATGTTCTCGCCAATTGGTGCAGCAAAGGATGCAACAGGAGGCTACAGCTGCTATAAATGGCTCAAAAGGATGGAAAGCAACTGGGATGCCGAAGCTGTTAACGAGAAGTTCTCCAAGATGCTTAAACGTATTTTCCGAAGAGATTCCATGACAATCAGTGTGACAGCAGGTGAACTCTTCGATGAGAGCGAGGTTGTAGAATACTTTATAAAATCCTTTGACTGTAAAGATGAAACACTGCCAAAGACCGAAAATCGTCTCTCTGCGAGAGGAAAAACAAAAGAAGGCATCGTTATACCTGCTGACATTGCTTTTGCTGTCAGAGGCGGAGATTTAGGCGAATACGGTGTTGAGTATTCATCAGGTCTCAAGCTTGCTACCAGAATAATAAGTCTTGCATACCTCTGGAACGAAATCAGAGTTAAAGGTGGGGCATATGGAACAGGTATGAGGGTAGACAGAACTGGATTACTGAGCTGTTACTCATACAGGGATCCAAATGGAGCCAAGTCTCTTGACACATATAAAGGCTCAGGAAGATTCCTTAAAGACCTTACATTAAATCCGTCGCTTGATCTTACAGGATTTATTGTTGGAGCTGTATCAGATTCATCTCCGCTGATGTCGCCTAGGGTAAAAGGAATGGTTTCAGATAATCTGTATTTCTCGGGCATCACATACGAAGAGAGATGTAATGGTCGTCGCAATCTTCTTGAAATGACACCTTCAAAGCTGGCAGAATTTGAAGACTGCATTACTAAAGCAATGGAGAACGGAGGACTCTGCATTGTCGGAAGTGAAGCACAGCTTAAAGCAGCAGGGGAGTTAGATATCATTTATACATTGTAAAATTTATATTTACGAATTAAAAGAGCCCGGCCGAAAGGCCGGGCTTCTTTTGTCGTGTTATGACTCAATTTCCGTCTGATGACTAATGTTATCTAATGATTATTAGATTAGCCCCAGAATGATGTGATCTGACCGTAAACGATCATAGCCATGAATACAGGTCCGATGAACTTAATGC
>JAGHUT010000034.1 GCA_018064645.1 Candidatus Crickella merdequi | reverse complement strand
GTGTATATTTTTGTTAGATGAGTTAAAAAAGGAGAGACAATGGTCGCAGATAATAATAACAGACTTGTGATTATGCTTAAGATAGGCTGTATCCTTGCTATCAGCACAGGGGTCGGTCTTGCGTTTGAGCTTGTAGGTCTGTCAGAAATCAATATTATCGTTATATATATTGTAGGAGTAATTGCTATTGCGTCATGGACAGAGGGAAAGGTGCACAGCCTTATCTACTCGATTCTTGCCGTAGTAGCCTTTAACTTCTTCTTTGTAGTACCAAGATTCTCTTTCCTGTTCGAGCCAAACTACATTACAACTTTCCTTGTAATGTTCCTCGTAGCACTTCTTATTTCCACAATTACTACGAAGCTCAAGGAAGAGACGGCCGAAAGAAGAATGATTGAAGAAAGGGCAAGACACGAGGAGCTGAGATCCAATCTTCTGAGGTCAATTTCTCACGATTTGAGAACGCCTCTCACAGGTATTTCGGGAAGTGCAAGTCTGCTTCTTGATAAAGGCGATTACCTCACTGAAGAGAAGAAGATAGCGCTGTATCACTCTATTCACGATGATGCCGAGTGGCTTAATAATCTCGTTGAGAATCTGCTTGCCATTACAAGAGTCGGTGACATTGAAGGCGGTGAGATCAATCTCAATCTTCAGGTTGAACTTGTTGCTGATATTGTTGATGAAGCAATCAGACACTGCGATAAGAGACTTGCCGATCACAAGCTTGTTATTGAACATGAAGATGAGTTCCTTCTGGCGAAGATGGATGCCAGACTGGTTACGCAGGTAATCATTAATCTTGTCAATAATGCTGTCAAATATACGGAAGAAGGCTCAGAGATAAGGGTGCACACAAGTAAGCGTGATAACGAGGCAGTTCTTTGTGTATCTGACAATGGCCCAGGCATCCGGGATGCTGATCAGGAGAAGTTATTCGAGAGATTCTATGTGGCAAATCCGGGAGAAGGAGATAACAGAAGAGGCCTTGGTCTTGGACTCGCCCTTTGTAAGAGCGTAGCAGAAGCTCACGGTGGTACAATTACAGTAATGGATAATAAGCCAAGAGGAGCGGCATTCGAGGTTACGCTTCCTCTTGTGGAGGTGGAGCATGAATAAGCACCAGATTCTGATAGTAGAAGACGACATAATGGTTTCAAATCTTATGGCAACAACCCTTGAGATGGGAGGTTATGTTTACCGTACAGCAAAGAACGGCAGCGAAGCCATAATGGAGGCTCTGTCCTACAAGCCGGACATTATGCTTCTTGATCTTGGTCTTCCTGACATGAGCGGGGTTGACATTATTCGCAAGGTTAGAGAGTGGAGCAACATGCCGATTATTGTTGTATCTGCAAGAGTGGAGACCTCGGACAAAGTATCCGCCCTCGATGCAGGAGCTGACGACTATCTGACTAAACCTTTTTCCGTAGATGAACTCCTTGCCAGAATAAGAGTAGCGCTTAGAAGAGTAGATGCAGACAGAGAGAAGGCAAGTGCCGCAACCAGCATTTATGAGAACGGTTCGCTGAGAATAGACTATGCTGCAGGCTGCACTTATATGGACGGGAAAGAGATACACCTGACGCCTATGGAATACAAGCTCCTCTGCCTTCTTGCAAAGAACACAGGCAAGGTTCTTTCATACAATTACATACTTAAGGAAATCTGGGGAGGCGTTAATGAGTCTGACATGGCATCCCTTAGAGTTTTTATGACCGTTCTCAGGAGGAAGATAGAGGGCAGCAGTGTAGATGATACAAGATACATTCAGACGCATGTGGGCATTGGTTATAGAATGCTCAGCCACAACTCATAGCAGGGGGATAATTAATGCTTAATCTTTATAGCGCAAGAGATAATGTAGACAAAGAACGATTCATATACGATCAGATTATGGCATCTGACACAGAGACTTTCGTTCTCGTCCCTAACCAGTACACGCTGGTTGCGGAGGAGCAGGCTTTGCGTTACATGAATACAACATGCCTCTTTGATACAGAGATTCTAAGTATGAACAGGCTTGGACACAGAATTCTTGCGGAACGAGGCGAGGAAAGTGTTCAGATGCTGTCCAAATATGGACGATTCATGCTTCTTACGAAGATAATCAATGAGCACAAGGATAATCTTACGCTTTTCTCCAAGGCGGCAGGCAAGCTAAGCTTCACTGTAATGCTTGATGATTTTATAGCATCCTTTAAGCAGCAGAACTGCACAATGGAAGATCTTGAAGCGCTGCTGGAAGATGACGAAAGCAACACAATTCTCAAGCAGAAGCTGGGAGAGCTCAAGGGAATTATCGCTGACTATGAGCATGCAATTGAAGGAAGATATACAGACAGCGAGGATTATATAGCTATGTATGTCAGTGCCATACCGGAAAGCAGTCTCGTAGAAGGGAAGACTATCTGGATATACGGTTATGACAGCATTACGCCTAAGTTCACGCAGGCCATGCTTGAGCTGTCAAGAAAGGCTTCGCAGGTTAATCTTGTTATTAACGAAAGTGATTACGGCCTCGACAGGAAGGTTGTCGCAGCCATAAAAGCATGTGCTGCAGAGGCTGATGTGGATTGTTCGGAGCATCGCATCTCTTCGGAGTATGCGTACAGCAAGAGTGAGACTGTCTCAAGAATTGAAAGCGGACTTTTTGCACAAAGTGCGGCTTCGGCCAGGGCCAATGCAGACTTCATTCCTGCAGATCTTGAGCTGGTTCAGTGCGCAAATCAGTATTATGAAGCAGAGAATGCAGCTGCGTATATTCACCATCTTATAAGAGATGAAGAATTTGAACTGAGAGATATAGCCGTAATATGTAACAGCGAGGACGTGCTGCAGCCTATTGTTAAGAGGGCACTGGCTGAATATGGCCTGCCGGTGTTCCTTGATGCAAACAGAAGCATTACAGATTCGGCAGGAGTAGTATTTATCGTTAATCTCCTCAAGTGCATTGCTTTTGACTACAGCACTGACAGCATCTTTGCCATGCTTAAGACAGGCCTCACCGATGTCAAGAAAGCAGACGTTGAAGATCTTGAGAATTATGCAAGGGATTACCATATAAGGAATACAATGTGGACTCGTGAATTCAGATACGGCGAGTTTGATTTAGGTGAAGCTGAACTTAGGAAACTGAACAGCCTTCGTGAATCGATAATAGAACCTGTTGTTAAACTGCGTGAGGCGGCTGACTCCGCTGCTACGGCAGGCGCTTTTGCAGATTCGCTGGTGAAGATTCTCGAAGAAGAGTTCAAACTTCCTGCCCGCAACGAGAATGCCGCTGCGCAGCAGGAGTCAAAAGAATTTTTCGAAGATGCCCAGAGAACAAGGATTAGCCTTGAAGAGGCATATAAGCTCCTTGCGCAGCTGAAGGAGATTCTTATGGACTATCCTCTGGATAGAAAAGAGTTCCTGGACCTGTATGTAACGGGCCTCACAAGCATAGAGATTGGAGTGATTCCTTCTTCTCTCGATGGTCTTTCCATGGGAACTCTGATAAGAACAAGACCGAGACCAAGCCGCGCAGTTATCATTGTGGGAGCAAATGAAGGAATTCTTCCGCTGCAGCCGGCACCGGAGGGACTTTTCTCTGTTGATGAGAAAGCCTACTTCCGTGACAAGAACTTCCCTCTCGGAAGTCTCGATGATATAAAAATGCTCGAAGAGAATGCGGCTCTTTACAGAATGATGTCACATTCCTCGGAGAAGCTGTATGTCAGTTATTCAATGACTGATTCAGAAGGCGCAGATATGGTTCCATCCTCTGTAGTTGATGCTCTGCGCACTTTCTTCCCGAAGCTTGATACATGCAAGGACGTTGTCAGCAGCGGCTGGGGCATGAATCTTGTCAATGACAGGGAAGAGACCATGAGACATATGGTCAATCATATTAAGGATAGAAGCACACCTAAAGAAGGAGATATGCTGACACGAGCTCTTCTTGGCTGGTACAGAGCTAATACGCCGGACATGCTGGGCGTTATGCTCGACGCGGCTCAGGATGAGAATCTGCAGCCTAAGCTTGATGTGGAGTTAACGAGAGGCCTCTATGCAAGAAGCAATGGCCACTATGTTCTTAGTGCATCTAAAGTGGAAAAGTACAATAACTGCCCGTTCAGTTACTATGTTGCCTACGGACTGTCACCTAAAGAGGAAAGATCTTTTAACAGCGATCCAAGGTCTATCGGTGACCTTTATCATGAGTGCCTGATGATGGTTGCTCAGCAGATGATGGAGAGAAAAGCTGCCGGCGAAGAGCCGTTTACCGATGAAGAGCTTAGGACACTGATTGATGATAAGCTGTCTGAACTGGCTGAGGGATATAAGGGCGGACTCTTCCTTTCTACAGGGGCTGAGAGATTCCACGTAGAAAGAATCCGGGAGATATGCTTTGGAGCGGCCAGAGCAGTTGCGGCACAGCTGTCAAGCGGCGCTGTTGAAGAAATGCTCTTTGAGGAAGGCTTCGGTAATGAACTGAGATTTGCGCCTGTGGAGATTCAGGTGGATGGCGAAAAAGTTTACGTAGAAGGACGAATCGACAGAGCGGATATTCTCAAGGGTGATAGAGTCAGAATCATCGACTATAAGACTGGCAGCGACAAGGTGGATGTTACAAAGATGAGCAAGGGCTACAAGATGCAGCTTATGATCTACCTCATGTCTGCAACGCAGGATGAATACCAGCCTGCTGGTATTTTCTACTTCAATATCAAAGAGCCTGAGGAGAGTCTCAACGACACGACAAAGAAGAAAGAAGAAGAGATAAGAACACGTGATCCGGGTGACAGCTTCAAGCTTCAGGGTCGTTATGTCGACGAGCCCGGCGTTCTTGATATGATGCCAAGGGAAGTAATTGGAGGAACAAAAAATATCAAGCTGAGCCGTGATGAGTATGAAGAACTAAAGACGGCAGTGGGAGATAAACTAAAAGAGATAGGTAATTCCCTGGTAAGCGGCGAGATCCAGGCAAGCCCGCTGATCCCCGACGCACAGAGAATCGCCTGCACATATTGCGAATATAAGGCAATATGCAGATATGACAACGAGAACACGGGAAACAGATCCCGCAGAATTTAGAGAGGTATAATGCTAAAGGTATATTCAATTGGAAGCAGCAGCTCCGGCAATTCATACATAATACAGGGAGGAAGCACAGCCGTTCTTCTCGATGTTGGTCTTGCCGGAAAGACAATAAAGCAGGGTATCGCTGAAGCAGGCCTTTCTCCAGCAGATATACAGGGTATTCTTGTGACTCATGAACATATAGATCATGTGCGAAGCGTCAATATGATGGCAAAGAACTGCTCCGAGGCTATGCTGTACGCAAGCAGGGGAACAATCGGAGGCTGCAGCAATTTCAACAAAGTTGACAAGAGCAGAATCAATCTCGTTGCAGCGGGGGATTGTTTTACAATTGGTGATCTCAGCGTAAAGACCTTCGCGCTTTCCCATGATGCAAAAGAACCTGTCAGCTATTCTTTTGAGTGTGGAGGAGACAGGTTGTCGGTAGTTACCGACACAGGAGTTGTTACGGAGGATATATATAAGGAAATCATTTGTTCAAACAAGCTTGTCTTCGAATCAAATCATGAAGAGGGGCTGCTGATGGTTGGCCCATACCCATACAGTGTTAAGAGGCGAATTCTAAGCGACTATGGACACCTCTCCAATGCAGCTTCTGGAGATGCCCTTTCGCGAATGCTCAAAGATAGAACATATGATGGCCAGCCCGACATAATGCTTGCACATCTGTCGTCCAACAACAACACGCCATCGCAGGCGGAGTGGACAGTTACAGAGAAGCTGGCCGATAAAGGCTTTGACAGAATGAGAGACTACAGGCTGGATATTGCTTTGAAGGAAGGACTATCGGTGCTTGAATAATGAACATAAAGGTTATTTGTATAGGTAAGCTCAAAGAAAAATACTGGCAGGATGCCTGCTCCGAGTATCTCAAGAGAATCGGAGGATACTGTAAGATAGACATTGTTGAACTTAAGGAGGCAAAGCTTCCTAAGAATGCATCGCCTGCAGACGAAGAGAATGTAATGCAGAAGGAAGGAGAGGCTATTCTTTCAAAAATCGGTGACAATGATTACGTCATTGCTCTCGAGGTCGAGGGAAAGCAGCTTGATTCCGTTGAATTATCGAAAAAAATCACCTCGATTTTCGCAGGTGGGCGGCAGACCGTTGATCTTGTTATAGGCGGAAGCCTGGGCCTTTCTCCGACAGTAAAGAAGAGAGCCGATTATGGACTGTCTTTTTCGCGGATGACCTTCCCTCACCAGATGGCAAGAGTAATCCTGCTGGAGCAGGTATACAGGGCATTCAAAATAGCCAATAATGAGACGTATCACAAATAGTCAAAATCTAAACATTCGTTGACTTTAAACGAGCACAGAATATAATTTACTTGAACGATTGAAGGAGGTTCTACTGTGGCAAATAAGAACAAAGCTGCACAGAGACAGAAGAGAAACAAGAGAATGCAGATTACAGCAAGAATTATGGCAATCATAATGATTATTGTAATGGTGCTATTCACAGTGGTCATAGGTATAGCAGGTCTTATGTAGAGAATTTAAGAGAACTTTTCCCTGAACGAGAGTGATGGGAACTTTCTTTTTATAAGGGCTTTTGTTTTTTTGTTAACAATCTAGACAGAGAATGACTTCCGAATACGTTGAAAACAGGGAACTTTCGAAATTTTTCGTAAATTTTTTCATGTTTTTGTTTAAATACAAAAGAGATTGCGTTATAATATTCACAATCTTTTTTGGTGAGTTTTCAGGAGGACCGCAGTGACTTTAAAGATTATTGGAGTTCTGGTCGGCCTTGCCTATGGCTTCCTCATAGGATTTCTCAAGTATGTATTCCTGTGGAAGAAGCTGGCGAACGCAGACGAAGAAATAACATCTGCAAAGATATATAAGAGTATGGGAATAAGCTACGGGGTTGATGTTCTGACCTTGCTGCTGGTGTTCATGCTCAGGAAGGCAATGCCATTTGATTTTTTCTGGACGATATTTGCGGCAGCAATTGGACTTAGTGTTTCGACCAAGTTCGTGCCGATGAGAAATATAGTAGGTCAAGTTAAGGAGAAGTAACAATGATTGAGAAACTATATGCAATAGGAATGAACGACGCAATGATTACAAGCAGCGTTCTGACAATTATCATCTGCATCTTTGCAATCATTGCAGGTAGGAATCTGCAGCTGATGCCAAGCGGACTTCAGAATGTGGTTGAGATGGGTGTTGAGAAGCTTCACGGCTTCTTCGAGAACCTGATGGGCAAGTATCTCTGTGACAGATATTTCCCTGTAGTAGGAACTCTGTTCATCTGGATTCTCTGCTGCAACTATTCAGGTCTTCTTCCACTTATGGGCAAGGCACACGGAATGCAGGCACCAACAAGTAATATCAACTTCCCACTGGGAATGGCAATCGTAGTACTGCTTCTGCTTCAGGTAATCGGAATCAGAGAGCACGGCGGACTTAAGGCATATAAGAGACTGGTTTCACCATTCTTCTTCATGCTGCCGCTCATGCTTATCGATGATCTTGCGAAGCCGCTTTCACTCACCTTCCGACTTTATGGAAACACCTTCGGTGATGAGGAGGTAGTACACATCTTTGGAGAACTGTGTCCTATCGGACTGCCGGTACTCATGCAGTTCCTCGTAGTGCTTTTCGCGCTTATTCAGGCACTGGTATTCTCACTGCTTACTGCGATCTATATCGGAGAAGTATGCGAGGGTGCACCGGCACTTGAACTTGCACATCATAAACTCGATTAATTAATCATCTGTTAACAGCAGATAGTTAAGTAATAAAAAAGCATTTTTTTCAATATGAAAGGAGAATGAAAAAATGACAACAGGTATCATCGCAATTGCAGTAGCAATCACAATCAGCATTTCAACAATTGGACCTGCTCTTGGAATGGGTAAGGTTGGTTCAAGTGCTATGGAGAGCATGTCACGTCAGCCAGAGGTAATGGGCGAGCTCAGAACTAACATGATTCTTGCTCTTGCTTTCATGGAGGCTCTTACAATCTATGGTCTCGTAATCGCATTCATGCTTCTCGGAAAGATGTAATCTGCCGAAGCAGGTAAAGAGACTTTTATAAGAAAGAAGTAAGAACTAACTGACAAGGTAATTTAGTAAAGGAGAGGCATATTATGCTTGATGCTTTAGGAATTGACCTTAAGACAATGCTCTTTTCAATGGTGAACTTCCTCATCCTGGTTGGAGTTCTCGGAAAGTTCCTCTACAAGCCATTCCTTGGAATGCTGGCAGAGAGAAAGAGACTCATTAAGGAGAAGTTCGACAGAGCTGACGCTGTTAACGCAGAGGCTGATGCAAAGATGGCCGAGTACACAGCTCAGATCGCCAACGCTGAGGAAGAGGGTAGAGCTATTCTCAAAGAAGCCAAGGAGCGCGCAGAGGCAATGTCAGACAAGATTATTGCTGATGCAAAGGCTGAGGCTGGCGAGATTATCGCTAACGCAGAGAAGACTATCGCACTTGAGAGAGAAACAGCAGTTGAGAATCTCAGAGACGAGATTGCATCACTCGCACTTCTTGCGGCTGAGCAGATCGTTGGAAGAGAGATCGAGACTGTTGGTCACGATGTTATTGTTGACAACGTAATCAAGAATGCAAGGAGTTCAGAATGGCAGAGTTAACAGTTGACTTGACCTATGGTACTGCGCTCTATGAAGCTGCAAGGGAAACGGGTAAAGTTCAATTGATTCTTGATGAAGGCAGAGAGATGCTCGACATCATAGATGCAAATGAAGATTTGCGCCTGTTCATCAACTTCCCGACAATATCTGCTGAAGAGAAGAAGAATACTCTCACAGCAATATTCGAGGGTCAGATCTGCAAGGAACTGCTCAATTTTCTCTATGTGCTCATAGATAAGAGAAGAGTTGCGCACCTTAAGGGAATAATGAAAGTCTACGAGGGGCTTACACAGAAGGAAGATGGATACTCATACGGAACTGTATATTCAGTTGTTCCGCTTTCAGCTGAGAGAATGGCTGAAGTTGAGGCGAAGGCTTCCGACCTCTTGAAGACAAAAGTTAAATTAGAGAACGAATTGGATCCACAATTGATCGGAGGCGTTAAGCTGCTTGTTGACGGCAAGCTGATTGACGCGTCATTAAGAAAGAAATTCGATGATATGGCTAGCCAGATTAAGAACAGCTAGTCACATGGAGGACCAGAAATGAATTTAAGACCAGAAGAGATAAGCTCGGTCATTAAAGAACAGATTAAGAATTACAAAGATAAGCTGGACATTTCTGATTTCGGTACTGTAATCCAGGTAGGAGACGGAATTGCGAGAATCTACGGCCTTGAGAACTGCATGGCTGGAGAGCTCCTGCTTTTCGGTGAGGATACTTACGGAATGGCACAGAACCTGGAAGAGGACAATGTCGGTGCTGTAATTCTTGGATCTGATAGAGAGATCAAAGAAGGCGATATCGTTAAGCCTACAGGAAGAGTAGTAGAGGTTCCTGTTGGAGAGGCTCTGATTGGAAGAGTTGTTAATGCTCTTGGACAGCCGCTGGACGGCAAGGGTGTTATCAAGACAACAGAGTCAAGACCAATCGAGAGCCCAGCTCCTGGAGTTCTGCAGAGAAAGCACGTAAGTGAGCCAATGCAGACAGGTATCAAGGCTATCGACTCAATGATTCCTATTGGTAGAGGCCAGAGAGAGCTGATCATCGGAGATAGACAGACAGGAAAGACTGCTATCGCCATTGATACAATTATTAATCAGAAGGGCCAGGATGTAATCTGTATCTATGTTGCTATCGGACAGAAGGCATCAACAGTAGCCCAGCTTACAAAGACACTTGAAGATAAGGGTGCTATGGACTACACAATTATCGTAAGTGCGAGCGCATCAGATGCTGCTCCGCTTCAGTACATGGCTCCTTATGCAGGATGTGCAATGGGAGAGCACTTCATGAACCAGGGCAAGCATGTTCTGATTATTTATGATGATCTTTCAAAGCACGCTGTAGCTTACAGAGCAATGTCACTGCTTCTGAGAAGACCACCTGGACGTGAGGCGTACCCTGGAGACGTATTCTATCTCCACTCAAGACTCCTTGAGAGAGCTGCTAAGCTCAGTGACGACCTTGGTGGCGGATCACTGACAGCACTGCCTATTATCGAAACACAGGCAGGAGACGTATCTGCATATATCCCTACAAATGTAATTTCTATTACAGATGGACAGATTTATCTGGAGTCTGAGCTCTTCTTCTCAGGACAGAGACCAGCCGTAAATGCCGGTATCTCCGTATCCAGAGTAGGAGGAGATGCACAGATCAAGGCTATGAAGCAGGTTGCAAGCAAGATCAAGCTTGAGCTGGCTCAGTACAGAGAGCTTGCATCCTTCTCCCAGTTCGGTTCTGATGTAGATGCAGACACAAAGGCAAGACTTGAGCATGGACAGATTCTCATGGAGGTTCTTAAGCAGCCTCAGTACAAGCCTATTAAGGTTGAGGAGCAGATCATGGTTATTTATGCTGCTGTTAACCACTATATGGCTGATCTTGGCGTTGAGAATGTTAAGGCATTCGAGAGCCACCTCATCGAGTTCGTTGGACTTGAGTATCCACAGCTCGGAGAGCAGATCAAGACTGTTGGAAAGCTTACTCCAGAGATCGAAGAGACACTCAAGGAAGCAATTGAGAAGGCAAAGAAGGCTTTCGACAAAGAGTAATTTGACACCGGGAATCGCATAGAAGAAAGGAGGTGTGAGTATGGCTGCTGAGTCCATGCAGGACATCAAAAGACGAATTAAATCCGTAACCAGCACAGAGAGAATTACTAATTCGATGAAACTGGTATCAGCGGGCAAGCTTAGAAAAGCTAAAGCCATTTTCGAGAAGACAAACGAAAACTCACATTTCATTACACAAACAATAAGCGAACTGTTTAATTCCGGTGAAGACGTACCAAAGGAATTTCTCGCGGGCGCAAGAGAAGTCAAGACGACAGCTTACATTGTAATCACAAGTAGCCGTGGTCTTTGCGGAGGTTTCAACACTAACGTGCTCAAGAGAGCGCAGGCTGAGATTAATGCCGGTGAGGGCAAGCCGATTATCCTCACCATCGGTCAGAAGAGTAAGGATTACTTTTCAAAAAGAGGCTACGAGATAGTTGGAGAATATCTCGAGGCTCCTGAAGCAATCACTTTCCTCGAGGCCAAGGCTGTTATCAGTCCTCTGCTTGAGATGTATGAGAGAGGCGAAGTCGATAAGATTCAGCTCATCTACACTTCATTCAAGAGTGCAATGGAGCAGGTGGTTGTTTCAAATACAATGCTGCCTTTCAGCATTGAAGAGAACATCGATGAGAACGCAATCTCACACCAGGTTGATTACGAGCCATCTCCAGAAGTCGTATTCAACTATCTCATTCCTAAGTATGTTGAGATTATGATTTACTCAGCAGTTGTTGAGTCTGCAACGTGCGAGCACGCGGCAAGAAGAATGGCTATGGAGAATGCTACTGATAATGCAAGAGAGATGCTTGGCAATCTCAACCTTACATATAACAGAGCAAGACAGACGGCCATCACTAACGAGATTATTGAGATCGTTGCCGGCTCAGAAGCACAACACTAGGATATATAAACAGGGAGATAGAAATGAACAAAGGAAAAATTCATCAGATCATTGGACCTGTAATCGATATCAAGTTCAACGAAGACGAAATGCCTGAGCTGATGAACGCGGTTAAGATCGAGTTCGACGGAAGAACAATCGTAACTGAGGTTGCTCAGCATATGGGAGACGATGTTGCAAGATGCGTAGCGCTTTCTTCAACAGATGGACTCACAAGAGGTATGGAAGCTATCGATACAGGAGCTCCAATTACAATTTCTGTAGGTAAGGAAGTTCTCGGAAGAATGTTCAACGTTCTTGGAGAGCCGATTGATGACCTTCCTGCAGTAGAGACTGAGAAGCAGTCTCCAATTCACAGACCTGCACCTACATTCGAGGAGCAGGAGACATCAGCACAGATCTTCGAGACAGGTATCAAGGTTATCGACCTTATCGCTCCATATACAAGAGGAGGTAAGGTAGGACTGTTCGGAGGAGCTGGTGTAGGTAAGACAGTACTTATCCAGGAGCTCATCTCCAACATCGCCAGAGAGCACGGTGGTATCTCTGTATTCGCTGGTGTAGGAGAGAGAACAAGAGAAGGTAACGATCTGTACAACGAGATGACAGAGTCAGGCGTAATCGCTAAGACTGCCATGGTATTTGGACAGATGAACGAACCGCCTGGAGCTAGAATGAGAGTAGCTCTGACAGGACTTACAATGGCTGAGTACTTCAGAGACGAGGAGAACCAGGACGTACTTCTCTTCATCGACAACATCTTCAGATTTACTCAGGCAGGTTCTGAGGTATCTGCTCTGCTCGGTCGTGTACCGTCAGCTGTAGGATATCAGCCAACACTGTCAACAGAGATGGGTGCTCTTCAGGAGAGAATCACATCAACAAAGAAGGGTTCAATCACATCAGTACAGGCTGTATACGTTCCTGCCGATGACCTGACTGACCCTGCTCCTGCTACAACATTCGCTCACCTTGACGCGACAACTGTACTTTCAAGAGCTATCACAGAGCTCGGTATCTATCCGGCTGTAGATCCACTCGAGTCAACATCAAGAATCATGGATCCACTGATCCTCGGAGAGGAGCACTACAACGTAGCTAGAGGAGTACAGGAGGTACTGCAGAGATATAAGGAGCTGCAGGACATCATCGCTATCCTTGGTATGGATGAGCTTTCAGACGAGGATAAGGTAACTGTAAACAGAGCTAGAAAGATTCAGAGATTCCTGTCACAGCCATTCAGCGTAGCTGAGCAGTTCACAGGAATGGAAGGTAAATACGTTCCAATCAAGGAGACTGTAAGAGGCTTCAAGGAGATTCTCGAAGGAAAGCACGATATGATTCCAGAGAGCATGTTCCTCTTTGCAGGCGGAATCGACGATGTAGTTGAGAAGTACGAAGCAAGTAAGTAAGGAAGCGTAATTATGGCTAAAAGTTTCAATTTAGAAATCATTACACCTTCCAACAGATTCTACAGCGGAGAAGTTGAGCATGTAATCTGCAAGACACCAGTTGGATTCGAGGGCTTCATGGCAGACCATACATATACTGTAAAGCTCCTCGAAGAAGGCGTTATCCGCTTCAGAGAAAGCGGCTCCGGCGAGAACGACTGGAAGGTCGCAAAAGCGCAGGGCGGATTCATCGATGTTAAAGGCGATGTAATCGTTTATACTGACGCAATCGAATGGAATTAGGCAATTGCTGAAATGATGCTTTTTATACACCACTTTCGTTTAGGCGGAGGTGGAGTTTTTTTTACGAAAAAACAAAAGAACAGACCGAAACGCGCAAAAAACTTGTGAAATAACACAAATCCCAAATTGGACTTGATGTTTTATTAACAAATATTGTATATTTAATGGGCTTGTGGTTATATATAAGTCACGAATATATAAGGTTTTGCGTAAAAAGAAAGGTTATAAGTTATGAACAACGAAAGAAGTACATGGGGCTCCAGTTTCGGCTTCATGATGGCAGCTATCGGTTCAGCTGTCGGCCTCGGAAATATCTGGGGCTTCCCTTATAAGATGGGTAAATCCGGCGGATTCGCTTTCCTTCTGATTTACCTCGTGCTCGCAGTACTCGTTGGATATGCGCTGATGGTATCAGAGCTTGCTGCCGGACGTAAGACTCAGTCGGGTCCTGTTAGAGCGTACAAGACTCTGTCAAAGAAGTTCAGCTGGATTGGATGGCTCGCTGTAATTGCGCCATATATGATCCTGTCCTTCTATGTAGTACTCGGTGGATACTGCGCTCAGTATCTGTCACTCAACCTTGCAGAGCTGTCATTTGGTCTGCAGGACACATTTGGAATCAGCCTTACTGGTGGAGACACATTCGTAGGAATGCTCACTAACCCATTCGGCTGTGCAATGTTCACAATCGCATTCGTCCTTGTATGCTACCTCATCAACAAGAGTGATGTATCACAGGGTATCGAGAAGTTTAATAAGATTGGAATGCCATGTCTGGCTATCATGCTTCTAATCATCATCATCAGATCACTTACACTTCCAGGTGCTATGGAAGGACTGAAGTTCATGTTCGTCCCTGGATATGCTGTTAAGGGCGGATTCATCGATGCAGCTCCATCAATGATTTCTGTACTCGCTACAGCTGGTGGACAGATGTTCTTCTCACTTTCAGTAGCTATGGGTATTAATGTAACATACGGTTCTTATCTTCCTAAGACAGAGAACCTGAAGAAGAGTGCTCTCGTAATCGTAGCAGCAGATACAATCGTAGCTCTCGCTGCAGGTATCGCTGTAATTCCAGCTGCTGTAGCTAACGGTATTGCTAATGGAATCCCAGTTAATGAGATTGCTCTTGGCGGACCTAAGCTGCTCTTTGTAACACTTCAGGATGTATTCGCACAGATGGGTTCACTTGGACCACTCTTCGGAGTAATTTTCTATCTGCTCGTACTCATCGCTGCTATTTCATCAGCAATCGCTCTTCAGGAGGTAATTGCTGCATTCTTCAGCGACAGAGCAGAGTCACTTGGCAAGACACCAGACCGTGCAAAGATCTCTGCAGGCGTTGCTATTGCAGTAGGTATCGCTGGTCTCCTCGTTGCAATTGATGGACTTGGAGCTTCTGGAGTATTCACATTCTGGGGCGGAGATGCATGGAATGACTGCCTCCTCGACTTCATGGATTGCTGGTCAGAGGGTATCGCTCTTCCACTTGGAGCTCTCCTCATGTCACTCCTCGTTGGATGGGAGATTAAGGTTAAGCCAATTCAGGAGGAGATTAACCTCGGCTCTGCAGATAATGCGAGCTACAACAAGTTCTACTCATTTTGCATCAGATACTGCACACCAATCGCAATGGCATTCATTTTCTCAGGTTCAGTATCTGGCTTCTTCACACAGATCAGCCTGTTTGGAATGAATTCAACAACGCTTGGCTATGTCCTTGGTGTAATCATCCTCGTAGGAGGATTCATGATTGCTAATTCAGGAACGAAAGAGAAGTAAGTTAATCGAGGCAAAAAACAAAGCCTGCTCGAAAGAGCAGGCTTTTTCTTATAATGCGTTACGCTTCCTAGACTTCGATACCTTCTATATGTCCGAGGAATTCCTTTATTGCTTCTGAGATTACTGCGCAGCCCCCAGTTGTGTCCGACTCGATGTTGAGAGGAAGCACAGGGTCATGGAGAGATTTTCTAAGAAGGAACCAGCCCTTCGCCGTCTTATCTCCTACAGGAACCGCATAGTTAACGCGAACTCCTTCATAGTTAGGCTCTTCAAGTTCGAATACATCAGCATTCTCTGCCCAGAACTTAACTTCTGTAAGAGCCTGGTCGCCAACAGGACCGAAATCTTCAGCAGTGATATTGAATCTGATCTCTTCCGATTCTGCAGGTGTGGCAAGCTTCTCTATGAGCGAGTCGATTGTCTTGCCCTCAGCCTTGAGCTTAGCAGCTGCACATACAATGAGAACAGCAAGGTAAGCGCCGTCGTCGAGATAATAGTTATCAGAGTAAGCAGCGTGACCGGAAGTCTCAATTGCAAGGAATGCATCCTCGCCTTCAGAAGCAAGCTCCTGAGCCTTGTTTATAACGTTTCGGTAGCCTCTCTTGTAGCGAAGGTGCTTGAGACCAAGTTCTTTTTCAAGAAAATCATGAAGCTCGTTGGATGTGATACTGTCTGTTACAACAGTTCCGCCAGGATGCGACTCTGCCTTAAGTGCAGCAGCAAGAGCAACAATTTCGTTACGAGCAATAGGTCTGCCCGAAGGCGTTACTG
This sequence comes from Candidatus Crickella merdequi, assembly GCA_018064645.1. Lineage (GTDB taxonomy): Bacteria > Bacillota > Clostridia > Peptostreptococcales > Anaerovoracaceae > Crickella > Crickella merdequi. Next base: position 2,832 of record JAGHUT010000034.1, on the reverse strand, counting down.
CAGCACTTCTGTCTACATCTGTATCGAAAATAATACCGAGATCTGCGCCGCACGCCTTAACCTTCTCGCAGATTGAAGCCATTGCAGCCTTGTTCTCAGGATTAGGCTGGTGGTTAGGGAAATTGCCGTCAGGTTCAAGGAACTGACTGTCTGAAATGTCTGCTCCAAGTCTGCCGAGAACTTCTGTAGCGAAGAAGCCTCCGGCACCGTTGCCGGCATCAACAACAATTTTCATGCCCTTGAGGCCTGGAACCTCCATTGAAATAAGCTGACGAAGATGTGCAGCATACATCTGCATAAGATTAACAGGCTGGCTTTCGTACCATTCACCGATGAAATTAATCTTGGCAGCTTTTGTAAGAATTGAAGTGATATCCTGCTTGTCAAGGCCGCCTTCAGCAGTAAAGAACTTGAGTCCGTTTCTGTTAAAAGGCAGGTGGCTTGCTGTAATCATAATAGCGCCATCAAACTCATAGTATGGCATAACTGTTGACATAAACATTGCAGGCGTAGAAGCAAGACCTGCATCTTCAACCTTTGCGCCCATCATGCAGATTCCCTTCTTGAGGGCTGCAGACATTCTGTCGGCTGTAATTCTTGAATCATGGCCAATGCAGATATTGAGCATTACAGGATTCTTGTTGACCTTAAGAGAAAGCCAATGCACATATGAAGAAGCGATTCTTGCAACTATATTATCATCGAGATTCATCTCCTCGCCGGGAACACCCTCGATTGCAATTCCGCGAATGTCGCTGCCGTTCTGTAATTTGAAAATATTCTGACTCATACGTCACCTCACGTTCTTATTCTTGTGTTACTATTATACTATTAAGATTGACAGTGTGAATAATAAAAACTAAACTCTTTTATAGAAAACATATATATGGAGAATTTAAATGAGCAAATCAAAGAAGTCTGGTAAGAAAAAAGTAAGACGCATGGCATCTAACGTTATTCTCGTATGTCTCATCGGAATCATGATTGTAAGTGGATATAATTTAGCTTCATCCCTTTACAAATACCATATTGGTTCAAAGACATACAACGATATTGCGAAGCTCGCAGGCGTTGAGATTGATACAAGCGAAGATGAAGATACTTTTGACGGCAATGTGGACTTTGCATCTCTCAGGAAGCAGAATGCAGATACTATCGCCTGGATACATCTGACAGGAACGAAGATTAATTATCCTATCGTACAGGCTGCAGATAATGACTACTATCTCAGAAGAATGTTCAATGGAGCAAAAGGAATAGGTGGAACACTTTTTGTAGACTACAGGGTTGCACATCCGTTTAAGGATTTCAATACTATAGTTTACGGTCACAGCATGAAGGACAAATCCATGTTCGGGTCTCTTAAGTTCTTCCAGGAACAGGACTATGCAGACAGTCACAGCAGATTTGATCTTGTGACACCTGAGGGCAAGTACAGACTGGAGGTTGTAGCCTTCCTGCACATACCGGCAGATAACAGTCTGTACACCGTTGTTAACACAAGCGACAAAACTGCAAAGGCCAATTACATTCAGATGCTGAAGAACAATGCAAGCTATGTAAGAGGAACTTTTGGCCCTGACGATGCTCTGGTGCTGCTTTCAACATGCGCCTACGATTATGATGGAGCAAGACACGTTGTTGTGTGCAAAAAAGTACCTTGGTAGAGAGATTTATTAGATATACAGAGCGTTTAATGGTATAATGTAGTGTAAATTTCTAAGAAAGAACAGCGAAAGGAATATACTATGGAATACAAAATGACTATTGCTGGCCTCGAAAGAAGCCTTCCTCTTTGCAAAGTATCAGATGAGCTTTATATTGCAGGTTTCATTATGTTCAACGATGTTGAAATTACTACAGCCTGCGCAAAGGAACTGCTGGAGCAGGCTCCAGAGTTTGATGTAATTGTTACTGCAGAGAGCAAAGGTATTCCTCTTGCTTTTGAAATGGCCAGACAGGCTGACAACTGCCCTTATATCGTTGCAAGAAAGGGCGCAAAGCTCTATATGCAGGACATCGTTTCCGTATCAGTTAACTCAATTACAACTGATCACATTCAGACTCTCTGCGTTGGTAAGGATGAGAGAGATGTTATCGAGGGTAAGAGAGTTCTTATCGTAGATGATGTAATCAGTACTGGAGAATCTCTTGCTGCAATAGAGAGGCTTGTTGAGGCAGTAGGCGGCAACATTGTTGCCAAGATGACTGTACTTGCTGAAGGTGAAGCAGCGGACAGAGATGATATCATATATCTCGAGTACCTGCCGCTCTTTAATTCAGACGGCACACCGGCGTAAGCGCAATTTAAAGAATTAAAGGATCGGCTAAGGCCGGTCCTTTCTATAAAGAAAGGGTGCGATAATGAGAACATTTGGAACAGGCAAACGTACATTTGATCACAAAGAGTACGAGACCATTGCAATCGAAACAATTAAAGATTTTATTGAGAATACTACCTACGAATATCCTGACCGCGTGGCATATATGTATAAGAACAGCCACAGAGAAGATTTTCGCGAACTGACTTATGGCGACTTCAGAGAGATGATGGATGCCATGGGAACAGCAATGATTCACATGGGTCTCAAGGGAGCAAAGATAGCAGTAATCGGTGAGAATTCATATCGATGGGCGCTTTCCTACTTCACTACTGTGTGCGGTGTTGGTGTAGTGGTTCCGATCGATAAGAATCTCATGGCTGAAGAGGTGGCAAACCTTCTTAACAGAGCAGAATTCTAGATGGTCTTCACTGATTCTAAGCTGCTGGACAAGATGAAAGCTATGTGCGATACGGATGATACGCTGAAGTATATTTCGGTTATGCAGTAG
>JAGHUT010000064.1 GCA_018064645.1 Candidatus Crickella merdequi | reverse complement strand
ATTATACAGCAGCAATTCAAAAAAGAACATATGTTTTTATTTTTATAATTGCCTCTCGCGGCTCGTCGCTATCTTTCGACAAAAGAATAGCCCGAGGCTGGGCCTCGGGCGTTTTTTTGCAGATTAGAATGAAGCAACCTCTGGGTCTGCAGGCTCGCATTTCTCGAGACTTTTCACGAAAAGAACCGGGCCCTTCTCTCCATAGGCTTCTTCGTATGTGATTCTGACTTTGGCTGTAATCTGAAGCCAGTCTCCAACCTCAAGGTCTGAAGTGTCGCTCCAGATTGCCATAAGTGCCGCGAACTGGATGTCATCAGCACAGCAGGTCATCACGTGGCGGCCGAAGGCAAATCTGCCGTCAGGAAGCTCCTTGTTGATGGCTACACGTCCTTTCAGCGTCAGAACTTTGCCGTCATATGCGTCCTCATTCTCATTGATGTCTCTGTACCATTCTGCGTACCAGTCATCCTCGATTGTTATGTTCTTCTTGCTCATGTCGTATGGCAGAGGATCCTCGATTGTGTCAGGCTCCATGTCGTTAGGGCCGTACTCATAGATGATGAGGGAGCGGCGGTTGGCAATGCGGACTTCCTTGTGGAAAGGCATTTTGTCAGCGTTCTTATCCATGCGGTTGAATACCACCATCTCCGCAGTCTTCATCTTGTCGAAGCACTGCTGACGCATGTTCTTGTTGTAGATCTCGAATGTTGTGGCATCGAAGAAACACATCTCCTGAGCGATGACCCAGTTGCGTGGCATGCTCGCGAAAAGTGTCTCCATGGCCCACATTCCGTTATACTCGATTACAACGCGGTCGTAGAGGCAGCCTACAACGATTTTGCGAAGGATGCCTTCGCGGAGCTCGTCTTCTGTTCTGATGTATTTGACAGTAACGCCAGGGCCTGCGAATTTCTCAGGCTGGTACTCAAGCTCGCCCTCCTCGCAGACAATCAGAAGTGTTCTTCCGTCGTTGCCGAACTCAGGGTTCTCGAGAGTGTCCTGAATGAATTCTGTCTTGCCGCTACCGAAGAATCCGGTAAAAATAAAGACCGGCTTTTCACTAATCATTTCTTATCTCCTTTAGATAAAAGTTCTTTGTCTTTGACGCAGGTTCTCTGCAACTTGTCAGGATTCGCCTACAGCGCGAAAAGTGCCTTCAGCTTGTCCTTCTTCAGGTTAGTTCCGATTACGATTACAGTTCCTGTAGCCTCGGCCTCACCTGTTCTCACTTCGCCCTCTCCAGGTACGTAGTCAAACTCAAGCCATCCGCCGTTCTTGTTCTCTACGATACCCTTTGCTCTAAGCACTTCTCCGCACTCATCCAGTGTGTCGAGAATCTCCTCAAGCTCTTCCTCTGAGTACTTGTTCGCGGTGTGCTGTGCCATCTCCTCGAAGACTTCATCGGCATGGTGGTGATCATGTCCACAGCCGCAGCTGCAGCCCTCGCCGTGCTCGTGGTGGTGATGGTGGTGGTGATGCTCGTGCTCTTCGTGGTCGTGGTGATGTCCGCAGCAGCACTCCTCGCCATCCTCATGGTGATGATGGTGATGATGCTCATGCTCTTCATGGTCATGGTCGTGGTGATGTCCGCAGCAGCACTCCTCGCCATCCTCGTGGTGATGATGCTCGTGCTCCTCAAGCTCGTGATGAGCTTCTTCGCGGAGATGCTCAAGCTCTGCTGAAAGAGTCTTGTTATCTTCCATAACCTTAAGAATCTTTGATCCGTGAAGATCAGGCCAGTCAGTTGTTACGATTGAAGCTGTTGGATTCAGCTCCTTGATCATATTGATAACCTCTGCGAGCTTCTCCTCGCTGAGACCTGCCTGATGGCTGAGAATAATTGAGCTTGCATGCTCAACCTGGTTCTCATAGAACTCGCCGAAGCTTCTCATCATAGCCTTGCATCTCTTAGCATCTACAACTGTAGTGAAGCTGTTAAGCTCAATATTCTCGTTGTTCAGATCCTGAACAGCGATGATTACATCTGAAAGCTTGCCAACGCCAGATGGCTCGATAAGAATTCTGTCCGGGCTGTACTTCTCGATAACCTCATCGAGAGCCTTCGCAAAGTCTCCAACAAGAGTGCAGCAGATGCAGCCTGCATTCATCTCGTTAATCTCGATGCCGGTGTTCTTGAGAAAACCGCTATCAACGCCAATCTCTCCAAATTCGTTCTCTATAAGTACAATCTTCTCATCGCCATACGCTTCAGCGACGAGCTTCTTGATAAGTGTTGTTTTGCCTGCTCCCAGAAAACCTGAGAAAATATCTACCTTAGTCATTTCGTCTGGTACCTCCTACAAAAATCTCATCTATTATATCACATTTCGTAAGCTTTTGCTGTTTGCTTTATTAGTGCAATGGAGTATTATTATCGCATAAGGGGGGATTAAGGAGCTGGAGGTTTGCTTATGATTGCAAATATTGGAAACATAGCGGTTGTTCTTATTGTTGCTTTTATTGGTTCAAAACTCAACAAAGCAATACGAGATGAAGTCACCGATGGTATTCTTAAGGCCCTTGGCCTCTACATCATTTACCTCGGTATTACCAATCTATCCAAGGATACCAACGCAATTGCGCTTCTCATTGCAGTCGCAGTCGGTGCTGTTATCGGTACCGCTATGGACTGGGATGGCGCAATGAATCGTGCCGCAAACGCTGTTCAAAAGAAACTTACCAAAGACGGCAGCACAGATCTCGCCGGACCTGCGATAACTTATTTTATCGCTTCCTGTTCAGGCGCATACCCTATTCTCGCCTGCTTCAACGCAGCTAATGGAGACCCTGGTATGCTTTGGACCAAGGTTGTTATCGACCTGTTCGTTGGTCTTGTCTGGGCAACTTCCATGGGAATCGGCCTGGGCCTTTCGGCTCTTCCGATGTTCGTATACCAGACAGCCCTTATTCTTCTGGCGGGTGTTCTTTCGCCGCTTCTCACAGATGCCATGTTCGATATCATCGGATGCACAGGAGGGCTTCTGACAATCGGCGTAGGCCTCAACATGTCAGGCATTTCTAATTTCAAAATCGCCAACTATATCCCGGCGCTTCTCATAGCACCTTTCGTAGTTCTGGCATTCTAGAAGAGAAAAAATTACGGTGGCTTAGTAAGCCACCGTTTTGTTTTGTCGTTATTTACCCCTCTTGAGCGAGAGAAATATTCCAACGAAGCAGACTCCGCTGAATATCATGAAGCTGAGATGCATAGTCTGAACAATCAGGTCTATTGGTGCTTCGTACATTCCGAGAGAACCCATCTTCATTCCTACCACTACAGTAAGAATCGCCATTGCTGTCGAGCCTCCTGCGTTACGCATTGTCGCAACGATGGAAGATGCGATTCCGCGATCCTCTGCAGCTACTGCGCTCATCATTGCATTTGTGTTAGGTGTCGAGAACAGTGCAAAACCAACTCCCATAACCGCCAGCATCGGTATTATCATATATATCGGCGTATTCTCGTTCATTGTACAGAGAAGAAGCAGCGAGACTGCACACGCGCCCATTCCTGCAGATGACAGCTTGTATGGCGAGTGTCTGTCTGAAAGCCTTCCTGCCACCGGCGAGAATATGGCCTGAATCAGCGGTGCTGTTACCAGCACCAGGCCGGCAAACTGCGACGGATATCCTTTGACAACCTGCAGATAGATTGACATGAAGTATGAGACTGACATTGTTGCCGCATAATTCATGAAGGCGGCCAGCGCCGAGTAGGTGAAGCCTTTGTTCTTGAAGATTACGACCTTAAGCATCGGATCTTCAGCCCTGAGTTCACATCTGACGAAAAGCAGGGTCAGCACAAGACCTGCTGCAATTACTGCCCAGCATTTAATACCAGTTCCCACAATTGCCATTCCGTACAGCACCAGCACCATAGCCAGCGTATATAGAACAGAACCTTTGCTGTCGAAGGCCCTGAAGTCGGCTTTTACAGCAGATGCCGGTTTAAGCTTCCTGTACATGATATAAATTACGACAAGAGACATAAGGCCTGCCAGAAGCATGATATATCTCCAGCCGAAATAGTTGTTGATGATTCCGCCGAGAACAGGACCTGTCGAAAGTCCTACATATGTAAAACTTACGGATATTCCCAGCACGCGACCTCTCTCCTGTGGAGAGAATGCATCGATGAGGATCGCCATGTTAGTTGCAAAAATCATTGCAGCTCCCACGCCCTGAACTGCTCTGCTTGCCAGCATCATCCAGATTCCCTGGGAAAAAGCGCAAACAAAAATACCCGCGCTAAAGATGAGTACTCCAGCGCGAAATATTTTTACTTTGTCTGTAATATCCGAAAGCTTCCCGAAGGGAAGAGAGAGTGCCACATTAAGGAGAGTAAACAGTGTTACAATCCATCCCACCAGCTGTGCGCTGGCCGTAAACTCTTCTCCAATATTCGGAATTGACAGGTTCAGTGCGCTCGCGTTGAAGGTTGACATATACGATGTCAGCACAACTACGAGCAGCGTGTTATTCTGTTCTTCAGTATGTTTCGTTCTCACTTAATTCTTTAGTAGATTTCCTAGAACTCGAATCTTCTGTTGTCTGCATCGATGATTGTTGATGTTACCTCAACATCTCCGAAGTACTGTGCAATCATAGCCTTGAAGTCCTCAATTGCAGCTTCTACCTCTGCCATATTGAAATCCTTGAAGCCATCGATTGGGAAGAGCACATTAGTTGTTCCTTCTGTGATCATTCCGTTAGCACCCTGTCTCCATGTCCATCTTCTTGTTCTAACCTCGTGTCCTGTTACGTACACAACTTCGCCAGCCTCAGGATTGTCCTCCTGGCCATCGAATGTAATGAAGATATCCTCAGCACCTGCAGGTCTAACCTCAAGACCGCCATCAAAGGTATCGATGTCATGAGCTCCGATAGGAAGCTTGTACTTAACTGAGATTGCGTTACCAAGATCAACTACAGCGTTGATTGCAGGGAAATCTCTGCCCTTTGCGATTCTGTCCATGAGAGCCTCGATGGAGCATGAATATCTGTTAGGGTTGATTCCGAGAGCCTTGAACGCATCTCTGTAAGGAGTTACGCACTCAAGATTCTTTGGCTTAACATCTCCAATGTAAGCAGCGCAATCAGCAACACCGTCAGCTGTCATCTCAGCAAGCTCAGGAATCATCTTTGTGTTGTCAACACCCTTAACTGCTACTGCACCAAAAACTGCGTTAGGCAGCTTGTCGAACACTTCTTTAGAAACTTCAAAATACATTACTTACCTCCTGGTCTATACCCTTTTTTGCGGTATCTTTTATTGTTGTTGTGTAAAGCGTAGATACCAAAAAGTTCCCATGGTAAACAACTCTGGGAACTTTTTATTCAATATTATCAGTTAGTGTCACCGTATTTCGGTGTAATAATACTCAGGTTATTCTGCTGCAAGTGCCTCGTTAAGTGCTGCAACAAGCTGGTCTGCATCAAGACCGTGAACAACTGAAGCCTGCTCGATTGACTCTCCCTGTGATGCAGGGCAACCGATGCACATCATTCCGTTAGCGAAGAATGTGCGTACCAGCTGTGGATGCTCGTTGATAACCTCACCAATAATCATATCCTTTGTTATTGCCATGGGTATCACTCCTTTCCGTACTCTTTTTTCTAAAGATACACTATCACTTTTGCTCTGGCAAATCAAGACTTCAAATACGCTTGTCTATGTTATAATTGGACTAAGGGGTATAAGGAAGGATTCATACAAATGATAGATTTTCGAGAAGTCAGACTTTCTGACAAAAGTACAATTGATTCTTTAATCTGCGCCAGCGGCTGCTTCGGTGCAGACTACAGTTTCGCTAATCTCTACATCTGGAGAGATGTGTATAAGCCGCAGATTGCAATTGCAGGCAACAGGCTGATCGTAGCAACACCAAGCTATGGAGTTTACTCATATCCTAAGGGCGGCGGAGATGTGCGAGAGTCCACGGATAAGCTCCTTGATTTCGTTCACGAGAGAGGCGAGAAGCTTCTTATCAGAGGTCTCACGGACAGAACTCTCGAGGAGTTCCTTCCGATATACGGTGACCGTTTCGAGATCATCGAGGACAGAGATAACGCAGATTATGTGTATTCTGCAGAAAAACTCCGTTATCTCGCCGGTCGTAAGTTAGCATCCAAGAGGAACCACATTAAGCACTTCGAGAGAAACGGCCAGTGGGAGATTAGGCGGCTTGGCTGGAATGATCGTGCAAATGCGCTTGAGTCGCTGACAGACTCGGATGGAAAGGTAATTGCCTGCGACACACTGGAAGCTGCACGCAAATTCGTAGATGTTTTTTACCAGGAGAAGGGTGACCCTGACCTGGAATCAGAAGCAATAGCAATCAACGAGATGTTCACACACTTCGAGGAGCTGGGATTCGTCGGAGGGCTGCTGTATCAGAATGAAGAACCGGTAGCTTTTACTGCTGCAACGAGACTTGGGGATCCTGCCATGGATGTGCATTTCGAGAAAGCGCTTCCTGGCGTTGAGGGTGCCTACACTATGATCAACAGAGAGTTCGTCACCATGGTGTGTCAGCTTCTGCCGGAGGTCGAAATGTTCAATCGCGAAGAGGATATGGGCCTCGAGGGACTTCGCAAGGCGAAGCTGAGCTACAAGCCGGATATTCTGATGATGAAGTATCTCGCAAAGGAGAAATAGAATGGCAACGATTCGCAAAGTTACTGATGAATATACGGAGCTTCGCTCGCTCTGGGTACAGACTTTTGGCGATAAGGCGGAGTTCGTTGATGACTTCTATGCATGCTGGGGCGATGATATTGAAGGATATGTTCTTGAGGATGAGGGCCGCATCGTGTCAGCGCTGACTATGTTCAGAATGGGCGATCTGGTTATTCCAGAGGAAGGCGTGTCCAAACCTGCATATATCAGCTACGCAATCTGCACCGATACTGCGGCGCGTGGCAGAGGCTTCGGTTCACAGATTACTGAATTCGCCCGTGATGTTGCCATTGAAAGAGACGGAGTGTCAATGCTTTCACCGGCAGAGGCTTCGCTGGTCAGATTCTACCAGCCTATCGGTTATGAGCCTCGCTTCTATGCCATGGAGCGTACCCTTGTGTGTGATGCGCTGGAGGATTATCCTGACGAGATTGATCAGCTTTCTGATGCTACTTATAACAGCTTGCGAGAGGAACTGCTGGCAGACACGGTACACATCAGCCTTAGCGATACAGCAATTCACTTCGTCGAAATGCAGAGCGATGGTCTCTATGCGCTTCTCGATGGTAAGGTAATTGTTGCTACTGAAGCAGATTCCTCAAGATTTCCTGAGGTTATCGCTGCTTCGGACCTGGAGCCGGCAGAGATTGAGGCCGCTGTTGCAAAGCTTGCAGGGGCGCTCGGCAAGAATATCTGCAGCTACCGCATGCCTGGCAACGAATATCTTCAGAGCGGCGCCCTTGGCAAAGAGTATGTTCAGGCGATGATTGCAAGGGATACCGGCTGGAAATTCAGCACAGGGTATTTCGGTTTTACATTTGATTAGTAAGACTCAATAGGATATACTTAACGGGTTACAAGTTAAACAATTATAATACGAAAGGAAACAGAACTATGAATATCGTATGTTTAGATATGGAAGGCGTTCTCGTACCTGAGATCTGGATTGCTTTTGCAGAAGTTACAGGCATTCCTGAGTTCAAGAGAACAACAAGAGACGAGCCTGATTACAACAAGCTCATGAAGTACAGAATCGACCTGCTCGAGAAGCACGGCCTCGGCCTCAAGGAGATTCAGGATGTAATCGAGCAGATTGACCCACTTGAGGGTGCTAAGGAGTTCCTCGACGAGCTTCGTGCAACAACTCAGGTTATCATCCTCAGTGATACATTCTCACAGTTCGCTGGCCCTCTCATGAAGAAGCTTGGATACCCAACAATCTTCTGCAACGAGCTCATCGTTGATGAGGCTGGCAAGGTTACAGACTTCAGAATGAGATGTGTTAAGTCAAAGCTGACAACTGTTAAGGGACTTCACTCAATCGGTTATGAGACAATCGCAGCTGGAGACAGCTTCAATGATCTTGGAATGATCCGCGCAAGTAAGGCCGGTTTCCTCTTCAAGTCAACAGATGCTATCAAGGCTGACAACCCAGACCTTCCTGCATTTGAGGAGTTCGATGATCTTCTCGCTGCTATCAAGGCTGCTCTTTAAAAAAATATCCCTCGCGCGATGGCGCGAGGGTTTTTTTCTATTCTGCGAATTTTCCGCTAAGATCGAAGGCGTGATTCATAGGTCCACGGCCCTTGCCGAGATCCAGCATTGCTGCAAGAGCGCCGCTGATATACTCCTTGGCACGCTCCACTGAAGTGTCAAGGTCATACCCCTTCGCCAGGTTTGATGCAATTGCACTTGAAAGGGTGCAGCCTGTTCCGTGGGTATTAGGATTATCAATTCTCTTGCCCTTGAACCACTTGTACTCGCCATCTCTATAGAGAAGATCGTTGGCGTCATTAATTGAATGACCGCCCTTGCAGAGAACTGCACATCCGTACTGCTCGCTGATCTTTCCTGCCGCCGCAATCATCTCATCCTCATTGGTGATTGTCATATCAGCAAGAACCTCTGCCTCAGGGATGTTTGGCGTGAGTACTGTTGCCAGAGGAAGAAGACAAGCCTTGAGTGTATCAATGGCATCGTCGCTGATAAGCTTAGCTCCGCTTGTTGCAACCATTACCGGATCGACAACGATGTTTTTTGCATCATACGCCTTAAGCTTCTCAGCAATCTTCTCAATGAGAGCTGTTGCTGATACCATTCCAATCTTAACTGCATCCGGATAGATATCACTGAATACTGCATCCAGCTGAGCTCCAAGAAACTCACCTGTTACATCCATAATATCTGTTACTCCAGTAGTGTTCTGTGCTGTCAGTGCTGTAATTGCACTTGTAGCAAATACTCCGTTGCATGTCATTGTCTTGATATCCGCCTGGATACCTGCGCCACCGCTGGAATCGCTTCCTGCGATTGTTAATGCTGTTCTCATTGTCATGTCTTCTGTCCCTTCTATCTTATAAAATTAAACGTTTACCATCGCTTCTGTTGCCTCTTTGAGCTGCTTTGCCGCTGCAGTGATATCCTTCTGTGCATATATTGCACTGATTACTGCAATTCCGCAGATTCCAGTTCCTGCCAGCTCTTTCACATTATCAATTGTGATTCCTCCGATTGCAATAACAGGGATATCAACCGCTTCACAGATTGCTTTGACTGTTTCGTGGCTAAGCTCTGCCGCGTCAGCCTTTGAGCCCGTAGGGAATACGGCTCCAACGCCAAGGTAATCCGCACCACGCTCTTGAGCCAGAAGAGCCTGCTCAACAGTGCCGGCGGATACGCCGATGATTTTGTCCGGGCCAAGCTTAGCTCTTACGTCTCCTGCCTCCATATCGCTCTGACCGACATGAACTCCGTCTGCATCCATAGCAACTGCGATGTCTACATTGTCGTTGATTACAAAAGGCACATTATACTTACTGCAGAGCTCCTTGAGTTCTTTGGCCTCTTCAAGAAAAGTCTCACTGTCAAGGTCCTTCTCTCTCAGCTGCACAAAAGTAACGCCTCCCTCGAGAGATTTCTCAACCTGCTGATACAGAGTCTCCTCTCCAAGCCAGTGTCTGTCAGTTACTGCATATAAGAGAAGTGTGTCCTTATTTAACTTCATACTTTGCGCCTCCATTAAGTGTGTCGCCGTCCATATTGTAGATGGCGTCAATGATTCTGTTTCTGTATGTTGAATTGCCATCGCCGTCCTGCATTCTGCTCCAGCCGATCTCTCCGGCAAGACCCATTGTGCATACAGCAGCAGCTGCTGCCTCCAGTGTGTTGTCAGGATTTGCTGTAATGAAAGCTGTCATCATTCCGGAAAGCTGACAGCCTGTTCCTGTAATCTTTCCCATTTCCGGTCTGCCGTTTCTGATTACATAGCACTTCTCGCCATCACTTACAAGATCGATAGCACCTGTAATTGCGACTACGCAGCCTGCTTTTGCAGCAAAAGCTTTTGTAAATGCTACCATCTCTTCAAGATTCTCATCAGTTACTGCATCTGCTACGTCTGCATCTACGCCTTTTGTTGTTCCGCTTCCGAGAGCAAGAGTCTTGATCTCTGAGATGTTACCTCTTACAACAGTTGGCTTAACTTCATCCATAATGCTGACTGCTGTGTCAGTTCTCAGGGCACTTGCACCTGCACCAACTGGGTCAAGCAGAATCGCATGTCCAAGCTCCTTTGCTCTTGCACCTGCAATATGCATGCCTTTGATGCTTTCTTTAGTAAGAGTTCCGATGTTGATATTTAGACCGCCGCAGATTGTTGTGATGTCATATACATCCTCCGGCTCAGCTGACATGATTGGGCTTCCGCCGCATGCAAGCAGTACATTGGCAACATCATTAACTGTTACATAATTTGTAATATTGTGAACGAGAGGACAACTCTGTCTTACGTTGTTTAGCATTGTTCCGAGCATTATTACAGACCTCCTTAATTACTTAACCTGAGATTTCATTGAATCAAGTGCGCCGTTTCTGTTGAGCGCCTTAAGCAGAATATATGCCAGAATTGAACCGGCAACTGTGGAGATCAGGAACGGAATCATATACACTGTCATTGATCCCGGCTCAAGACCCATAAGAAGCTTAGCAACAGGATATGCTGCAAGACCTCCGAGGATTCCTGTTCCAAGGGCCTCTGCAACGCATGTTGGTCCAATCTTCTTTGTAAGCTTATACATGATTCCGCAGCACAGTGCCCCAATCATGCTGCCCGGGAAAGCCATAAGGCTTCCAAGGCCGAAAATATTCCTGAGCAAGCTCGCAAGGAATGCGATTCCCACACCCCAGAGTGGTCCCAGTGTTACAGCAGAGATTATATTAACCATATGCTGAACCGGAGCACATCTGCTTCCAAATACCGGTACGCTAAGTACACTTCCTGCAACGGCTAGAGCAACGAGAAGCGCTGCAATAGCAATCTTTTTTGTTTTGTTCTGCGCCATAATATACCTCCTGTCGCAAAAAACAGAAATAACGATTATAGCGCCTCCGCCTCAGCGGTAATTCAAGCAGAAAGTGGTGCCCCCGGTCTGCCGGCCTGATTCATGTAAAAAGCGGACATCCCTCCAGGGACATCCGCTTGTTCTACGCTTACTATTGTCCCTACGTTGGCATTATCCAAATCAGGTTAAAGGGTCTAAGTCTGAACTTACTCTCAGCCTGCAATCGCAAGCTCCCCTCTTTTTATTAAACTGCACAACGATTATACCACTGTACAGCAATTTACACAAACACAATCTTAAATTATTATCGCTTCATTACAAGCTCATAATCTGTATCGAAGTACTTGTATCCGAATCTGGCGAACAACTTATCCATAGGCGCATCGACCTTAACAAGCACTTCAGTGTCATTATTGACGGTTTCTCTCAGATAATCTTCTATATCTTTGACAAGTGCCGGCATCAGCTTACTTCCTGCGTACTTTGGATCAATCATAAGATCACAGACAAGCGCGCTAAGACAGCCGTCGCCGCAGACTCTGCCAAAAGCAATTATCTGGTCGCCGTGATAGAACCCCACCGTATAAATGCTCTGCTTAATTGCACCGACTGCACTGATCTCCTTGCAGGGCTCAATACCGCATCTGCTGCGAAGCTTCATATAATCAGCCGGTAATATTCGATTGTGTCGTACCTCAAGCATAAATTAGTTCTCTTCTGCTGCTTCTTCGATTGCTTCTTCTACAGCCTCTTCAGCTTCAACTGCCGCCTCTGTCGCCGTCTCCTCTACAGCCTTCTTAGCTGTTTTTGCTGCTTCCTTTGCAGCAGCCTTAGCCGCCTTTGCAGCAGCCTTAGCTTCCTTCTTTGCTGCCCACTCCTCATCTGTGTAGTAATAATCAGGGTTAAGGGAGCGAACCTCCTCAAGAATGTATCCTGCCATGAATACAACAATTGTAAGCACAAGTGGCTGCACTACTGCTGTAAGGATATATGATACTGAGTCACCAAAGTTATCCATAATTGTCATGCCGTATGAGCCAAGATAACCAACAATGTATGCAACAGTGCTCTTAAGTGTAAAAAGCGTGTATACCATAAGAAGCGCTGCGATTACATAGCAGGCAATGGCGATCGGTGATTTTCTGAACTTCTTGTCATTCATAATATTAATTCTTCTCCTTCAATATATAACTGTGCCCCAAGCACTAGCACATAATAACATTTTTGTTATTATCAATCTTGTCTTTTGTGTGGTTATTTAATGAAATTACCCAATATCCCAGCAAATTGGTTCCTGTCCATTGTCACAAAGGAAATAATTGCATCTGCTGTAATATCTTCCCCCGAAGAAACCTCTGTGAGCGGAAAGAGGACTTGGATGCGGTGCCGTTATAATCAGATGCTTTGTTCCCGCCTTAGCCTGGGCAGCGAGAATAAGGTCTTTTTTCTTTCCCGCAGGAGCGCCCCAGAGAATAAACACGAGAGGCTTGTTCCTCTCCGCGAGAAGTCTTATTACCTCATCGGTAAAAATCTCCCAGCCTTTGCCCTTGTGTGACGCTGCTTCGTGAGCTCTTACTGTCAGCGCAGTATTGAGAAGAAGCACGCCCTGCTTCGCCCATGGAACGAGGATGCCATCTCCCGGTTCTGCTTCCGGTGCTGCTTTACCCTTGAATCTGCCGGTAAGGCCCGCATCCTCTGACAGTTCTTTGAATATGTTCCGAAGAGAAGGCGGATATGGTGTGCCCTCGGGCACGGAAAAAGCCAGGCCCTGTGCCTGGCCCGGCTCGTGATAGGGATCCTGTCCCAGTATTACAACTTTAGTGTCGTTATAAGATGTAAGTGCGAAAGCTCTGAATATATCCTCTGCAGGCGGATACACTGTAGCGATGCTGTATTCCTCCTTAAGGAATTCTCTCAGTTCAAGAAAGTATTCCTTCTCAAATTCATTCTTCAGAACTTCATCCCAGTCATTTCCGATTCGGATCATTACTTCTCCATCTCGTATTCATTACCAGCTGAATCTATGAAAGTGATAACCTTATCATCTCGTGTGGCTGTGCCTTTCAGGTCCTTGCCGTAAGTAACAACTGCCTCTCCATTGTCGTTAAGCTCCCAGGTTCCCTCATATTCATCACCCAGCAGATTAACAACACAGCTTCCGCTCTTGTTCAGCTTTAAATAGCCTGCTGAGCTGAGACCGAGATCGTTAAGCTCATCCTGGTCCATAACAAAGTCGCCCGCTGTTACCTTTGTAATATTCCAGCGGCCTACCATCTTTATTTCATCTGAGCATCCTGTAAGAGCAAATACCATAACAAGAGCAAGTACAAGTGCAAGAATTCTTTTAGTTGTCTTCATTCTTCATATCTCCAGTCTATACTATTTGAATTAGTTGCTAGGTGGCAGGTATCTTGCGATTGCATTTGCAAGTGTTGATACCGGCATTGTCTGCAGCCATACTCTTCCAGGTCCGGTTACTACTGTGTTGAAAAGACCCTCACCGCCTCCAATTACATTAGCAAAACCTTTGATCATCTGGATATCCATTGAACATGTTGCATCCATAGCTGCAATATATCCGCTGTCTATAACGAGCTTCTCTCCCGGAGCGAGCTCCTTTATTTCGGTTGCTCCATCAATCTCGAGGAATACATAACCAGTTCCGCTGAACTTCTGCATAATGAATCCTTCTCCACCAACAAGGCCTGCGCCAATCTTCTTCTGAAGGTAGATGTCCATTTGCACATTAGGTGTTGATGCAAGGAATGATCCCTTCTGTGCAATAAGCGGAGTCTCTCCTATGTTAAATGCAAGAATCTCTCCTGGAAGCCTCTTGGCAAAAGCAATTTCTCCATCTGAATTTGCTGTATATGTGCTGAGGAAAAGGGACTCTCCAATAAGAGCCTTCTTAAATGCACCACCAAGACCACCGGCCTTTGTCTCCATTGAGATTCCAGGTGTCATCCATGCCATTGCGCCAGACTGACACTTAAGACTCTCTCCGGCATTCATCTTACATACGAGAATTGTAAACGGCTCATCTTTGATTTGATACTTCATGATTCAAACTCCTTTCACGCCACTTGTTGGCGTAATAAACAATACATGCACATATTACTCCAAGGATCAGTCCTCCACATACATCCGAAGGGAAATGCACGCCAAGGTACAACCTTGAGAAACCTATAAGAATCGCCAGCGTAACAGCTGCCGCTCCATATTTTTTGTTTGCTCCATTAAGCAGAATCGCCATTGCAGGAGCCATAGAAGCAGCGGAATGACCTGATGGAAACGACGAATCGCCAGGATCAGGAATAAGCCTCATAACCTGGTCGAAGAGAATCCACGGTCTCGTTCTATCAACGACCGGCTTAATACATAGATTGCAGCAGATGAAGCAGAGCACCAGACTCACGCCGGCGAGAATTCCGATTTTTCTCGTCTTCCGGAACGCAATCAGAGCAAGACAAAGAAGAATCCAGAATGCTCCCGCATCACCCAGCAATGATATGGCCTTCATTACTGGCGTAAGCCCATCGTGAACAAAAATCCGCTGAAGCCCGATCAGCAGCTGCCCGTCTGCCTGGGTCCATTGTGCCCAAAAATCCATATTTTACTCCGCCAGCTCCATTACAGCCTCGGGACAGTTAACAAACAGCTTAGGCAGTCTCTGTCCGAAACCGCATGTAATCTCGTAGTTGATAGTTCCAATAAGGCCTGCCAGCTCGTCTGCTGTAACTGCATCATCGCCTGATCTGCCCATTATAGTAACCTCTGTTCCCACCTTTGCATCGGCAATGTCAGTAACATCGATCATGCACTGATCCATGCAGATGTTGCCGATTACAGGAACTCTTTTTCCATCGATGAGAACCTCAACCTTGCCGGAAAGGCTTCTCTTATAGCCGTCAGCGTAACCAAGTGGAAGAGTTGCGATTATTGTCTCCTTCTCGCTTGTGAATTTGCGGCCGTAGCTTACAGATGTGCCGGCAGGAACAGTCTTTATATTGACAATCTCCGCCTTGACAGACATTACCGGCTCAAGTTCAATCGCCTTACCGATGAGATAAGGCGAAGGATAACATCCGTACAGTATAATTCCAGGTCTTGCCGCCTCAAAATGCGCATCAGGATGAACCATAATTGCTGCACTGTTAGCCGCAATCCTGCAGATATCTGTAATTCCTCTGTCAGCAAGCTTGCTGCAGAAACTGTTATATCTCTCTATCTGTGCCTCTGTATACTCGCGCTGCTCTTCATCAGCAGTTGAGAAGTGTGTAATGATTCCTTCGATGCTGATATTATCCATCGCAAGGATTGCCTCATAAGCATCTGCAGCGGCATCAAGCTCTTCTTCGCACATAGTTCTGTATCCGATTCTGCCCATGCCTGTGTCTATTGCAAAAAGCATCTTGGCTCTGCCTTCTCCTGCAGCCTCTGCAAGAGCTTTTGCAGTATCGATACTTCCAACCACGGCAGTCAGATCGTTCTCTACTATCACATCTGCACAGCTGTCTGGAATAAGGCCAAGGATAATGATGTCCTCATCACTTCCCTCTTCTCTAAGCTCAAGAGCCTCATCGATTGTGGCAACTGCAAATCTTGTAATTCCCTCTGCAGCAAGAACCTGTGCGCACTCAACCACACCGTGTCCATAGGCGTCGGCCTTGATTACGCCAATCATCTCAATTTCGTCACCGAGATGTTCTCTTATTGTTCTGATATTGTGGTCAAAGGCCGAAAGGTCAATCTCCACCCAGGCCTGTCTATATAACTCTTTATACATTAGAGATATTCTCCCTTACTTGTTCTTCTCCAGATACCCATCTTCTCTGCTTCCTTGATGAGGTCCTCTCTGAATTCAGGATGAGCAATGCTTATGAGCATCTCTGCTCTCTGCCAGGTTGACTTACCCTTGAGGTTAACTCCACCAAACTCAGTAACTACATAGTTTACAGCAGCTCTTGGTGTAGTAACAATTGAACCTGCAGGCAGGGTTGGGTGAAGAAGTGAGTGCTTCTGACCCTTCTTGTCTACTCTTGTTGAATGTGTGCAGATGAAGCTGTTACCTCTCTTCGAAAGGAATGCTCCAAGTACGAAATCCAGCTGTCCGCCAGTTCCGCTTACATGGCGGAAGCCTGCACTCTCGGCACAAACCTGTCCATACAGGTCGATACCGATACATCCATTGATAGAAACGAAGTTATCAAACTCTGATATTGTATGTACATTATTTACATACTCAACAGGGGCGCTGCGGCAGATAGGGTTGTCATCTACGAAGTCGTATACCCTCTTGCTTCCACCGGCAAAAGTATATACCGAAAGGCCCTTGTCTCTTGATTTTCTATTTGTAAGCTTACCTGCATTATAGAGATCTACATATCCGTCTACGAACATTTCGCTGTGAGCTGACAGATCTCTTATATCTGAGTCTGCAAGCATTGTTCCTACACTGTTAGGAACAGCTCCTACTCCAAGCTGCAGTGTGCTGAAGTTGCTTACCTTGTCTACAATGAACTCGGCAATTCTTCTATCCTCTTCAGTAGCCGGCTTAGGAAGCATCTCCGGCAGAGGTGGATTCTCTCCCTCGATGATATAACTGATTTCAGAAATATTAATGTGTGAGTCGTAGCCAAGAGCAATCGGCATGCTCTCATTAACCTCTACGATTACTGTCTTTGAATTCTTGATGATTCCCCAAAGGTCGGCATTAACAGGTCCGAAGTTGAAGTTGCCGTATTTGTCCATAGGCGCTACCTGGAAGCAGCAGATGTCGAAGCCGTTTCCTTCCTGCGACCAGTAAAGAGGTTCTTCATTAAAGAGAATAGGAACGAACCAGCAGTTGCCCTCCTGCTGCATAGTTCTGTCATGCACACCAAAGTGTGATGCATAGAATCTGCACTGGTCTACTGATGTTGTTGCCTTGTATGTCTCAAGAAGGTCTCTTCTGATTGCAATCTCTGTCTGAATCTCAAGTCCGCGTAGTAAAGTATCGTTCTTAAGACGGTTAGCTAGAGCTCTGTCCATATAAACAGAAGTACCTGTTCCAACACCGAAATTGATTCGATAATTGCTCTTGACCAGATTTGCTGCATAGTCTGCAGAAATGAGCTTGGTCATGTATTCGCTTTGAACTTGATTAATGTTATACATTTCTTTTTCCTTCCTGCCTCGTTGAAATTTGTCGTCAACAAAACATCTGAGTTTTCCTCAGATATTCTATTATAATCCATGAAAAGAGTGGCTTTCAAGGGTCGTGTTGAAACATTGCCTCTCTTATGATATTATTTCTGTGCTGTATTAAAGTTTAATCTTTACAGTCAATGTGTCTCGGTAGCTCAGGGGACAGAGCACCGCTCTCCTAAAGCGGGTGTCGGAGGTTCGAATCCTCTTCGGGACACCATAGCGGGTTCCCTGCCGGGGGACCCGTTTTCTATGAAAGGAGATCTTATGATTCTTAATATTTCTTTTGAGGAAGCAAAGCAACTTCTCGACTCTCTTGATAACATTGTTATGATTGATGTTCGAGAGGAGAGCGAATATATCACAGGCCACGCAGTCGGTGCTGAACTTCTGCCAATGTCTGAGATCTGCGTAGAGCGCGCAGCCGAGCTGATTCCTTCAAAATCAACTCCTGTCATTGTATACTGCCGTTCCGGAAGACGCAGCATGAAAGCGGCAAGACTTCTTGAGGACTGGGGCTACGAGAGCATTTATGATGTTGGAGGTCTTGCAGGCTGGCCATATGGGCTTGAATATTAGTCGGATATATGGTAATATTGCGACGTTGGAAACCATAGGAGTTGTAACCTTTGGACGTCCATCTTGTAGAATGAATGTAGAATGTATATGGTGTAATGGAAAGAGATGCCGCTGGCATTTCTTTTTGTTGTTTTTGATATCTTTTCTAATATTTTGAGATAGTTGTAAAGGGGAATATATGAGACGTTTCGATTCTAATGTACAGGTCGTAAAGAATGAGGTTCTTCGTGAGGTTGCAAAATGTCTGTGGGAAGGCACTCAGGTTTTTACTGTATTCGATGAGATTGCTTCAGTAATTATCAAAGAGGATGCCCCTCTGAGAAGCTGCTGCATCTATAAGGACAGGGCTAAGCTGGCTGAAAGAATTAAGCTGGCTCTTGGCGGCAATCGTGCCAACAACAATGTAATTGAAGTTATTTCGCTCATCTGCGATGAGTGTCCTGAAGCTGGTCATGTTGTTACAGATCTGTGCCGTGGCTGCCTGGCTCACGCCTGTGAAGGTGCTTGCAGGCTCGGCGCCATTACATACACGCCTGAGAATCGTGCGAAGATTGATAAGAGCAAATGTGTAGAGTGCGGCCAGTGTGCTAAGGCCTGCCCTTACACTGCTATTCATAATTTCAAGAGACCATGCGAGACTGCCTGTGTTCCAGGCGCTATTCACATGGCAAAGACTGGTGAGGCTGTTATCACAGAGGAAAAATGCACTCACTGCGGTGCATGCGTTTCAAGATGTCCTTTCGGCGCGGCTGTAGATAAGTCTTTTATTTCTGATGTTATCAGAATGATTCTTGACAGCGAGAACAACAGTAAATATCCGGTCGTTGCCGTTCTTGCTCCGGCCATTGCATCCCAGTGTCCTCCAGCAAGTTACGGACAGACAATCACTGCACTTCATCAGCTGGGTTTCGCAGAGGTTCACGAGGCTGCTTACGGAGCCGACATCGTAGCATACGAAGAATCAATCGAGATTGAGGAAAAAGGTGAACTTCTCAGCTCCTGCTGCCCTGCTTTTGTCACCTATGTTGAGCAGAAGCATCCAAATCTTGCAGACAAAATGTCCGAGATGCCTTCACCGATGGTTGTCACCGGAAAGCTTATTAAGCAGAATAATCCCGATGCGAAGGTTGTCTTCATTGGACCTTGTACTGCCAAGAAGGCTGAGATCAAACTGGACAAGGCAGCGCCTTTCGTTGATTCAGTGCTGACCTTTGAAGAACTTGCTGCTCTTTTTGACAGCAGAGACATTGTTGTTCAGAACCTTGAGGAGACACCTCTTGACGAAGCTACAGGATATGGCCGACGCTTTGCCCATGCCGGCGGTGTTATCGGCGCTCTTCAGAGATCTCTCGAGGAAAGAGAAAGTGATTTTGAAGTTAACGCAATATCAACAACAGGTCTTTCACAAATAAAAACAACCCTGCTCAAGGCGAGCAAGGGTGTTCTAAACGAGAATTACATTGAAGGCATGGCATGTGACGGCGGCTGCATTCGCGGAGCCGGCTGTCTGCGCAAAATCGACAAAAACGCAAACAGAACAGATGAACATGCTGCAGAAGCATCCCATACCTCAATTAAAGAGAATGTGGCTAGCTGCGTTTTCCCATCTCATAATACGTAAGGAACTCTTCCGATGACGGTTCTTCTCCATTCAAGGCCCAGACGTATATTGCTGAATTATCGTCTGGTGCCGGACAAGTTCCGCTATTCACCACGTGGCGCAGCCCCTCGAAGCCGGCACAGGCAATTGGTCTGACAAAAATGTTTTCCTCGTCCTTGAGTTCTGCCATTCTTGAGAAAAGACGGCTTTTGTCAAGAGGGTATTCGCCTGCGGCGAAGCAGTATGCCTTGTCGCCGAATTTCTCCCTTATTGCAGCAAATGCCTCTTCTGTATCCTCATCTATTCCATCGGAAACGATAACGTAGATTCTGTCTGCCGCTTCGATTTCGGATGCATCTATCTCGCCCGTAGCGAAGTAGAGTGTTCCCTTCAGGTCAAGCGGCTCTCCTGTACGGGTGCAGTCACCACAAGCGCCGCCGCAGTCGACAACGCAGCCTTTAATCATTCTGTTCTTCATCTCCGGAATCTGCTTAATCATAATTCACCTCGAATCTGTATATTTGCTGTAATTATACCACCTGCCTGATGTTATAATACAGATAACAATAGTAATCGGGAGGGAAAAGAAATGAAGATTATGGTTCTTAACGGAAGCCCAAGAGTAAATGGAAGCACATCCGCTTTTACAAAAGTTTTTAAGGAAGCTGCTGAAGCTTCCGGTCACGAAGTTACTGTAGCTCCAGTCGGCGGTATGAAGATTAACGGCTGTCTCGGCTGCGAATTCTGTCACGGTCAGGGTCAGAGCAAGTGCATCCAGCACGATGATATGGATCAGATATATGCTCATCTTAACGAGGCTGATATGGTTGTTATCGCCAGCCCTGTATATTACTGGGGCTTCACCGGTCAGATGCAGTCGGTAATCACACGTTTCTATAACACGGGCAAGCCGGCAAACGCAACTAAGTATGCTATGATTCTCAGCTCAGGTTCACCTGGCGTATATGACGGAATCGTATCTCAGTACAAATCAATTCTTCGCTACATAAATGCAGAAGATGCCGGAATCCTCACATTCTGGGGCGACGACAAGCAGTGCGAAGAGAATTACGAGAAAATTAGAGCGTTTGCGAAATCACTGTAAACCCTTGCATATCAAAAGCCCGATTCTATTTGAATCGGGCTTTTTTCTTTAATATAGCGTTCTTCTATCCAGGGCAGGATTCTCCTTATAGAACCTGCGCTTCTCCTCGTACATTTTTGAATCGATCTGCTGCATGATTTCTTCTACGGTGACTTCCCTCAAATTGAAAAATCCATAGCCAAGGGAAACAGACAGAGTATATTCCTTATCGTGATTCGTATTCCAGTCGGCAAGAGCCTGTCTGATCGCACTGATCATTTCGGCAACTTCCTTCTCATCCTGTGTATTAAGAACAATTACGAACTCATCTCCGGCAATTCTCACAACACTGCCTGCATCTGCAACAGTTCTGTTGATTATTCTCGCCAGCTTTCTTAATGCAAAATCACCTTCCTGATGTCCGTATCTGTCGTTGATGCTCTTAAGGCTGTTCATGTCTGCCATGATTGCTGTAATACGGCCGCTTTCGTTCTTGAGCGAACGTGTGGCCATATCCTTAATCAGATCAAGGTAATATTTGTTATACAGACCGGTGAGCTTGTCGCGATACGAAAGCTCTGTATTGATTCCGTTAAGGATTACAGTGATTGAGATAACTACGCAAGGCCAGATTAAGGATACTCCGTATATAACCGACTGAACTGTAATTCCAATGGCAAGCGGTACAAGGAACACCCACACAGGGAAAAATCTTAATACACCAAGTTTCCTCTTTGACTGGACATAAGCGACAATACCATCAATTATGAAGCCAAGCTCAAGAACAATAAACAGATAATAGCCCCACAATCTGTGATACTCATTATTGCCATCGACTGCAAAAACAAACGGTTTAAACAGATTCACCACCAGCATCACCACGCCGACTACACAGACTGTCGCCATTGTCCTCCTGTGGCGGAATGACAGGCCGCCTCTCATATATCCGGCCGTATAGTTGACCCACAGCGGACCGATGAGAAGATTCGCAACGAAGAGCAACAGATTGCCTATATATATAACCAGATAGAAGAAAAGGCCCTCTCTTCCATCGCTAAGAAAAACAAGTGGATCCAGAATACAGCTTACAAGAGCAATTACCATCATTTCTCTTATATATTTATGACCAATAGAATTAGCATGGAAGGTTTGCGTATTGCTCATCAGCATTGTCGCTGCAAGCATAATTCCCATGGCATTTGCTATTATTATTTCGGTTAAGTTGATGCTTGGGTTCATGAATACTCCTATCACCTGATTCTTATATATAAAGTGTACATATTTGCGCAGAATTAATCAACAATTCCGTCAATTATTATTGACTCTTCTTCTCTCAAGGCATAGAATCAGTAAGACAAAGGGGAGCTGACTTAAGTCGGCTGAGAGGAAGCGTGTACGCTTTGACCCATAACCTGATTTGGATAATGCCAACGTAGGATAATGATGATTTTTTCACCAGACGCTGCATTTATCCGCAGCGTCTTTTTTCTTATTCCAATCAGGAAGTTTTTTCCCAAAGAACAAGGAGGTTTAAGATTATGAAATGGAAACTTAAAGACATTCTTATGATTGCAATTTGCGGTGTGCTTTTCGCATTTGTATTCATGGCAGCTAACTATATTGGAGTTGCTCTTACAGCGGCTCTTACACCGTTCGGCTATGCGCCTCTCGGATATCAGCTTATCTATGGTCTCTGGTTCATGGCTGCAACCTTTGCGGCTTACATCATCCAGAAGAAGGGTGTCGGCACAGTTGCCGAGATGCTTGCTGCTTCAATCGAAATGATGATGGGCGGAATGTTCGGACCTATGACACTTGTTAACGGATTCATTCAGGGCTTCGGCGCAGAGCTTGGCTTCATCGCAACAGGATACAAGAAGTTCAACTCAGCAACAATGATTCTCAGCTCAGTAACCTGTGCTCTTGTAAGCTATGTAAGCGAGTACTTCTTCTATGGTTACTCAGCATACAGCTTCCAGATGAACGTTATCATGATTATCTGCCGTGTAATCAGCTCAATTATCTTCACTGCATTTGTAGCAAAGATTATCGCTGACGGTCTTGCCAAGGCTGGTGTGCTTCGCGGTTATGCTCTTGGCATGAAGGCAGCTGGTATTGACGAGGAGTAATATGACAGTACCTGCAATAAGTTGCAACAATGTAACCTTCTCTTATTTCGAGGAAGGTAAAGATGTTCTCAAAAACACTGCCCTGGAGATTCCCCAGGGCAGGATTACTGTGCTTATGGGAAGTAGCGGCTGCGGTAAGAGCACTCTTGCGGCAGTTCTTTGTGGATTGCTTCCTGACAATGGTGGAATTCTTAAGAGCGGAGATATCCTTCTCTACGGCAGATCTGTTAAGGAGATTCCTGTCTCAGAGAGGGCCAGGAGCATTTCTATGATGTTCCAGAATCCTGATCTTCAGTTCTGTATGCCAACACTGAGAGAGGAGCTTATCTTCTGTGCAGAGAATATCTCCATATCACCGGACGAGATGGATTATGAAGCAGAAAGAGCCGCTTCACAGCTTGGAACGACTCATCTTCTGGACAGACCTCTTCACACCCTGTCAGGAGGAGAGAAGCAGAGAGCTGTCCTGACCTGTATTGCGCTCTTAAATTCAAAGTGCATTGTTCTTGATGAATCTTTTGCCAACCTGGATCCTGCTTCAGTATCAGAACTTCTCCCTGTGCTTTCAGATCTGTGCCATAAGGACGGCAAGACTATCCTTGCCATCGACCATATGTCAGACCACTGGAAGGGCATTGCAGACAGGTATGTTCTTATCGGCGAAGGAGGAACAATTCTCTGCGAGGCCGAAACCCAGGAAGAACTGGAAGCGGCTAAGCCGATTTTTACAGAAGAGGGAATCGCATACCCGGGCATCTGGGAGAAGAAAACTCTTGCGACGGAAAGTTCGACAGAGGGTCTTCACTTCTGCCAGCTGACTATTCCACAGGTTCCTGCAAAGAAAAAACTGTTCGGCAAAGCGACTTCTGTTAAGCCGGAATATGACGCCTCTCTATACTATGAAGCAGATGCTCACATTCCCGACGGCAAGATAACTGCCATCATGGGACCAAGCGGCTGTGGCAAGACATCTCTCATGATGACACTTCTCAAGCAGAGAGATTATTTCGGCAATATCGAAATTCGAGAAGATGAGATTCGTGAGCTTCGCGACATTAAGGCGAAGGACTGTTTCAAAGAAGTTGGAATAGCTTTCCAGAACCCATCCAATCAGTTCGTGACACAGAATGTCCTATCTGAGGTTCTCGACGGTCTGAAGCGCAGATATCCTTCCGAACCGGAGGAAGTTCTAAAGGAAAAAGGGCTTGCTCTTCTTGATACATGCGGTCTTCGCAAATACCACAAGTATTCGCCTTACATGCTCAGTCAGGGCCAGCAGAGACGACTTGCAGTCCTTGCAGTAATTGCGGCAGGACAGAAGCTGCTTCTTCTTGATGAACCTACTTACGGACAGGATTACAAGTCCGCAAGAGCGCTTATGGATCTTATTGCCGGGCTCGTTAAGAACGAAGGTCTTACAGTGATTATGAGCACTCATGATGCCGGTCTTGCAGGTGCCTACGCAGATGTTATCCTTCATGTTAAGGATAAGAAGTTTACAAAGGAGGTGCGCTGATGAGACGTCCTCTTTATGACAATTTCAATCCGGCAGTCAAGGCTGTTACTATTATTATCTGCTGTATAATGATGGCCATTGGCGGAACATGGCAGATCAACTGTGCTGTTATCGTAAGCTGCCTGCTCTGCCTCACTCTGCTGTCAAGATGCAGTATTAAAGTGATGATCGGCCTTTATATGCCATTGCTGTTCCTTGGCGGACTGATTTTCATTTCGAATCTTGCTTCTGCAGATCTCGATGCGGCAAGCAAGACAGCCTATGAAATCGCCTCCTTCGATACAGCGCTTCTTCTGGGAACAAGAATTCTCAGTTATGCAAGCATGGGAATACTATTCGGTCTGACAACAAAGAACAAGATTTTTGTCATGTCAACAATGCATCAGTTCCATCTTAAGCCTAAGTTCGCTTATGGAATACTTGCCGCTCTACATCTCGTTCCGACCCTTTCGAGGGAATGGGATGAGGTTAATCTGGCTTATGCGGTAAGGGGCAAGCGCACAGGAGTAATTCCTTTCGGACCACTCTTCAACACTCTTGTTAACGGAATCCGATGGTCGGAGAATGTTGCCATGGCTATGGAGTCTAAAGGCTTTGATGGCGACGGACCAAGAACTTATTCTATAGAGACACCAGTCCGAACTTCTGATATAGTATTAGCAGTAGCATCACTGGTGCTTATGACAGCGTTTATAATTATTTTTAAATAAATTAAGAAAGGATTTGTATCATGAAAAACTCCGAGCGTCTTTACAATGACATGATTGCTTACTGGGAGAAGAATAACACTCATCCGTTCGTACAGGGAATGGCTGATGGAACTCTTCCTAAGGAGAACTTCAAGTTCTACATCACACAGGATCACCTCTATCTTATGCAGTACTCAAAGGTGTTCGCAATGGGTGTTATCAAAGCACAGAGCGAAGTTGACCAGAGACTTTTTGCAGGTCTTATCACTGCAACTCTTGATGTTGAGAATGCAATTCACAAGACGTACCTCAAGAGACTTGGTCTCACCAACGAGGAGCTTGCTGCTGCAGAGCCTAGCATCGTAACAGAGTCATATACCAACTATATGATTTCCATCGCTCAGAAAGAGGGTATGGATGCAATTATGGCTGCTGTACTTGCCTGCTCATGGACATACAAACTCATCGGAGATTATCTTGAGACATTCCCTGGCGCTAAGGAGCAGGAGTTCTACGGCCTCTGGATTAACCAGTATATGGGAGATGAGTACCGTTCAGCTAACGACCTCATGATTGACATGTTCGACCGTTACAGCGAGGGCTGCAGCGAGGAGCAGTATCAGCACCTCAAGCACATCGTGTACGCATGCACTCAGTACGAGTACATGTTCTGGGATATGGGCTGGACATGCAAGATGGAGGAAGAGATTCTCTAATTCCACTGCGACAATATATCGACATAACAAAAGCAGTCTTCAAACAAGACTGCTTTTTGCTTGTCTCTATTTGCAGAAAATCTCCAGACTTCTCTTGAGAATTCCATTCATATGTGCGATTGCTGTTCCATAATTTGTAATTGGAATTCCTGCGTCAACGGCGCACTTCTGGCGATACTGCATCTCCTTCTCGTTGAGGGTGCATGCGCCGCAGTGAACGATCAGTCTGTATTTACTAAGATCGTCAGGGAATTCCGTTCCGCTTACGAACTCGAACTTTACATTCTTGCCGCTATGCTTAAGAATCCATGCCGGCAGTTTCTCTGTTCCGATGTCGCCGCACTGTCTGTGATGAGTGCATCCCTCTGCGATGAGAATTGTGTCCCCATCGTCAAGCTGGTCAAGCTGATGTGCTCCCTCAACAACCAGCTCCAGGTCGCCTTTATAACGAGCCATCAGGATGGAAAAAGACGTAAGATAGATATCCGCTGGAGTATCCTTCGACACTCTGCCGAAAACCTGACTATCTGTTACTACCAGTTTCGGTTTTTCGCCGATTCTGGCAAGTACAGATGACAGCTCATCCTCCTTGGCAACTACTGCAACAGCATCTGCATCAAGAATATCTCTGATAACCATCTGCTGCGGCAGGATAAGCCTTCCCTTAGGCGCCGCCTTATCAATAGGTACAACAAGAACGATTATGTCGGATGGGTCAATTATATCTCTAATCAGAACCCTCTCCGATTCGGAAGGGATCAGGTGACCTATGAGTTCTTTAAGTTCATATATTCCCTCTCTGTCGGCTGCGCTTACAAAAATATGTTTCTTCTCACCCAGCTCTTCCGACAATGCGAAGCGTCTTTCTTCATCGATAGCATCGCACTTGTTGAATACTACGACATAAGGAAGATTTTTGCCGAGGATTCTCTCAAGAATTGCATTATCCTCAGCAGTCATTCCGCAGGCAGCATCAACTACGAGAAGCGCGATATCCGACTTGTTCAGCATCTGATACGCCTTACGAATACGCAGCTCCCCCAGCTCACCTTCGTCATCGAGGCCCGGTGTATCTATCATTACAACCGGACCGAGCGGCAGAAGCTCCATTGCCTTGAGCACAGGATCCGTTGTTGTTCCCAGCACATCCGAAACGATGGCAAGGCTCTGTCCTGTCAGAGCATTGACGAGGCTCGATTTGCCGGCGTTGCGCTTGCCGAATAATCCGATATGTATTCTTTCGCCACTTGGCGTGTTGTTCATACTCATTTAGTTCTCCATATTCTTTGAATCGCCGCGGTCGCATACAACCATGTATCCGATAGCCTCCATACGAGCCTTCAGACTCCTGAGGTTCTCGGCGGCCTCTTCGTTCACGCAGATTTTGTTGTCGTACAGCAGGTAGTCCTTGCGGACTTCTGTCGGTGAAAGATTCGGCATTACTACATTGGCACCTGCCTCCATTCCCTTCTCGCGGCCCAGAGGATCACTTGTTCCAAGAGCTGTTGTCGCTGGAAGAAGAACTTTTGGAAGCATCAGTCTTATGAGCCCGAGCAGGTATATTGTCTGCT
The DNA here is from genome assembly GCA_018064645.1 of Candidatus Crickella merdequi. GTDB lineage: Bacteria > Bacillota > Clostridia > Peptostreptococcales > Anaerovoracaceae > Crickella > Crickella merdequi. Next base: position 41,244 of record JAGHUT010000064.1, on the reverse strand, counting down.
CAAGGGTGCCTGCCTTCATATCTGCAAAAGGCGTATCATGATGCGGAATGAATGGTCCGATTCCAACCATAGCAGGATTAAGCTCTTTAAGGAAAATCATATCCTCCGCAAGATGCCTCGCCGTCTGATATGGTGCACCAACCATGAACCCTGCTCCCACCTGGTAGCCCAGCTCGCGCAGATTGAAAAGGCACTCTTTGCGGACAGCAAGACTCAGGTTCTCTGGATGCAGCATTCTATAGTGCTCTTCATTTGCCGTCTCGTGCCTCAGAAGGTAACGCTCTGCACCCGCCTCCTTAAGTTTGCGATAGCTCTCTTTAGAGCGCTCTCCAACAGAAAGGGTTATTGCACACTCCGGGAACTCCTCGCGAATCGCAGCGATAATATCGCAAAGCACCTCGTCGGTGTAATATGGATCCTCGCCGCCCTGCATGACAAAAGTCCTGAAGCCCATTTCCCAGCCGGATCTGCAGCAGGAAAGGATCTCCTCCTTCGTCAGTCTGTATCGATTCACTTTGACATTGCTGCAGCGAATACCGCAGTAGATGCAGTCATTTCTGCAGATGTTACTTATCTCGATAAGACCTCGCACATACACTTCGTGGCCGTAAAAGGGTTCGCGTGCCTTGCGTGCCTTGGAAAAAACATATTCACTTATCTCAGAGGACTGCCCTTCGATGAGCCTTGTCCATTCCTCAAGGGAAAGTTCTTTCTCCTCTTCCAGCTTGTCAACAAGCTTATATAAATCAGTCATTATGTCTACCTTAGCAGATTCTTGGAAGGAGCTCTCCTCCTGGCTGTGGAAGAAGTGTCTCTGTTCCAATCTCTGTTCTTACTACTACGCTTCCCGGCATTACATCTGTAATCTCGCCAATAACAGCCGCCTTCTGTCCATACTTGTCGCCGCGAAGTGCCTCGAGCACCTTGTCTGCAGACTCTGCTGGAGCAATAACAACCATTGTTCCCTCGTTGGCAAGATAGAGCGGGTCAAGGCCCAGCATTCCACATACACCTGCAACAGCTGGATCAACTGGAACCTGTGTAGCTTCAAGCCTTACACCAACATTGCTCTCAGCCGCAATTTCATAAAGGACAGTACCAACACCGCCTCTTGTAGCATCTCTTATTACGTGGATGTCTGAAGTTGCATCCATCATCGCTTTAACTGTGTTCCAGAGAGGCGCACAGTCACTCTTGATATCTGCCTCAATTCCCAGATCTTCTCTCTCAAGAAGGATTGTGCAGCCATGACGGCCTACATCACCTGTAACGATGATTTTGTCACCAGGCTTGGCAAAAGCTCCTGAAGTAGCAAAGCCCTCAGTCAGCCTGCCTACGCCTGTTGTTGTTATGAAGACATTGTCTACCTGTCCCTTGCCTGCAACCTTAGTATCGCCGGCAACAATCTTAACACCAACCTCTGCAGCGGTCTTCTCCATTGAAGCTGCAATCATCTCCAGCTTCTCAAGAGGAAAACCTTCCTCTATTACGAAAGCACAGGTCATATAAAGAGGCTGTGCTCCCATGCATGCCAGGTCATTTACCGTTCCGCAAATAGAAAGTTTGCCGATGTTGCCGCCCGGGAACTCGAATGGCGACACGATAAAACCATCTGTCGACATAGCGATTCTTCCATCTCCAACATTCAGTACTGCTGCATCGTCAGCAGTAAACTCAGGATTAGCAAAATGCGCCTTGAAGACTTTTTCAATCAGCTCTGATGTCTGCTTGCCGCCGGCACCGTGGGCCAGCTTAACATATTCACTCATAATACTCTCTCCTATATCGTCTACATCTGGTACTGATAGTACGCAGAGCAGGAACCTTCATTTGATACCATACATGCACCTACCGGATGAAGCGGTGTGCATACCTTGCCGAACAGAGGGCAATCTGCAGGCTTGCACTTGCCCTGAAGAACCTCACCGCAGCGGCATCCAGGATTAGGTGTTCCCTCTGTCTCAGGAATGTCGAACTTCCGCTGTGCATCGAACGCGGCGTACTCTTCTCTAAGCTTCAGACCTGACATCGAAATGTTTCCAAGGCCTCTCCAGATTGAATCGCATGGCTCCATAATCTCTTCGATAATTTTCTTTGAAGGGATGTTTCCCTTTTCAGTAACTACCCTTGGATAGCAGTTAACGAAGAAAGGCTCGCCCTGCTGGCATTTTCTTATTGTCACTGCAAGGGCTGTCAGAAGTTCCTTGGCGGTAAAACCGGCGATTACGCCTGATACTCCTTCTTCGGCCAGCTTGCGGCAGTCATCCTCTCCTGTGATTGCGTTAACATGTCCTGGATAGAGGAACGCATCTGCGCTTCCCTTAAGTGCCTGATATGCATTAGGCATTGTCTTGTTGGCAGTAAGAATCGAGAAGTTCTGAACCCCTTCTTCCTTAGCCTTCTTAACTGCCAGACAGCTTCCAGGAGTTGTTGTCTCGAAACCGACAGACAGGAAAACCACCTGCTTATCAGGATTCTCCTTCGCATAGTCGAGAGCGTCTGTAGCAGTATATACGATTTTTACAACTGCACCCTTAGCTCTCGCGTCAGCAAGACTCATCTCTGAACCCGGAACTCTGATAAGGTCTCCAAAAGTACAGATTACGCACTCCTTCTCGAGGGCCAGCTGAAGGGCCATATCAATGAAGCCTACAGGCGTTACGCAAACAGGGCAGCCCGGTCCGGAAATCAGCTCAACATTCTCTGGGAGCAGACTTCTGATTCCAAGGCGAAAAATCTCATGCGTATGCGTTCCGCACACCTCCATTATTCTAAGCTTCGGACCATCGTAGCTCTCGATGATCTCACGTGCTGTAAGTTTCTTCTCTTCCATTAAAGCATCTCCATCAGTTCATCTGTCTCTTCTGTATCATCTGCAGTAATCTTTGCGATGGCAATGCCTGCATGAACCATTACGAAATCGCCTGGCTCAAGCTCCTCGATGAGCTCTGCAGCCACCTCTCTCTTTGCGCCTGATGCATCAACAACAGCAACGCCATCCTTGATTCCTACTACTTTAGCCGCTAATCCTACGCACATATCACTTGTCCTCCCTGTTTATCTTATGCATCGCTGCTGCCGCCTGACCGAGGGCAATGCCTCCATCATTAGGCGGAATCATATGATGCCTCAATACTTTGATTCCATTATTCTCAAGTCGCGATTCAACTCCTTCCAGGAGAAGTGTGTTCTGGAAAACTCCTCCGGAGAGCGCTGCAGTCGCTATTTCTTCTCTGCTGCATGCCCAGATTGCTGCTTCTGCGCACATCTCGGCAAAGGCTTCATGAAAAACATAGGCTAGTCTTCCCTGTTCTTCTATGCTCAGATTGCCCTCTTCATCCTGAATTTTGAGTTTCTCTTCGATAAGGTATCGAACCAGCTCCGTCGTTCTTATATTGCAGAAATCCTCAAGGGCTATTCCGCAGAACGAAGGTACCTCCGGCAGTGCTTCAGCTGTCTCTGCGAAGGCCTGGGCTCTGAACATAAGAGTTGTTGCAGCTTCGCCTTCGAAGCTTGAGCTCTTTCGAACACCCAGAATTGCGCTGACAGCGTCAAAGAGTCTTCCCGCGCTTGTGGACTTTACGGTGTTTATACCTCTTTCAGCCATTCTTGCAATAAGAGCTCTGGCGTTCTCATCGCAAAGGCCGAGCTTCGTCACTACCTCCGAAGCTTCCTCTCCGTATATGGAGTTGATCATTGAAGCCGCTATTCTCCAGCCTTCTTTTGCTGAAGCATCACCGCCGACCTGGTCGAAAGCTTCTATACAGCCAATTCTTTCGAAGCCATCAAGGTCGCAGGAGAGCAGTTCTCCGCCCCAGATAGTTCCGTCTGTTCCGTAGCCAGTTCCATCAAGAGAAAGTCCTATTACTCTATCACTGTAATCGTTCTCCGCCATACATGACAGAATATGAGCATAATGATGCTGAAGTTTCATAACAGGAAGCCCCTGTCTCTCAGCCACAAAACCAGTATTGTACTTCGGATGAAGATCGCACGCCACAATTGTCGGTGACGTCTCGAGCAGCTCCGCCATTCTTTTTATCGATTCCTCAAGAGCCTGCACTGTGCGCAGATCCTCCATATCACCAACATATGGCGACTCGTAGAGAAGCTGATCCTTGCCGATGCAGAAGGTGTTCTTAAGCTCTCCTCCTACAGCAAGCACGCTTCCTCTGACATTCTGCTCTGTCATCACAGGCAGTGGCGCATAGCCTCTTGAACGCCTTATCATGTATGGCTCACCGCGGTAGATATCCATTACGGAATCATCAGCGCGAAGCCTTATGGTTCTGTTATGCGAAAGCATTATATCGCAGAAGCCAGACAGCTCCTTAATTGCGTCCTCGTCTGTTCTGCAGATTGGCGCTCCGCTGACATTGCCGCTTGTCATAACGAAACAGTCTGTTGTCATCTCAAGGCCGTCGTTGTAGTCAAAAAGCAGCATCTGTACCGGTGCGTAAGGCAGCATCATTCCAATCTTTGGATTGTCGGGAGCTACTGATGGAGCCAGCCTGCTGTCGTTTTTACGCTTAAGAAGAATTATCGGCTTCTGATGTCCATCGAGAATATCCCTGATGTTCTGCCCCGGAAGCTGGCATTCTCGCTCTACAGTCTCAAGGTCTCTTGCCATTACTGCAAAAGGCTTCGCCGGTCTGCGCTTGAGAGTTCTCAGTCTTGCAACTGCTTCTTCGTTAGTCGCATCGCAGCAGAGATGGAATCCGCCAATTCCCTTGATGGCAATAATCTTACCATCAATGATCGCCTGTCTCGCATAAGTGATGGCAGCTCTGCCGCTGATTTCACTTCCGATAATATACACCTCCGGGCCGCAGTCATTGCAGCATACCGGCTGAGCATCATACCTGCGCGTCTCTGCATGCGTGTATTCGTACTCACATTCGGGACACATCGGAAAAGCCTTCATACTTGTTCTCTGACGGTCGTACGGCATTGCATCGAGAATGGTAAGCCTTGGGCCGCATGCCGTACAGTTGATAAAAGGATGCATGTATCGACGGTTGTTAGGGTCGTAAAGCTCTCTTCTGCATTTTGGGCATGTGGCAATATCAGGCGAAACAAAGATATCTCCCTCTTCGTGCTCACTTTCTATTATCTGGAAGTCTTCGTATCCGCCAGGCTCAACAGTTCTCTCTGTAACCTTGAGTATTGCCGAACGTTCAGGTGCTTCCTGCCGGAGAAGCGACTTGAATAAATCAAGCTGTTCTTCTTCGCCGGCAGCAAAAATCTCCACATACGATCCTCTGTTTGCCACACTTCCTTTAATGCCGATTCTGTCTGCCAGTCTGCTGACAAAAGGTCTGAAGCCTACTCCCTGCACTATTCCATAAACACAGATTCTTACAGTGCGCATTGAGCCTCCTCAAGCTTGCCGGATACCGCGAAATGTGTCATAGGTATCCACTCTTTATAGCAGTCTGCAGCTACGGCTCTTCTGAAGAGCTGGTCTGCAATTACATAATCGAAGCCGCCTTCTTCGATGAGCTTCTGATAATCTTCTTCTGTTTCGAGAGCAACATCCTGCGCTCTTCTAAGGTCCTTCTTCATTTCGAAGAAAGATGCAACTGTCACATCACAACCTTTCTGCTCTAGCTGCTGCCTTACAGCCTCTGCAGCTATCTGCTGGTGAATGATGCACACTCTGGCATTCTCAATGCCTTTGATTGCTTCTGCAACATTGACAGGCATAAGCGGGTAGTGCAGCTCATATGGCGTTCCGAATTTCTTCTCAAGATATCGTGCAGCCTTAAGACCCGAAGGAGCAATTACAATGTTCTTCTCTGCACAGCCGGCCAGCTTCAGTTCATCAAGGCCGGCACCCATGCCGTAGCAGTAAACCTCATCATAGCCCTGACTCTTATAATGCTGACGGATCAGTTCATCTCCATCAATGCTGGATATATTGAGGGGAGTAACACCAAGAACACCCAGTATTCCCGATTTGCCGGAAGCCTCTGCAGAAGTATCTGCAAAAGTTTTTACCAGCTGCATATATGCCTCTTCTTCTCCAATATCATACAGTCTTGTTCCTGTACATTCGCAGGTTACGACCGGCATTCCGCAGCGCTTCTCAGCCAGTCTCTTCAGTGCGCGAAAATCCGTCGCGATTACTGCTGGAACCGGGGTTCCGATAATCGCAGCGAAATCTGCATCTGTCTTCTCTGCAACCAGTCTCAGCTTGTCTACAAGTCTGTCATCTCGTCCGAGAATGGCATCCATGTCACGAAGACCTGCACTGAAAATCGGCTTGGCATTCCTGAACCATCTTGGCTCATCGAAGCCGCACACATTACCTGTACATCCTCCTGCATCGCATATTACTGTTATGCATCCCATGTCGTAGAATACTGCCGCTGCGCCTGACTGGTCCGGTGCGAATGGCGACAGTACTTTGAGTAAACCTTTCATATAGCTTCCTCTATTTCCTCAAGCAGAGTTCTGAGACCTGCGTAGCCAAATGGCTGAACTTCTCTGTTCCATGGCACATTAGGCGCATCAGGATGATAGTACTCTGCATCCTTTCCAATTGTTATATCCGCCTTACACTCGCTGCAGTCGTAGTACAGCATTGTAGGCTCCAGATTAGTGTATATTCTTGTCTCAGGGCTGACCTTTGCAAGCTGCCGGATGTAAGGGAAATTCTCACCGGACACTGTTCCGTAAATTTCGTTGACCTTGTATCCGTAGCCTATAAGTGCAAGGGCGAGCTCAAAAGAGTCTGCATTGAGACACTCTCCAATGGCAAATTCCAGGTCTGGGTGTCTCTCCCTGAAGCCGTCAATATACTCTTCCGTCTCTTTCATCCACCTGCTGTCGTCAATATTTACACCGAGGGCTCCGCCGAGAAGCTGGTACTGCTTATGAATCTTGTCGAGTCTGTACTGCCTTGTTAACTCTATTGACGGAATCTCCAGGCGCTTCGCTATATCCTCTGCAGCAAGTCTTGTCTCAGGGTTAAGCACGAGGTTAAAATTCGCTTCTGCCATTCCCATGTATTCCTCAAAATCGGCACATCTTGATATTTCGTTAATCTTCTTTACTCCCAGATTGTGAAGAATGTCATACAGCTCGCAGTTATCCATGTATGGAGCAAACTGTCCAAGAATATTAACTGTTGTTGACTTCTTCTTCCGCTTCTCAAGAAGTGCATAGACTGTTTTTCTTACAGCTGTCATTGGTGGCACTCTGCCTTCCCTTGTAAGTGCATACATGTAGCAGGGAAGAACCGGAACGCCCGCAACGGCTGATGCTTTGCGGCAGACTCTGTCCATATCTGTTCCAAGAAGTGCATCTACGCAGGTTATGCATATCATTACGCAGCTTGGCTTAGGGTTATGAAACTCTACAACTTCCCTGACCGCCTCCGGGATTCTGTTCAGATGGCGACCTGTAATGATATCTGTATCATCCTGGAGCAGATAGTAGAATCTGTCTGCATAGTCTCCAAGCTCTGCCAGCATAGTGGTATTACGCCCGCAGCAGCCGGGAGCTACAAGAAGCATTACAGATCCTGGAACAGCAAGTCCTGCTCTTTTGACACCAAAACCCTGCGCTCCGGGAGAGTTGAAGGACAAAGTCGCCGGCGAACTGTATATTAGGTGCTTTGAGGACTGCAGCTGGTCAGGAATATTGTCCAGGCCGCGCGCCGCAAGATCCTTTGCACTGATGTAATAAGCTTGTTTGTTGTCCATTTAATTACCTTTACGATTTATTGTTCTTCAAGAAGCCTCTTTGCCAGGTCAATATACTTCTGACTTACAGGAAGATTAATGTCTCCCTCTATAACTGTTTTTCCCTGGTCCTCATAGTGAATGATGTCATTGCTTCTTGGAATATCTGCGAGAATCTCAAGGCCGTGTTCTTCTGCAAAAGCCTGTACCTTCTCTTCTTCTCTTTCTACTGCTCTTCTGTTGAGAACTACGCCTCGAACCGTTGCGTATCCCCGGTCTTCAAAATTCTTTACCGCAGAGCAGATATTGTTGGCTGCGTAGAGCGCCATTTTTTCACCTGATGTAACAATGAGAATCTTCTCTGCATAGCCCTCTCTGATAGGAGCTGCGAAGCCTCCGCAAACTACATCTCCAAGGACGTCGTAAAGAACAACATCTGGTTCATATGTTTCGAAGAGCTCCAGGTCCTCGAGAAGCGAAAAAGTTGTTATAATTCCTCGGCCGGCGCATCCCAGTCCCGGTGTAGGTCCACCTGTCTCGATGCATACCACTCCGCCATAACCTTCCTCGACGATTTCACTGAGTTCTGTCGGCTCATCATCATTAATTCTCATGTAGTCCATTACTGACTGAACAGGGCTTCCGTGAAGGAGGTTCATTGTTGAATCTGCCTTTGGATCACAGCCAATCTGAATTACTTTCTTGCCAAGACTGGCAAAAGCTGCTGCGAGATTTGCTGTTGTTGTTGATTTACCTATTCCGCCTTTACCGTAAACTGCTATCTTAAGCATCGTATTTCTCCAAACCGGACAGCTTCTCTCTCAGACTGCAGTTGATCAGATTCTGATTCTGTCCGTCATATATTCTTCCCGAGAAGGCCTCGTGCGGTCTTGGGTAGAAATCCATTTCCTTTGGCACTATGGCCTGGTAGAACGGATCTGCAATGACCAGTGCCGGCTGCAGCTCTGCAAGGATTCTTATAATTGCATCCTCTGATTCAGCTGCATAGTCCTTCTCTCTTAGTATTACCTTATCTGTATCTGCTGCGCTCAGAACTCGTGCATCGAAGTTGTATTCAATTTCGAGAGCTCTTGCCAGTGACAGGCTTGTTATCTCTTCACCGATTACAGCTACTTTGATTCTTTCAGCGCCTTTTGCTTCGTCGGTGTTCGCCGACAAGAGGCTGCCGCGAAGTTCTTTTGCAAGATTATCACCAAGTTTTCCACATGGTACTCCACAGGTATATGGTATGCCGAATTTGCTTTTCATCAGTTTAGCTGCCGCCAGACCACCGTACGTAAGAACAAGATTTGCATCGGCTGAAGCTGCTTCTTTAATCTCTTCAAGGCTTGAATCCATTGAAAAACTGCACTTTACAGCCATTTGATGTTCCTTCGCCCACTCCTTTATTGAAGCAACAGTTCCATTGAGAGCGAAATCAAGAGGAGTTGCTCCAAGGAGGTTAATTGTGAACGTCTGTGACATTTCCACAGTTTTTTCCACAGTTTTTTCCACAGGCGTTTCGGTGAATCTCTCCACAAGCATTCTTGTTGCCATGGCAACGCCTTTTGTGTAGTTCTGCATTCCGTTGGCATCGAAACCTACGCATGGAATTCCCAGCTTTTCCTCCAGGATATTGGCAATTGCATCAAAATCTGTTCCTATCATGTATGGAATAGGGGCTCCTACAATTGCTATGAACTCAGGCTTCAATGCTTCTGCCGCATCGCAGATGTCTTTGATGAGCTTCTCATCATCTCCCATAATTGCTTCCATTTCGGAGATTGCTGAGATGTATATCATGCTCTCCTGGTTGTACCATCGTGGCTCATCATGTGTTGTATATGTTGAGTTGCATCCAGATGCATCGTGCATTACCACCATTCCGCCAAGTTCATACAGGGCCGAACAGATTCCGAATTCATCGGATGAATAAGTTGGTACAAGTCCAGCTGTATAATTATTGCCTGTCGACTCGAGTTTCTTCTCTGGCTGTTCACGGCAGCAGAGACTGTCTGCCTCATCAAGAAGAGATCTGACTTTAGTTCCCTTCTTCTGAACAATTACCTCTCTATCCTTACTGACTCTGCAGGCCTCCTGCAGAAGCTTCATTATCTGCACTATTCCGTCATAGCCGAAGAAGCCTCCGCACTCTGCGACATTAACGAAATTATCTGTTCCCATGAAGCAGGCCGCTTTCTGTCCAAGTGCCAGCGCTCCTGGATTGATATCTTTCTCGTAACGCATTGCTGCTCTGCTGGTAGGATGAAGTATAATATCCGGTCTATTCTCCTTGAGCCAGCACCAGTCCTTCTCTTCTTCGGGGAAAAATCCGTCTGCGAAGAGGTCCGTTACATTAAAGCCTTCTTCTGCCAGGAATCTTGCCAGATTGAGAAGCCTAGGGCCAAAAGTATAGTCTACTGCAATCGGAGAATCTCCGACCATCGCGAGTGTTTCCCTGACTGCAAGCTTCGCTTTTTCGCAGGACCTTGCCAGTTCTTCTTCATCAAGCACCTCGCCGAGAACCTCTCCAAGAAGCCTGTAATTGTCTGCAATATCATCTGCTCTGTAGACATTTGGCAGATACACATACGGTATTCCAAGACGCTTCTCCATATCCTCAGCCGCCATAAGAGCTATTGGCTCATATATAATGTTAAGCCGGCCCCTGGCTAGATCAAGATATTCATCGAAGGATTCACAGTCATTAATTGATGTGAGACTCATGCCTCTTTTTTCAAGAAGCGTATATATTTCACAGCTGTCCACAATGGCATGATTGCTTCCCATAAGATTAATCTGCGACTCATCTGTAACAGCTGGCTTAAGCATGCTGTACATCTGAATCCGCATCTTCTGATCCGGGGTTATGCCGCTTTTGCGAAGGGTCGGAATCATGTAACAGTCTGCGAACTCAATATCCCTGAACCTGTCTTTCAGCACCTCAAAAACCATCTCCCTGTCATATGCCATAAAGAAATGCTGACAGCTTATATACAAGAGAATTGCTCTCGGTCTGTAAGGGAGCTTGGCGATGATGTCCGAAACACCTTCAATCATCATTGTCTCCATGTCACCGTTGAGAATATTCTCCTCCTTGATCTCCAGTGCTGAGTATCTGCCCATGGTGCCGGCCTCTGCCGCTGTCAGGACTACTCCTCGCAGGCAACCCTTGGCACAGACAAAAATCTCATGGCTTTCCGGTATAAGATTGCCTGTATGAACAATATTCAAGGTTCCTCTTGCCGGCGAGCTGAATTCAAGCTGCTGTGCGAAAGGAAGCGGAAAACTTCCATCTCTTAAGGTCACATATTCACTTGTTCTAATATTTCTTTCTGTCACTTCTATCTGCTCCAGATTATCTCTGCAAGCGTTCTGTACGCCTCTGCCTGATTGCTTTCTGGAAAAGCTTCCAGTACAGTCTGCTTCTTCTCCTCTGCGTCCAGAACTGTTTCGCTCCTATGGATGTCACCAATAAGGGATGTATTAAGGTCTTCGCAAAGCTCCTTCACTTTGGCATCTTCGTTCCTCACATCTCTTCTGTTGAGGATGAGACCGCCAAGCTTTGCATAGCCTCTGCCCTTGAAATTATCGATTGCCACTGCAATATTTGCAGCTGCATAAATTGCCATGTTCTCACCAGAGGTTACAATGTACACCTCTTCTGCGTAGCCGCCTCTCATCGGCATGGAAAAGCCTCCGCAGACTACATCTCCAAGAACATCATATATAATCACATCCGGCTCGTATCGGTCATATACGCCCTTCTCGTCGATTTTCTCCAGGGCAGTGATAATTCCCCTGCCTGCACATCCAACGCCCGGCACAGGGCCTCCTGCCTCCACACAGATGGTTCCGGCATAGCCCTCATGTACCACCTCATCAAGGTCAAAACTGCTGCCTTTGACTCTCACTGTATCAAGGACTGTAGCCAGCGGCTCTCCGTGTCTGAGAGCATAAGTAGAATCCGCCTTCGGATCGCAGCCTATCTGCATGACTTTGAGCCCTTTTTCTGCAAGAGCAGCCGCGACATTAGAACATATTGTCGATTTGCCGATACCACCCTTGCCGTAAATTGCGATTTTTCTCATAGTCTCCAACCTCGCCTATTCATGTGAAAGCTTCGAATAAACAGCCTTCGCACTTACTCCGCTAAGCTTGCCCAGCTTGCCTGCCATTGTATTGATCGCATCGCATGGAGCATCTACTGCTATGCTGATGACGTTGATTCCTCTTGTTTTGTATGGAATTCCCATTCTTCCGATTATGTACTCGTTGAACTCGTGAAGAACCGCATTTACTTCTGCAACCGACTCCATCTCTTCGATGATGATCCCGAGAATTGCCACTCTGTAACCTTCCATATCTGTCTCCTTCTCAGTAAAATAAAAAACATCTTCCCAATTGGAAGATGCCGCAATACCGACAGTTGTCCCTGTCGTTTCTCTTATCTCTATTGGCATCTTCAACCTCAATGCGATATTTCGATCTCAGATGAACTGATGTTAGCACAGAGTCAACCTCTTGGCAAGAGATTGTTTGTTAATTATTTATCAAAGAATGAGAGCAAGATAAAAGGACCGGATTGTCCGGTCCTTCAAGTTCGATTATGCAGTTTACTGCTCAGCGTCGAATGGGAGAAGAGCTACTACTCTTGCTCTCTTGATAGCTACTGCAACTGCTCTCTGGTGCATTGCACATGTGCCTGTAACTCTTCTAGGGAGGATCTTACCTCTCTCAGTAGTGTACTTCTTAAGAGTCTCAACGTCCTTATAATCAATCTTCTTATCCTTGTCAGCACAGAACTGGCATACCTTCTTTCTTCTCATGCCGCCCTGACGCTTCTGATTCTTGTTATACATTCGTGCTTTCCCCTTTCTTTAGAATGGAATGTCATCTTCAGCTGCCTCGAACGAGTCTGGATAGTCATCCATTAAGCCGCTGAATCCTGAATTTGCTGTCTGTGAGTCTCTTGACTCGTTGAATCCGCCGCCGAATCCGCCTCTTCCTGCGCTCTCGTTGCCGTTAGCGCTTCCAAGGAATTCAACTCTGTCTGCTACTACATCAGTTGTGTAAACAGTTACACCTTCTCTGTTCTTGTAGCTTCCTGTCTGGATTCTTCCCATAACAGCTACCTGACGACCCTTCGACAGATATCTGTCGCAAGTCTCTGCCTGCTTACCCCATACAGTAATTCTGATGAAATCTGCCTGTCTCTCTCTTCCCTGTGCTACAGGTCTGTCAACAGCGATTGTAAATCTTGTTACTGCAGTCTGGTTGTTAGGCGTATAACTTAACTCAGGGTCTCTTGTAAGTCTTCCGATTAAGATTACGCTGTTCATAGTTTACCCCGACTTATTTCTCGTCCTGAGCAACGATGATGTGTCTTACGCAGTTATCGGAAATCTTCAGTCTTCTGTCGAGCTCCTTAGGGAGATCAGCATCAGCCTTGAAAGGAAGAACTACGTAGTAACCCTCGTTCTTCTTGTTGATTGGATAAGCAAGCTTTCTGCTTCCCCAAACATCAGCCTCTCCAGCTTCGCCGCCCTTGTTGATGATGCCCTTGACTGTCTCGATCATAGCTGCCTTCTGATCCTCAGCGAGGTCAGCGTCGAGCACGAATAACAGTTCATAGTCTCTCATGTGTTTCACCTCCTATGGCCTAAATGGCACCTTACCTTATTGCAAGGTGCAGGAATCGAGCCTCTTTCTGAGACTCGCCCAACCATTATACATTTTATTTCAAATAAATCAAGCCTTTTCGCAAAGTTAATCCCTGCAAAAAGGCTTTTTTTCAACGGTTCTAGTATATTACCATGGCGTTGGATTTCTTGAAATCCGCCACTGAATCCTTGTCATTAATCATGAGTTCTTCAAGAAGCTCCGCATTTACCGTTAGCGGCTCAGTAGAGAAAATCACTTTTGCCGCATAAGGATTCCTCAGAGATTCTGCCAGCGTAAGAATAATTCCTGTTGCCGTGGTGCTGCTTGGAGAAAATGATGATTTAGCATATATCGAAATCTTATCCACATCGCTGTAAGGATTGCTGGCCTGGATGTTTACATAAGCGTCACTATAAGTGATCTCTCCTCTGTAAAGGAAATCACACTTTGTGTAATCCCTGGTGTCTTTCACGCCGTAATACATCATTACATTATCTTCTGCGCTGTCAGGGTTGGGAATAATCTCCATAATGCATTTGTTGGTTCTCTTGTCGAAACCAGAGTACTGATACATATAGAAGATATTCGATCTTCTGAAAAAATTATTAGTTCCTGTTGTCGGTGCCGTCTCTTTCCTTGGGCTGTTGTAGTCCAGCAGCTGGCTGATGGAGACCTCCAGCGCTTCAGCTATTTCAAAAAGCGTGTCGATATCGATGGATACCATTCCATTCTCGTATTTGGATATTGCAGATACACTTCTGTGAATCATCTGAGAGAATTCGAGAAGCGTATAACCGCTTTTCTTTCGATAAAGTCTTATTCTCTTCCCAACATGTTCTGTCGGAGTAACAATCTCTGCCATATTAGAATCCCCTTTATTACATTCCCACTACCAGAAGTATAACATACTTGTTCTTAATTTTCCTATCAAGAAAATATTTGTAACTTATTGCATATATTGAAGACTTTTATATCAAAAATCACGGTTTTTCCTAAAAATATTTTCCTGTAAAGAAATTTTTGCGCGCCTATTTTCCTCGCAGGAAAAATTACCTTTTTAGACAATAACTTTTTTATCGCCTATAATAATCTTAACGTTAGACAAGACACATTTGGTGTCATAACCTCCGTATTAATCCCCGAAATTAATACGAGACTCATCTCGAAGAACGAAAAAGAGGCTTCCCAGACGGCTGGGAACACCTCTCTTTTTCTTTTTTGCTATTTTATTTATCTTTGGAAACGATTCCGTATGGAATTGCTACACAAAGAGCTCCTCCGATTATATTGCCAAATGCAACTGTCAGAATATTGTAAAAATATCCTCCAATTGTCACGCCTGCTACTCCAAGGCTATTTGCTTTGAGCATTCCTACAGTTAGCATTGTCATGTTGGCAATACTGTGCTCAAAACCGCAGCTTACGAATGATGTGATGCACCAGATTATCATGATAAGCTTTGCTGCTTCTGACTTGCATCTGAATCCGCACCATACAGCCAGGCAAACAAGGAAGTTGCAAAGGATTCCTCTGCAGATCAGCTGTCCCACAGGAACCGCCATCTTGGTAGCTGTAACATTTGAAATAAATAATCCAACATCTGCATTGGCAAGACCGGTACCTGTAAACACGCATGCTGCTATAATTGAACCGATCCAGTTTGCAATGAAGCAGATAATCCACAGTTTGAGCATCTTGCCGACAGTTACTCTTCCTCTGAGAACGCTGGCCATTACCACCATGTTGTTACCCGTGAAAAGTTCTGCTCCGGCAATTACTACAAGCGACAGCGCCACGCTGAACACCACACCCATTGCAAGCTTCACATAAGGCGTTCCTGCTGCATAGGCGCCAACTGTGCTCATGAGCATTACACCGATTCCGATAAAAGCACCTGCCATGAGGGAAGATACAATATACGCTCTGATATTATTATCAAGCAGGGCGACCTTCGCTACTCCGGCATTTTCCATTGCCTTGTATTCATCTTTAAACATCTTACTCTTCCTTCTGCCACTCTGACTCACCAGTCTTTGGCTTTGCTTTTCTGATCCAGTCGCTAGGGCTTTCATATTCCCTTGGCTTCTGTTCAACTAGAATTACACTTAAATACATTGCCGCAATAAAAGCAAGAATAATTGCATCCTTGTACAGCTCTCGGCTGATAAGCACTGCGGACATACCCATAATCCCAACAACTCCATATATGATAAGTACAGATCTTCTCTGACCGAAGCCTGTTCTCATTATCCTGTGATGAATGTGACCCTTGTCAGGTGCCATAATATGTTCTCTTCTGATGATACGTCTCACAATTGCAAAAAGCGTATCAAAGATCGGAATAGCAAGCGCCATGATAGGAACAAGTGCTGCAACGAGCGTCGCTCTCTTAAGCGGTGATATTACAGACATTACTGCGATCATATATCCCAGGAAAAGAGCTCCGCTGTCTCCCATAAAGGTTTTCGCCGGATTGAAGTTATATGGAAGGAAGCCCGCACATCCGCCGGCAAGAGCCATAAGACTGATGCCAACCGAAATCATTCCCATCTCATCTCCGTGGATGTAGGCAACATAAGCCAGGAAAAGTGCGATAATCGCTGTTATTCCTCCTGCAAGACCATCGAGTCCATCCATAAGATTAATTGCATTGGTTACTCCAACAATCCAGAATATTGTAATCAGGAAGCTTATACCAAGTCCCAGGTTAAGAGTTCCCGGACCGAAATAGTTGGCAATGAAGCCGATTCTGATGCCCATACCATACATCAGAATAGCAATTGCCATCTGGCCGGCAAACTTAACAGGGGCAGAAAGACTTTTAACATCGTCAACTGCTCCAAGAAGATACATAAGAACACCGCCGAGCATTGCAACTCGAATGAGCTCGTTATCGCCCTCGAAAAGACCCATTGAAACCATGGTTCCAGCAAAGATTGCCAGTCCTCCAAAT
This sequence comes from Candidatus Crickella merdequi, assembly GCA_018064645.1. Lineage (GTDB taxonomy): Bacteria > Bacillota > Clostridia > Peptostreptococcales > Anaerovoracaceae > Crickella > Crickella merdequi. The sequence continues at coordinate 24,939 of JAGHUT010000064.1, read as the reverse complement.
CTTGGAATCGGCTTCTTGTGCATTCTTCTCTCATCCTTCGGAATATCAATTGCTCCAATCTTATGGGCAACCTTAATGCTGACCGGTGCCATCACAAAAGCGATTACAGCAGCCAGCCCGAAAGCTCCGATTACCGTTATTAAAGTGTTGCTTGAATTAATAATGTTCATACCTGCTAATACTTCATAATATTATTTACAGCAGCATCGGACACAAAAGTCGGCCCTCCTAGAACCACTGCTCTTTTGATATCAGTGTGACCTAAAAAGGCTTTTGCCGCTGCTGTATTTGAATTTTCAACTAGAATCAACGGTGCCCCAATCGCTCCTGCCAATCTTCCTCCCGATAAACCATCTGGGAAGTTTAGTGCATATGCAAACACCACGTTTTCCGTTCTATTATCGAAGAAAGTTTCCGCAACTTTTACGGATGTCTGATATCTTGTTGATCCTGCAAGTCTGTGTGTAGTGCGAACAGCACCTTCTTTAGTCTGAATGCTCTTTATGCTATTTTCAAGAGCTGGACTAACTGCCGCATTTCCACCAATTATATAACAGAAGTCGCTACTTAACTCCTTTAAGTAATCCTTTTGATCCTCTAACAATGTTGTGCCAACAAGCATAACGGGGAGCCCGACAGCGGATGCCGAAAGACTGTCAGCATATCCGTTGGATGAGCAAATTAACAGAGGCTCTTTATCAACGCCTGCCTCATTTAAGATTTTTAAATTTGTTTCATAACGGTTTTTCCCATCAAGTCTTTCTACTGACACGTTCTTATTTTCGATTTTTTTAAGCGATTCTTGGAACGACTTGGGGATAACCGCTTCCCCGCCGAGAATGTATACTGTCCCCCCCTCAGCGAGATACTTCTCGATGAAATTTCGAACATCCTTCTCAACGGCCTTGTCGACAGTTAGAATTGGTGCGTTTTTTACCTTCGCAAGGTATCCTCCAGAAAGCGCATCTGGATAATTCCCCCCATAGGTTACAATAATGTTATCAAAGTAATCTATCCCAAGCGCCCCTTTAAGCTCCAAAGCAATATCCATTGAAGTCAGATATCTGTTTTTTCCATAAATTCTCTTTACCTTTTTTTCACCGAACAATCTGTCTGCTTGTATATCTGTATCTTTTCTGACTTCAAAGAATGTAGTTTTAGCGCCTGTGTATTGTCCAATACCTTTTACTGTTACGCTTATCCAGCCAGTGTCCGTATTGCTTCCATACTCAACACAATAGTCAACATCTTGAGTAAGCTCCTGCAGCCCTTTTGGATTTCTTACTGTTACGCCTGGTGTCTTGGCCGTTCCATCATATGTACATGTGTAATACTCAAGTTCTACATCATACGTTTCAATTGACATTTCGTCTGCAGCACTTACAACAGAACCAGTCATCGAAAACAGTTCGCAAAGTAGTATTGCTGAAAGCAAAATTGCAAGTATTCTTTTTTCTGTAGCAACAGTCTTCATTTTCTTTACCCTTTTTTATAAAATTCTTCTTTTTATATTTTCTGATATTGCTCCCTCGCCACCAAGGACAAATAGTTTGCTTGGAGCTACAATCCTACTTTTTATGAAATTATTTGCTTTAACGGTATTCCCTTCGTTTACAAGAAGCAACGGCGAATTATAAGCCATGGCTAGACGACCGCCAGCTATTCCATCAGGAAAATCTAATCCGCTTGTAATCGTTGCTGTATTAAAAGCATTGAAAAATGTCGTAGCTACTGCAACAGATGTGTCATATCTAGTTGCGCCATATATCCTGTCTATCGACTCGCTCGCATACCTCTCAAGTTCAGCCATAACACCGTTTGATATAACAGCTGTGCCACCAATAATATATATGTGTTTATATTTTGCAAGAGATAGATGATTCTTTTGTTTTTCTGTTAGCGAATCCCCAACGATCATCAACGGATACCCAACAGGAGAAGCTGAAAGCGCATCCGCAAAATTTGAACCAGCACACACTAGAAGCGTGTCGGAGGGATATTCCTTCTCAACACTATCTAGAATTGCTAAATTTGTATCGTATCTATTTTGTCCAGAAAGCCTTTCTACAGTGCCCAAAAGTGAAACAGCTTTCTCAAAGCGAGGGGAAACAACGCCTTCTCCTCCAAGAAGATATATCTTACCATCATCTACGAGGTTTTCCTTTATATATTTTTCAATTTTTGCCTCAACATTTGGTGCTACCATTAAGATTGGGGCTTCATTACAACCCGCTAGATAACTTCCTGTAAGTGCATCAGGGAAATTCAAACCGTTAGCAACAACAATGCACTCGAATTTTTCTTTTCCCTCCATTGCAATGCGATATCGTTTGTATTCATCAGCAATCGCTATTGCTGTGTCAAACCTTGTTGCACCGCTAACTCTAACCTTATCTGCATTTATTCTTTCTGCAAAGTCAAAGTTCAAATCAACACTTCCTGTAATACCTTTAACGTTACCAGCATCACTAAACTGCCATACAGCATGATTCTTCTTGTATTCACATTCTATGTTGTACTGTGCAACCCACTTCTCATAAATATCTAGATAGTCTTCGGTCAAGTAATTTGTAAACCAATCATAGTTAGCATAGATTCCTGGTGTGTATCCTGCCTCTTCAACAATACCGCAGAATCGTTTTGCTTCAGCTGAAATTCTCTTTGGATCTGAATTGAACGCATGTAGAATTGTCTTTACTTTTGTACCGTCTGGAAGCGTTTTCCATGCATCCTCAAGATCATAGTAAACTGGATATGACAGTTGGCAATTATACTTTTTTAATATGTTTATAGCATTTTTTGCCTCATCTATTGTGTTCTGGGAACTCTCTGTATACGAAAACAGATAAACCCCATACGGAATCCCAAGCCTTTCACACTCAGATACATTGTACTTAAACGTTTTATCTTCCTTATATTCCCAACCAATTCTTAAAATTGCAAAATCTATTCCATCTGCTTTGACTTTTTCCCAGTCTATTTTGCCATTGTGCTCAGACACATCTATGCCTTTACCTTTTACACCTACAAGAACATTCCCATTTGAGTGTTTCCATGTTCCATCAGGCTGCAGGGTCCATTTGTCTGGATAGCTTGACCTCATAAAAGGCGTATTATTTTTCATTGATACTCCAGCATAGCCACTTTCTTCACTTGAAAGGTTTCCTGCGTCTGCATAAATCGCAACCGTTCCAAGCCCTAAAACAAAAGCTGCTAAGAAGGTTATAACTAGTGCTTTTACTATTGAATGTGATTGCTTCATTTTTTCTCTTTTTCCATGCTCTTCTTATTGTGAAATAATTCCTGCCGTTGTAGCCGGTGTTAAAAAGGTCGGTCCGCCAATAGCAAAAGTACTGTTAATACCATGCTCTCTAGCGAATGATGTTGCACCAGATGCTGCACTTGGTGTTGCTAGCACGATTGGAGCATTCATTGCAGCCGCAAACGGACCTGCCGAAAGTCCATCAGGGAAATTTAATCCATATGCGAGAATCATGCAATCTGCATTATTTGATATAAACTCATTGGCTACGGCAATAGATGTATCAAACCTTGTTGCTCCCCATAGTCTTTTTACGTTAGATTGCATTACTCCATCATTTGCTGCCAGCGTCTCATTTTCGACAGGCTTGTCAATAATGCTTCTAATTTTCGCTTCAATCGCTGGACTAATTGATGCTGAACCACCTATAATATACGCTTTTGAATACTTGCCAATATACTCTGATTGCTCTTCTGTTAGGCTTCCGCCTACTAAAAGGATAGGTTTTTTTGCTGCTGATGCAGATATACTGTCCGCATATCCAAAACTTGAGCAAATGATGACAGCATCTGTCGTTACCCCTACTTCATTTAGCACTGCCATATTTGTGCCAAATCGATTTGCGCCTTCGAGTCTTTTTACAGTAATGCCATCCTTTGTCACGCTCTGTTCAAATGATTTGGAAACAGCGGCATAACCACCGAGAATATATATTGTTCCATCCGAACTAAGATTGTTTTCTATGTATTTCTTTATGCATGTCTCAGAATTTGGCCCCACGAGGAGCATCGGTGCTTCCTTTTGTTCTGCAAGGAATCCTCCTGAAAGTGCATCTGGGTAGTCCATTCCACTAGCAACAATAACGGCATCAAACTTATCTTTGCCAAGTTGATATTTGAGTGCATCAGCAATTTTTATTGAAGTTGCGAATCTATCTGCGCCAAATACATAGTTTATGGTGTTTATGGCATTCGAACTAACACAATGGACACCCGTAACTGGATCAAAACACTCTGGCTGTTCATCTACTATACAATAACCATAAAGCAGACCTTCTTCAGTTGCGTAATACTCTTCTTCTCCCAGTGTGCACCATCCATTTGCCACAACACCTGTTTTATCAAAGATATAGGTTTTTCCATCAATTGTTTTCTTACAATCACTTACTGCTGCGCCAGTTTTGGGATCTAAATAATATTTTTGTCCATCAATTGTCTGCCATCCGAAAAGTTTATGTCCATCTGCAGGATCAAAATAACACTTATTTCCAGATACTGTGTACCAGCCTGTTACAAACTTGCCATTAGCATCCACATAGTATAGTTTGCCGCTTACCAACACATAAGTATTCCTCGCACTTGTTGCAACACCAGATATGCTTGTCAAATACCACGCATCCTGAACATTAGACATATCATTGAGTGTTGAGGATGCCCATGTTTCTATACCTTTAGGTGAGCTTACAAACTTACTAGCATTATGTGTTGAATCTGCCACATAGAACTGATTGTTGCCAGTTCCATAGTATCCAGTCAAAAGCGCTCCATGTGAGTAGCCTGCAAGTCGATTACCCCTTACCACTACGCCTTCAGGATGACTATCAAGAAGCTTTCGAAGTTGTGCTGCTTTCTGAGATGCCGATCCTGTCATAGTAACATGAGTTCCCTTTACTGTTACTCCATCACAGCTATATGTATAATTCCATTTCATTGTAGGAACTGATGTGCATAACGCCGGGCCCGCCGAACTATATGTTACACTTGACCATTTAGTTGAGCCTCTCGCAATCATGGCTCTTCTTATCATATATATATTTGCCGACAGTGTACAATATCCTCCACTGCCGTATCCAGTAATCCAATAAACGCTAGCATCTGTTACACTTGTTGCCTCTACGTGTTCTGCTGCAATTGGAGATGCAATTATAGAAAAGCAAAGAGTCAGAACAAGTAAACATGATTTTATTTTCTTTTGCATAAAAACCTCTTTCTGTTTAGTGATATATTTAGTTGATTATACCATCTTTTTAAACACTAGAGCAAATTTGAGGCCATTAAAACAATAAAAAAGGGTTTTATTTGGGCTGACCCCCAAAAGCTAGACTTTATGGCGAAGTAGATTTTTCTACTTCGCCTTTTTATGCTGCTTTTTCGATTCTGTACTGAACAGGACTCTTCCATGCTAACGCACGTTTAATTCGTTTAGTGTTGTAATACTCTATGTATTTTGCTATAGCTTCTGCTAATGAATTGTAACTGTAAAATGTATTGCCATAGTACATTTCTTGCTTAAGTATTGAAAAGAACTTTTCCATTTTTGAATCATCGTAACAATTTCCTTTCCGTGACATGCTCTGAAAGACTTTGTCTTTCCTTAAACGGCGCGAATATGCTTTCATTTGATACGCCCATCCTTGATCAGAGTGAAACGTCCTTCTGTATTTGCAATCTGCTGTAGCTGCAAGCGCTTCTTCTAACGCTGCCATTACTGATTCCCCATTAGGCTGCTTGGAAATACTGTAACTAACAATTTCAGAATTATACATATCCATATAAGATCCAGGTAGAGTTTCTTAATTGTCAGTTTGCCTTTCGCATCTACCTCATAATACTTAAATTCAGTTGTATCCGTGGTTATCTTCTGATGAGGTATACATGTGTTAAATCTTTTGTTAATTCTGTTTGGCGCAACTTTATCCACTTTGCCTTTGTAGGAATTGTAGCGGCTATTCTTGTTTGTAAATGATGTCACTTGAATTCCAAGTTTCTGAACTAAGCGTTGAACTTTCTTGTGGTTTACAACATAACCTCTATTGCGAAGTTCAGCGCAGATCGAACGATATCCAAAATTGGGATTGTCCTTGCGGATATCCGTCATTATGGTTTCTAGTTCCTAATCTGGATTTTTCCTGTCAAATCGCTTCTGCCAGTACATATATGTCGCTTTTGGTAATCCAACTACAGCGAGAATGTCCTTTAATTTGAATTCTCCTCGGAGACTGTGGACAATTCTCGCCTTTCTCTCAGAAGAGCTTCCTCTTCTAAACGCAGTCTCCTCAGTTCTTTTAAATACGCATTCTCTATTCTTAGTCTCAACAGCTCATCTTCAATGTTCTCTTTCGACCTTTCCTGCGAGGTCTCAATGCATCGGGGCCAGCAATACGATAATCAAGAACCCATCTGGTTATTATTGATGAATTACTAATTCCAAGAGAAAAAGCTAGTTCTTTGTATGATACCTCGCTTGATAGATACAATTCTACAGCATTTAACTTAAACTCGAAAGAGTACTTCTGCTTTTGTCGAGTGCGCCGCAACCCATCAGTTCCAAATTGTTTGTATATCTTTACCCATTCTTCAACCGTAGTACTTGATGGTATACTGTACTTCTGTGAAAGATATTCATATCCTCAGCACCTTGAAGATAGTCATTGACCACTTTCATCCTAAACTCAAAACAATATTTTGCCATTAAAAAACTGACCTCCCAATCGTTAGATTTGTTGGTCTAACTTTTGGGGGTCAGTATAATTTGGAATAATAAAACCCTTTTTAAGTAGATTGGTCTATATATACCTAATTATTGCACACATCATTCATTATATAGTGTTTTAGTTAATAATTTTGTTAGCAGCTGCAGCGGAAATATATGTTGGACCACCAATCACTAGAATCTGTTTAATTTTCTTTTTTTTAGTGAAAGACTCTACATGTGAAGTGACCGCAGTTTCAGCCAGTATAAGTGGGGCTTCCAGTTTAATTGCAACTGGCCCTCCGGATAGTCCGTCTGGAAAATTTTTACCGTAAGAAACTACTACTGTATCGATATCTTTATCTCCAAAGAAATATTCTGCAATTCTTAATGATGTCTCATAACGATTCTGTCCATAGATTCTTTCCAAATTTAAGTCCCCTCTAATGGATTTGATTTGTCCTTTCGTTGTTTCCGAAACAGACGCTGTTCCACCAATTACATAGCCATTTTTGCTTTCATTGCTTTGTAGAAAAACCTTTTGTGAATCAGTAAGACTAGCTCCAACAAGAAGAATTGGCTTATTTGTTGCTGTTGCAGATAGTGCATCTGCAAATCCTAATCCTGAGCATATCAGCAAGTCTTCGTCATTTACCTTTGCCGCCTCTAGAACAGCTAGGTTAGTATCATATCTTGTTCGTCCTTCGCAACGCTGTATGTTTGAAGTAATTTTTTCACGAAGAGTATTCTCGAATGATTTGGAAATTGAATATTCACCTCCAAGAATATATATTTTTCCACCTTTGTTCAGTGAATTGCTAAGGTAGGTGCATACGCTTTGTTTCTGTGACTCATCAACAAGAATTAAAGGCGCATTGTTTATTGTTGCAAGATATCCTCCGGAAAGAGCATCTGGATAATCCCTTCCACTTGCAAGCACAACACAATCAAACTTCGCCCCCTCTCTCAAGGTTAGAATATCATCAGCCAAAAGTTTTGAAGTTTCATATCTTGATAAGCCGTAAGTTCTTTTTACTTTCTCTCCTTTAAACAAAGATTCTTTTGTATCGTCATAGTTATCATTATCGGCAGCAATTGTTAGAGCTTTAATCCTCGCGCAAGAGTTATTCTTTGCACCTAAATCATACCAAGAGCCGTAGTACCAGAAACTTCTGCCCGCATCATTTGATGCTTTATAGTTTACATATCCATTGCTATTGTCATTATTCTCATATCCAATGTTTGCTTGCCCGCTGCCTCCATCACTTCCAGTGTATGTAATTGAAACAGCAAAGCCTGTACCTTTTTTAAGTTCTACTGCCGTTTCTTCGGGCAGTTCAAAAGTGTTATAGCCTTCACCTGTTGTTGTGATGTTAAAGCATGCAACTTTATTTGTTTCATTAATGTCGGATGTGGAGAATGCACTTTTGTAAATTTCAACAGTATAATAGAATGTTTCTGCTGACTTGTTTGCGTTGATAAATCCAACCGCTTTCAGTATTTCCTTCTGACTTCCTTCTGATACATAGAAATTTACAAGCTTTTGCCCTTTTTTAATCACTATGCTTGCATCCGTACAGTTGCCATCATACTGATAAATATAATCGTAAGTATCCCCTGGCTGCACATCAAAATAACAAGGATCACATAGAGTACTATCTTCATAGGATATATAGTAATATCCTGAATCCCCTACAGATGCTCCCCAACTGTTTTGAATAATCCAAGCTCCATCCTTTTCAGGAATACCACTATCACTTCCAATAAAATTATTTGCATTATAACTATCATCCCATCCTACAATAACAATTGCGTGATTTGAATTTTTAGATATATTACAATAATAACTCCTTTTGTCACTTGCAAGATACAGGTCTTCGGAATAGTAATCAGCCGCAACAGCACCATATTTCATTATAGCTTGTTTTAAATCCTCTTCACTGTATAAGTAGTTTCCATTCTCCAAAGAGTATTTTGAACTATTGCATAATGATGGTTCTAGATACGTCGTACTTTCGTTAAAAGGGACTTCTTGCTCTTCTTCAAACCCAACACCTTGTGCAAGGGTTTGTAAAACCATTTTGCTATTTCCACCTATTGATTTCCAATTATAGCTATTTCGAACAATCAAATTTTCATCACCAAAATTATTTCCAAATACATCTGGTTCTTTGTGATATACAAAATAGCCAAGATGCATTGGTGATAATTCGACTACTACAGGTTCACAGCCCTCTCTTTTTCTTTCTTCCTGCCAACTCCTTTCTGCTGCCGTTGTTGCAGCAAAAGTCCAGCAAAGACCCGTGGTCTTTTGATTTTTGACCTTTATTGAGCTAGCATATGTGAGTTTTCTTGAATCATATTTTTCAGGAAGACCCGCTTTTTTAAAGCCGGCTGATGATGAATCCTCCATATGTTCACTAATAATAAATTCATCTCCTTGCGGTTTAAATAACCCGTATTCTGATGGGTTCGTTCGTTCTGCAAAAGCAACAACTGATACTGATTCCATAATCAGTATCAGTGTGGTCATTATTATTATGTTCTTTATTGATGCTTTCAAAACCCTCTCCTTACTTGCTCAAGATTGTTCGAACTGCTTTATCAGTGATAAAAGATCCACCGCCTAGAACAATTGCTGTTTTGGCATTATGTTCTTCAGTGTATCTCTTATCATAATTCGTTACACTATCTTTTGCAAGAAGAAGTGGTGCATCTAATTCCATCGCAAGCGGTCCACCAGAAAGTCCGTCTGGAAAATTCTCTCCATATGCCAATACAACGGTTTCAACATTACCTCTAAAAAACTCGTTTGCTACACTTGTTGATGTTTCATACCTATTTGCACCTGATAATCTTTTTACACTAAACGGTATGCCCTTCTTGTGTTCTGCTATTATTTCAAGTTTGACCGAATCCGATACAGAGAAATAGCCTCCTATTATATAAACTTTTGTAGTATCCAGTGAGCTTATAAATTCCTTCTGCGATTCTGTCAAACTGTTGCCTACAAGTAAAATCGGTCTTTTTGCTGCAGATGCTGAAAGACTATCTGCATAGCCTACAGAAGAGCAGATCAGTAAGTCTTCATCCGTTATTCCTGATTCCTTTAAAATAAGAAGATTTGTATCAAACCTATTTCTTCCACCAAGTCGTTTTACATATGGCTTTATTGACAATGCTTTAATTCGATTTTCAAAGTTTGATGAGACTGACAGTGTCCCTCCAAGAATATATACCGTTCCACCGTTGCATAGTTTTTTATTAATGTAGTCTGCAACGGCTATTTCACTTGATGAATTAACGGTAATTAACGGTGCATTTCTTTTATAGGCCAAATATCCTCCCGCCAGTGCATCAGGATAGTTTTCTCCACTCGCAACAACTACGCAGTCTAATTTGTAATCAGCATTTATCTTTTTATATGTATCTGCGATATTACGTGAGGTCTCGTACCTTGATGGACCAAATATCCTCTTAGTATTTTCACCATCGAATATATCCGTTTTTTCAAGCTTAATCTGCTGTAACTCTACTGAAAGATTGTTGCTCGAATATTCTGAATTTACATTGTCCTTTCGAAGCTCTACAGTCTTGCCCATCCATTCGTCCTGGACTTCTACATAGCCTCCTTCTCCGCCTGTAGTTGTAACCTTCGCAGCATCGACTTCAGTTCCATCAACAGTCACATCCAGAGTTCCCTTGTTGTAATTGGATATGTAGATTCTTCCCTTGAGATTATTAACGCCATTAGCGCCTCTGCCTTCATCTAGCTTAGGAGTTGCTTCTTTAACAGTTACTGTTGCACTGTCCGACAGCTTTTTATTTCCCTTGGCTGTTGCTGTAATTGTTGCTGTTCCTGTGTTTACTGCCGTAACATTTCCATTGCTGTCAACTGTAGCCACGCTTGTATCACTACTTGACCAGAGTGCCGTTCTATCGCTGGCATTTACAGGGTTTACTGTTGCGGTGAGCTTAATTGTCTGCCCAACACTTGTCATCGCTGTTTTGGCATCCAGCTCTATGGACGTGCATTCCACTGGTGCCGCTGCATTTGTAAAAGCTTTGATTCTAGGCGTATATCCCTTACTTTCGGCAATGTCCACCCAGCCTGTAGATGACTTGTACAGATAACTTACGCCTTCATTGTAGCCTGACTCATATACTACGTAGTATGTCTGACTGCGCTCAGAAGAACTGCTTGGTCTTTCAATTGCGAGACGTGCGTTCTGATAGCTTCCAGTTGTTGAGACAAATGATACAACAACAGCAAAGGATGTTCCTCTGCCCATCTTGATAGATGCATCTTCTGGGATCTCGAAGGTGTTATAGCCCTGGCCTCTTGTCTGAACCTCGAAGGATGTTACAAGATGACTGTCGTTAAGGTCCTCTGGAGTTGATGCATCTACATAAATCTCTACATTATAGTTGTACTCCTGGCCAGAAACGTTATTGTTGCAAAAACCGATTGCATCAAGACTCTCGGCATCAGAACCCTTTGTCTTAAAGAAATTAACAACTTTGTACCCCGGATATAGAATCATTGAGCTTACAGTTGCGTTACCGTCATACTGATAATTGAAATCGTATGCATCTTTAGCCTGCATATCTACATACACTGGGTCTGCAAGGGTTTTGTCATAATATGAGATGTAAAAATATCCACTTTCACCCCAGCTTGCTCCCCAGCTGTTCTGCGCAATCCAGGCCCCGTTTCCTGCAGGTGTACCACCATTGCCTCCTGCAAAATTGCTTGCGCTGTAATTATCATCCCAGCCAACAAGTGTAATGGCATGATTGTTATAGTAATCTGTTGTATTTACATAGTAGCTCTTCTTGTCTGCGCCTAGGTAACTGCTTGAATGATAGTAGTCTGCTGCAACTGCACCATACCTCATGATTGCAGCCTTTGTGTCAGCATCGGTGTAAAGGAATTCTGCGTTCTCAAGAACCAACTCGTCCTGGTAGCAGTAGCTTGAATTAACGCTTGTAGTACTCTGCGAAAAAGGTACCAGACTGTTATTTGCAAGGCCTGTCCATCCTGCAAGGGCAATAACGCTTGATGAACTGTTACCTCCAAGAGACTTCCATGTGTATCCTGATTTATTTACCTTGTTTGCATCTCCTGCTGTGTTTCCGAGGGGATCGTTTTGTCTGTTATAGAAAAAATATCCTAAATGCATAGGTGACAAGGTTAGGGTGGATGGTGTTCTTCCTGCGTTTACCTGTTCCTGTGCCCAGCTTCTCTCTGCAGCCGATGCCATCGCACATGCCCAGCAGAGTCCAGTAGACCCCTGATTTTTTACAGCGATTCTACTTGAATATGAAAGCTTTCTTCCATCATATCTAGAAGGAAGGCTTCCCTGAACCAGGCCACTGCTTCCATCATTGATGTCGTCACTTAGAACAAAACCGTTTCCCTCTGGTTTATACAGACCGTAGTATGATGGTGTAACATCTTCTGCACAAACGGTCACAGTTGCTGTCACAAATATCGCGCATATTATTAATATCGAATAAATGCTGAAAATGCGTCTACCCATTGATATACCTTTCTTCTACGGATTATTGATCTTATTGATTGACATCATTCTAACATTTTAAGCGTCACAACACAATATTTTCTATCACAAATATTCACAAAAAGAGAGATGTGACCTCGTGTGTCACATCTCTCTTTTTTTCTATCTACTATGTCTTGTGTTTCTGTGCCTACTTAGCCACAACTACTCTTGTTCCAACAGTTATATTATCATATAGTTTTTTTACATCTGCATATCTCATGTTTACGCAGCCGTGCGATCCATTATATTTATAACGCGATGAGTTGTTAAATTCTGAGGAACTCCTCCAGCTTGCGTCATGAAATCCTATAGAGCTGCCTACAAACGCAATCCAATAATCAACATGGTTGTTCCATCTGTCGCTTCCTGATGAACCTGTAAGGTTAATATTTCTTGCTTTACCAGTTACTTTAAATACTCCCGTTGGTGTCGGTGTTGATAATTTACCAGAAATAATGCGTGTACACAATTCTCTGATTCCGCTTTTATAGAAGTATAGTATTTGTTCCGCTAGATTTACATACACAAAAGTATTTGTTTCAAATGCACCAGTCGAGTCTACCCAAGAGTATTGACCCCCAAAATAAATTCTCGCCGAGGTCGCTATTATGCCCCCATTTTGAACAAAATAATTTTTCCCATTTGATGTAATCCACTGTGCAACTATCGCAACTACGCCTTCTGGATCAGCATAATACTTGTGTCCATTACTATACGTAAATATTCCCTCTAGATAATGTCCATCGTTATCTACATAGTATGTTTTTCCGTTTGATACAATAAACTGCTTATCTTTAATTTGACCATAATCGTTCGTTACACGATTAACGCCATTGTCATCAATCAAAGCAGCTTCGTAAACAACAACGCCTTGTTCATCTGCATAGTATTTCGTGCCTTTTTCATTTGTAAACACTTTGTTTATTGCAAGAGAACAATCCTCTTCCGCAAAATAGTATTCACCGTCAATCTTCAGCTTCTCATTTCTTGCAAGCGTGCCATCCGCTTTTGCAAAATAAGTTTTTCCGTCATATTCGAATTTGATTGCCTTCTGGATTTCACCATCCAGGTAATAGTAGTAATTACCGTCCTCAAGAAGAATTCCGTTCTTTGCCTCTTCAGTTACAAAGGAGCTTTCATCAACAGACTCTTCTCCGATGGTTATCTCATCATCCGCATATGTCACCGCTGCAAAGGCAAGCACCATAAGCATTGCCAGCATAAGCGGGGCAAATATTCTTGATAATCTTCTAGTGTTGCTCATTTCTTCCCTTAAATAATTCTCGCTATAATCTCCAGAATCTCATTCCAGAAGCCTTTAGTTCATCCATTCTATAGATACTCTTTACATCGAGGAGAACCTTCTCATCATCTGGAAGGTCTGCCTTGAAGAGTGCCTTGAGCTTCATCATTGACATTGATCTGTACTCATCATGACCAACAGCAACTATTACACAGTCAGCGTTCTTAATCTCTTCAAACGGTACGAGATCCACGCCATACTCATGCTTAGCAACTGCAGGCTCAGCCCATGAATCAGTTACAACAGGATCGATATCGAACTCCTTAAGTCTTTCGATGATGTCGTTAACCTTGCTGTTTCTTGTGTCTGGGCAGTTCTCCTTGAAGGTTATTCCAAGAATAACTACCTTAGCCTTCTTAGGCGCCATTCCGGCCTCAATCATCTGCTTAATTGCCGCGTCTGCAACATATGCACCCATGCTGTCATTAACCTTACGACCATTAAGAATAATCTGGCTGTGATATCCAAGCTTCTCAGCTGCATTAGTCAGATAGTAAGGATCAACACCGATGCAGTGACCGCCTACAAGGCCCGGCTTGAAACCAAGTGCGTTCCACTTAGTGTTCATTCCTTCAAGAACCTCGATTGTGTCGATGCCCATCTTATCGCAGATCATAGCAATTTCGTTCATAAAAGCAATATTGATATCTCTCTGTGAGTTCTCAATAACCTTAACAGCCTCTGCAGTCTTGATTGTTGATACAGGGAAAGTACCTGCCTTGATTACGATATCATATACCTTCTTGATCTCTCTTGCCGATTCCTCATCCATACCAGATACAACCTTCTGGATGTTAGTCAGTGTATGAACTCTATCACCAGGATTGATTCTCTCTGGTGAATATCCAATCTTGAAATCAACTCCGCACTTGAGGCCGGAAACTTTCTCGATGATTGGAACACAGATATCCTCAGTTACGCCTGGATATACTGTTGACTCGTATACGACAATAGTGCCTGGAGTGATGTTTCTTCCGATGATTTCGGATGCTCCTTCTACAGGACCAAGATCAGGGCTGTTGTCTTCTTTAACCGGTGTAGGAACTGCGACAACAATGAACTTTGCCTCTGCAAGCTTAGTCTCATCTGATGTGAATTCTACACTTGTGTTCTTGATGCCCTCTGCTCCAACCTCATTAGTTGGATCGAAACCATTCTTGTACTGCTCAATCTTCTTTGCATTGAGGTCAAAACCAATTACATTGATGTGCTTTGCAAATTCAACTGCGATTGGCATACCAACATATCCAAGACCAACAAGCGCAAGCTTCTCAGTTCCATTGATTAAGCCGTTGTAAACCTCATTAAACTTTATCATTTTCTTCTATACTCCAATCTTTATTTGAGAAAAGCTTTAAGTGCTGCTGCAACCTCGTCTACCTCTTCCTGTGTGAGGTATGGATGCATTGGGAGTGATAACACTGTATCACACAGCTTCATTGTAACAGGGAAGTCTGCATCTGTCTGTGTGCATCCTGCGAAAGCCTCCTGCTTGTGCATTGGCTTTGGATAGTAAACCATGCTTGGAATTCCCTTTGCTTTAAGCTCTGCCTGGAGTGCATCTCTTGTCTCTCTCTCTGCAACCTGGATTGTGTACTGCGCCCAGCTTGAAAGGAATCCTTCAGGAACTACCGGAAGCTTAAGCTTTCCTGCCTCAGCAAGCGCTGCAAGCGCCTTATCATACATTGCTGCTGCCTTGTTAACATCAGCAACCTCATAGTCTTTGAATGCCTTCAGCTTAACCTGAAGAATTGCTGCCTGAATTGTATCAAGCCTTGAGTTCATTCCGATTCTTACATTGTCATACTTCATTGCACCCTTGCCGTGAACCTTGAATGACTCGAGAAGAGCTTTTACCTCGTCATCATTTGTAAAAACAGCTCCGCCATCTCCGTAGCATCCAAGCGGTTTTGCAGGGAAGAATGATGTTGTAGCAATATCACCGAAACTGCAAGCAACCTGCTCGCCGATTTTTCCACCGAAGCCCTGAGCTCCATCCTCAAGAACGAGAATGCCATACTTCTTTGCTACTTCGCAAACCTTTGTGAAATCTGCAGGAAGTCCAAAGAGGTCTACTGCTACTACAACCTTTGGTGTAAGCTTTCCTTCCTCTTTAACCTTGAGAATCGCCTTCTCAAGAGACTCTGCACAGATGTTATAAGTGTTCTCATCTACATCTACGAATACTGGTGTTGCGCCAACAGCTGATACGATTTCGCCTGATGAGAAGAAGGTGAAATCAGGAACGAATACTGCATCTCCTTCTCCGATTCCCCATGCCATAACTGCAAGGGAAAGAGCATCTGTTCCGTTTGCGCAGCTTACACAGTGCTTAACTCCAACATACTCTGCGAGCTCCTGCTCAAGAGCTTTTACCCAAGGACCACCGATGTACTGGCTGCTTCCAGCAACCTCGACCATAGCTGCATCGATGTCACTTTTGAGAACCTGATACTGTTTCTTTAAATCTCTAAACTGCATTTGTTAACCTCGTTTTCTATTTTTTATAAATCCCCAGATGAAATTCATCATTGTTTTTATTTCTTGTCTATATACTACCATACAAAGAGCCATCGCGAACAGAACAAGTGCAAATTTAAATAGACCTTCAACAAAGGCATTGATTACAGCTGCTGCAATCAATAACGATAGCCCAGCAAACAGTTTGTAGTAATTGTCACAACACTTATAAAATCTTTCGCCTATTGCCGCCTTGGTTGTTAGCATAACAAGTGATGCAATAACAGTAGAGAACGCCGCTCCAATAGTTCCAAAACGTGGTATCAACACTATGCAGAAGAAAACATTTGTAACAATATTTATTAAATACACTGGGAATTTCAGGTATGTTTTCTTCGATATTTCAATTCCAATACCTAATGTTTCTGATATTGTTTTACAAATTGGGGATATTATCAATAATGCAAATATTTTTTTACTACCCCAATACTGTTTGTTTACTAAAATCCAATATATAGGATTCTGGCATAATATAATGGCAAAGCCAAAGCCAATTAGAACACAGGAAACAAGTTGTTGTGCCTTTTGTAGTCTTGCCTGTCCATCTTTATATGACTCGAACACAAAAGGTGCCCAAAAGATGTTGATTCCACTTTGAACAATCATGATTATTGCGGCGATACTCAATGCATTTGAATATATACCTATATCTGAATAGTCCATATATCTAGATAGCATCAGCTGCGAGACTGCAGAATCAAACATTAATAATAAAACTGTAGGGAAAATTGGTATTGCATACTTTGTTAATTCTACTATTCCATCTTTTGACCAATCACATTTAACTTCTGTTTTTTTCTTATAAAAATCAACTAGAAAAAACATTGCAACGAGTAAATAGCAGAATGATCTAAAGGCAATTGCATATTCGGCCACCGGTTTAACAAGTACAACACCGACAAAAGATAACTTAACAACAACTGTTACAAGCACTGCTTGTATTCCATATTTTTTTACATCATTTGCCATTCTTGCGTTAAATTCCATATAACGCATCACATATGTAGCAAATAAGTAACCGATCATGCAGATTACAATGAATACCCTTCGTTCACCAATAATCCTCGTAGAAATTTGACCATAGAATATAAACAGTATTGTTGAGACACACACAAGTGCCATTCCGGAGATAGAAATACAAATTCTTCCCATAGAATTTGAGTCATTCTTGTTTACAGGTTCATTGTAATATCTCGCAAATGCTTGATCAAAGCCCAGATATACAAAAGGAATAAGAATATCTGCATATGAAACGAACAGATTTACCTTGCCTAGCTCCATAGGGCTAAAGAATTTTGTTACAATTGGAAGTGCAACAAACGAAATTACACAGTTTACCCACGTTGCAACCGAAAATCCTGCTATTCTTTTTAATATTCCTTTTGTACTAATCATTGACGCTCCCATTTTTTTGCATAAAACTCAAAAATTTCTTCCCCAGTAATGCTATGTAATCCATATAACAGTCTTATGTGAATTAAATGATATTTAGGATTTGTTGTCGGTACTCTGAATGGGGCTGTAATATAGCCCAAATCATAATACGATAACCCTGAATCATCGTACAGTGGCAAGATTGTCTTAAGGGTGTCAATACCTTCATCAAATAGTCTTTTAACTCTCTTGTCTTTTGTTATGCAAAATAAGTCATACAATCCGAATAGACTATATGCGAATCCATTTAGAACGAAACTTGGTGTCTTGGATGGAAACTCTTCATATATAGGTTTATCTCCATAATATGACACAACTCCGAGACTTTTGCTAGATATCTCAAACGGATTAACAGCAAGTTTAGCACTATTTAAATATTTATCATCTCCTGTAAGAAGATAGCACCTGCACATAAGCGAAATTGCTTGACCTTGACCCATCGCGCTCACCCAAGGCGCTTCCTGCCATTCGGAAACATTAGGAAGGTAGAAATCAAAATGTTCAATCCATGCACCATTATCTTCTTGTCTGTTTATAAGCCAGTCTGCCGTTAGGAATACTTGTTCCAAATGTTCTTTCTTTTTTGTGTTTAAATAATACCCGTACTCAGACAGCCCCTGTTGCGCAATCAAAACACAATTATACTGTAGTGTCTCTTCTCCATTTTTGTTAGGATAAACGTAACGCCTTATTCCGTCTTCATCCCTTAAAAAACTCTTCTGCACTTTTTTATAATTGTATGGCGGAGTATTTTTTAATGTGATATAAACGCCTTTATAATCATAGGGTTCTATATTATTTAAACGCAACTCATTCGTCACACCTCTATAAACAGTCCTGACATAAGCGTTTCTTATGTTTACTTTGCATATACTACACCACTGTAGAATCATTTTTATAAAACGTTTAATTAGTCTCAAATCATTCTCCTAAACAACTTTTTTATTCTTTTGATATTAAAACGTGTTAGCCATATC
Organism: Candidatus Crickella merdequi; assembly: GCA_018064645.1. Lineage (GTDB taxonomy): Bacteria > Bacillota > Clostridia > Peptostreptococcales > Anaerovoracaceae > Crickella > Crickella merdequi. The sequence goes on along the minus strand of JAGHUT010000064.1, from coordinate 6,408 downwards.
GGTGCTTGCGAACTCTGTCAGAGGCAGCTTTGTTGGCACGCCGTCTCTCTGGCTCTTGTAGATAGCAAGAATCATCTCTAGAGCATTTCTTCCAGCTACCGTTTCTACATATGGCTTTCTATCATTTTTGATTGCATCCATAACATCTGCGAAAAGGCTTGTGTGTCCATTTCCGTAAACGTTGCTTGTCTGCTCCTGCAGATTTTTGTTAGCCTGATCAGCCTCTGTCTCATCAGCAAAATCCCATACATCGATGTTGTTTGTTGATGTTCCGCCAATCTTTACTGTTCCGTTCTCTCCGAAGATGTAAAGTGTCTCCTCAAGATTCTTTGGATATACGTTTGTTGTTCCCTCGATTGTTCCAATAGCTCCGTTCTTGAACTTAACTACTGCAACGCCGACATCCTCTGCCTCGAGATAGTCGTGGAACTGCTGACGAGTTGTTCCGTAAACCTCTTCAACCTCATCTCCCATCATCCATCTAAGAAGGTCGATTCCGTGGATGCACTGGTTCATGAGGCATCCGCCATCCTCTGCCCAAGTTCCTCTCCAAGGAGCCTGATCATAGTAGCCCTTGTTTCTGTTCCATCTTACGTGAATTGAGCCGTGTGAAATTCTTCCGAATCTATCTGCCTCAACAGCCTTACGAAGCTCCTGAATAGCTACATTGAATCTGTTCTGGTGGCAGGCAGAAACCTTAACATTCTTCTCCTCTGCAAGGTCGATAATCTTGTTAGCATCGTCGATTGACATTGCCATTGGCTTCTCGATAATGCAGTGAACACCCTTCTCGATGCAATAGAGTGCAATCTCTGCATGTTTTCCGCTCTCTGTAGCAATACTTACCAGTTCAGGCTTCTCGGTCTCAATCATTTCTTTATAACAAGTATATCTTTTGATTGAAGCATCATCTGCAAGCCCGTGCTTCTCAAGGATTGCTTCCATCTTCTCAGGAAGAATGTCACAAACTGCAACAATCTCAAGACCGTTGTTTACAGCTGCCTTCATGTGATTAGTTGAAATTCTTCCACAACCTATAAGTGCATATTTCATTTGTGAATCTCCTTTTCTTTCTTTTGCGTTATTTAATCCTTATATGCTCTCATTTCTTCTATCATCGCAGCATGAGGTCTTGCGAAGTTTCCGCTTACCGCCAAGCCGTCTGCTACGTCGAGTGTTACCACCGCACCCACATTAACTCTCGCATTATCACCTATGCTGATTCCGTTTCTGATTGCACTGTTAGGTCCAATCCATACATTCTTTCCGATTCTAACTCTTCCCTGAATGCCTGCGTTAGCAACGACCTCAGTATTGGTATCTATCTTTACGCCGTGGGCAATCTGAACCTGGCTGTTAATCTTGTCGTAATCGCCAAGGATTGTATTGTCCCATGGATAAATAGCTTTATCTATAGTTGTGCACTGCTGTATCTCTACATTCCTGCCGATAATAACTCCCCCGATATGAGTTACTGTCCAAAGGCCGCCGTCGCTGTTTTTTATCTCGAAACCGGTTCCGCCTATAACACTTCCTGAGCGAATAACTGAATTATCGCCTATGACTGTGTTCTCCTTGATCGAAACGAATTCTTCAATAACAACGTTTTCGCCAATGATTACATTATTCTCTGCGATGCAGCACATTGGATGAATCTTCGCAGAGTCGGCAATCTTTGTTGCAAACTGCTCTCTTCTGTACTCGTCTCTCTCGCAAAGCGCATTGTGAAGCTTGAAGTATGCGATTCTCGGGTTGTCTACGATGCAGATTCCATATTCATCTGTCAGTGCATTTGCTGCGCAAAGCTCATCGTATACTGCCTCCGTTGTAAGAATCATTGTGATTCCTTTTGAAAGGCCGGCCGCATACTTGCTTGCCGCAAGGAAGGTGCATACTCCTTCGCCGTCATTGTAGCCTGCAAGTCCAAGTGATTTAAACTCTTGTTCCGAAATGGTTTTACATTCAATATTAATCTTCGATAATTCTTTAGATAATAACATATCGTTCCCCTATTCATTTATCCTTCTTGAAAACAGTACTTCTCCTTGTACAAGATAGTAAAAAAGCGCAATTGGGTACGCAAACATCGAGTTAAGCGATGCTAGCATCGCAGTGACGCAAAAAGCCATATTAATTCCTGTTGCAAAAAGATGATATTCATCTCCTCTATTTTGTATTGCAAGTTGTACACTTTTAACAAATGAGACTAGATAGAATAATGCGATGCATATGCCTGCAAACAATCCTTTTGTAACCATATAATCAAGAATTGTATTGTGTGCTGTTGTATATACGGTTGTTCGCTCTCCTACATAATAGTGCGTTTCTCCCTCAACACCAAAAGGCTTTATATGGCTTGCAAACTCTTTCCAAATTGAAAGCCTTCCCGTTGATAATTCATCTGCGGTTTTTCCTTCTATAGATATCTTTTCTTGCAGAAGATTGAGTTCTTCTACGGCGCCTGTCTTTGATAAACTGAATGCAACTAAGGAAATCAATATCGCTGCTGCAACGACTATTACCAGAGTCTTTACAACTGTTAGTACTTCTTGTTTTTCTCTTCGCGTAAGATGAATGCCAACCATCAGAAGCGTTGCCATTGCAACACTAAGCAATGCGGTTCTGCTACCAGACATGAACAGCATGCCTAAGTCTAAGCCCACTATGATTGAGCACAAACGCTTATACTTGGAAAGTCCTTTTTCAAGAAGCGTAGGTAGCAGACATACGTAAACAAGCGTCTCATATTGTCCAGCACCATTTGCATTAACTAATACCCCCCCGTATCCAGATCCAAGTATTTCATATGGGTAGAGTGCGATGCTTAGTATAAAAAACAAGGTGGCACTAATAATACAACTCCATTGTATTGCCCTTAGCAATTTTGATTTATCTGTTAGACATGTTGCAACCCCGACAATGGTAAAACCGAAGAGAAAAACCCCAAAATCCAAAATGTTTCCAAGTTTAGCCGTACAAACAGAAACACTTAGTAGAAATACAAAAGCCATCCAGATTGAAAATGGTCCAACATTTAATCTAACCATATTGAATTGTGAAGGAATTATGCATATTGCTATAACCAGCAACGCCTGCATGCCCAATAAATATGTCACTAAATAAGGAAGCCCTTTCCCATTTGCATTTAGGAACGCTTCAACAATGAAAAAAAGCAGAATAATTGTTACGAAGTTAAATTTATAGTTTGTTCTATTTTCCAAAAGTTAAAGCCTCCTTGTATGCTTCTTCTAAAAGCTCCACAATACTTTTTTTCCCATATTTATAAAGAGTATTATTTCTTATAAGCTTTCTATTGTAACTTTTAAAGGTGTGTGCTATCTCTTTAATCGCTTCACAATATGCATCATAATCATCAACATCTACCGCATTCGCGCCATAAGCCTCTAAAACTTCGTTTGATCCACCGTTTCTTGTTCCAATAACTGGCAAACCACAGGCCATTGCCTCAATCAAAACTACCCCAAAAGTCTCTGATTTGCTTGCTTGGAGCATCACATGACTCATTAGCATTTGTTTTCTAACGTCTTCGCGACTCTGATATCCGAGCAACTTTACCTTATCCTCGAGACTGAGTGCTTCAATGAGTTTTTTTAATTTGTCTCTAGCTGGTCCATCGCCGCAAATTCTTAACTCTACATCTCTGCAATTGCTGAACACATCAGCAAAGGCATTTATCATAAAGTCGTACCGTTTTATCTCCCTTAGGCTTCCTACTGCTATGAATCTCAGCTTATCACTTTTAATTTCTTCCTCTTCAGCTATCGCTTCTGAGAAAACTGAAGGCAATATATTAGGAATTACTAATATTTTCTTGTTTGTTCCAGTCTTCTCTTTTACTATTGTCTTTAAATTCTCTGAAACACAGACAAATAAATTTGCACCCTCAACGGTTGTCTTAAGATGTTTTTTCTCTAAGCTAGTAATTTCATCATTTCCAATGCTACTAATATGCTCGGTCACTATAACTGGACACCCTAGTAACCTTTTGTTCACGACAGCAGCATAACCTGCTGCACGAAAACTGTGTGCATGAACTATATCGAAATTGCCCTCTTTATCCATTAAACTTTTGATAGCTTTAGGAAAAACCTCTCGCACTCTTTCACAAACACGCATCCTTCGATCTGCGCCATAAGAACATGCGTAGTAGTAATATGTTTTTACTCCATTAATTTCTTTAAACTGAGGTTCTTTGGAAACATGTCCAATAACGTTCTTTATAGAATACAACTGTATATACATTACAGTCACATCGTGCCCAGCTTCGGCAAGCGCCTCTGCCTGATCCCTAAAGAAAACTCCACTACCCGGATTCTCAGGAGTTGGGTACCATGAGGGAAGTATTAGTATTCTCATATTTGCTCCTTAACCCAGCAGCTTTGCATAAGCGTCCTTAAGTCTCTGCTTCTCTTTCTCCCAACAATACTTTTCTTTAGCAGACTTAAGGTTTGCTTTACACTTTTGATAAAACGCTGCATCTGTTCTCATTTTTTCCACGCATTGGTTAATTGCTATCACATCCGTGGGATTGCAAGTTAGTCCTATTTCTTCTCCTTCAACAATCGATGAAATCGCCGGGAAATTTGACACTATGACTGGCGTTTCGCTCTGAATATTCTCAAACAACTTGTTTGGAAGCATAAAGTAGTAGCTCTTCGATGCAGCTGGTATTGTAATCATTCCAACGTCTGCTGCTGATACATATTTCCAAAGGTCCGTTATTGAAACGGCCTCTATAAACTGTACTCTATCTTCGATGCCTAATAATTTGCCTTTCTCAGCAAGAGATTTAAGATAACCCTCGCTACCATTGCCAAGAACTACTAATCCAAGATTGTCGTTCATCTTTACAACATCCATTATAGTCTCAATGCCTCGGTTGTTTATAACAGCCCCATGATACATTAATACAAAGAGATTGTTACGACCAAATCTTCTGTTTATTGTTGCTCTTATTTTTCCTGATGTTGTTTTGTTAACAGACCAAAGTTCCGGAGTGTTCCTAATTACTAGAGGTTTTGTCGTAAGTTTGTGAATTCTCTGCACCTCGTCTGCAATCTGGTCGTTAACCATTATTGAGAATGTGCTTCTTTTCATAAGGAATTTCTCAAGCCTTGCAATTATCTCGGATTGAAGTTTGCTTCTGTCCGCCATTCTCCCTATTTCAAACTCGTGAGAATCGTATACTAGTTGTGCTTTTTCCCTTCTTAATATGTTAGAAAGCCATCCAATAGCAAGTCCACCTATGTCATGTCCGCTAATTATGTCAGGATTCGCCTTGCGAACAAAATGTGCCCAACAGAATACAGACGCCGCCTTATTAACTGCACCTGGCATTTTTACCCCCAGCGGTTTTGTTGTTATTGTAGTTACTGAGATACCTTCTTTTTCTAGTGTTTCAAAACAGGTTCCTTTTGCAACAACTTGGACTTTCATGCCCAATTCTTCGCATGCTTTTAACTCTCTTTTGTCACGATTTTCATTGTTCCACTCATTACATACAATTTTGATTAGTTTCTTGCTCATTGCTTCTTATAAACCCTCGTAAAGTCCCAGGAGCAATTCTTCCTGGGTTTTCCAGTTGTATCTAGCGTCTACCAATATTCGTCCAATTTCTCCCATTTCCTTTAGTGCTCGCTCATCTTGAAGCATTCCTTTGATTGCTTCTGCCATTGCATCTGTATCGCCAGTATCTACGCAAACTCCGAATTTTGCCTCAGCAATCTGCTCTCTTGCGTAGTAGTAGTCAGGCATAAGAACCGGCACTCCCATTGCCATATACTCGTAGACTTTAATGCCGAAAGTATCTATGTGATGGTACTGTCCAACATCAAGGAGCGGGTTGGCACCGATTCTTGATCGCTGAATCTCACGGGCGATGCTTGCATTTGGTATCTCTCCGAGATATGTAACATTCTTGAATCCAGGCATCGCCTTGACCTTCTCCTCGAATGCTTCGTCTGAGAATCTTCCAGCAAGAAGCAGGCTGCAGTCTGCTTTGCCGCAGGCCTCAACAAGATTGCCGATTCCTCTGCTTTCTGTTAATCCACCTACATAGCAGATGTCGAATTCTTTCTGGATAGTTGGATCGTATTTGCTTGCAAAATTCTCGGCAGTTGGGTAATTCGCTATGAAGCTTACCTTCTTTGCTCTTCCCTTGAAAATATTAATTCCGTCAAAAGAGCAAGGAACAACAACTGCATCAAAGCGCTTAAGCGCATATGTCTCGAACATCTTGTATGCACCGGCAATTGTTTTTCTAATAATCGGATTAAGGTAAGTCTTCTCCCTTATCTGCGCCACGTAGTTCTCGTGGCTGTCAAAAATTACTTTCTTGCCGTGTCTCTTAAGTTTGAGTCCGAAAGGAATCAGCTCAGGGTCGTGCAT
>JAGHUT010000067.1 GCA_018064645.1 Candidatus Crickella merdequi | reverse complement strand
AGAGATACTCACAATGTTATTCTCACCCCAGATGGTGAGAAGTTCTGCAAATGCGGACGCAAAGTTATAGAAGCCATAGATGACTTAATGGCTTCATTCGGCCAGAATACCGCCGATGATAAAGCCATTCTTCATATCGGCGTATACACATTCTACAAAGCAACAGGATTAGCCAAGAGAATCACCCGTTTCATCATGGATAATGCCAATACGATCTGCAACGTTAAGATTGTTGATAATTATGCCGCATATGACATGCTTAAGAATGGAGAGCTTACTTTCGCGATTATCAAATCACGTCCTAAGTATATTAAGAGAAGAGAATTCGAACACATCGAACTGGTGCGCGACGATATTCTCACGGTGCTGACGAGCGCAGATTCGGAGTACGCTTCAATGGACCATATCAATCTATCAGAATTGGGAACGCTTCAGCTCACAACAGGCCACAAGAACTCTCATATATACAACGAGATGCATGAACTGTATAACGAGAACAATCTGGAGATGAACATAGCATTCTCTACAATGGAAGACTCTGATATGATGGTTGATCTGATTTCGCAGGGGTTCACAAGCACTCTTGCAACCAGATCAGTTGCTGATGCGCTTGTAAACGATGGCATCGTATCGATTCCGGTTGAACCGCCGCAAGAAATCAGAACCTACCTTGTATACAACAAATCACGCAAACTCACTGGACCAGAGAAAGCATTTGCGGAACATATCAAGATACTGTACAACGCATAATCTAAGACGGCTTTAGCCGTCTTTTTCTATACCTAAATTAGAGCAAAAAAGGGAGCTGTTACACACCCATTATGGTGTGCAACAGCCCCTTTTGAATGAATTAATTCTATTTCTTGAAATGGAGTTCTTTCAAACCCTCAACCTCATCACAGACCGCCTGGAGGCTGCAGGCATTACAATCCATAATTACATTCTTAAGGATGTGGTCAATTGTCTTTGTAATCTCCTCAGATTCGGTGAAAAGCTTGGAAAGCGCCTTGTAGTCGAAGTCAGGATCTGTTACATAGTGAACCTGAACGGCTTCAACCTGCGGCTTCTTCTTGAAGGCCTCAATGAGACGGTTTCCGGTAATTTCGAAGCTTAAACCCCTGTTCAGAGCACTTCTGCCAATTCGCACGCTTTCAATCTGCTTCGATGGAGAAACCCTCATCATAAATCCTTCTGGATAAAAATGATATCTCACATATTCAAGATCCCTTATGGTTCTATATAGAGCCTCTCCTTCACCAAGAGTTGCTTCATCAACTTTGACAAAAGCGACTCTCGCATAAGGCGTATCACCTTTAAGCTCCTGAAGATCCTTACCGTGAAGGAATACTCCATCACCAGAAACAAGATCTTCATTAGCAGTGATAATCGTTGCTCCGATTCCAGGGAACTGATTTGAGCCAAGCTCATATGCCATCTCACTTCTTAGAATCATGCTTCTGTCGGATACATCCGGCCATGACGATGTTCTGACCGGAAGCTCCACAGTCGTGCTCTCATTGAGAAGATTAGTGATTCGTTCTATTGTCTGGTCGTATAATTTCATGATTTACAGGTGCTGATCTCTTTCTACTCTATCATATACATAGTTTAGTAAAGGCTGCATAGCTGCCGTCATCTTCATGTCAAGATTGAAGTAATATACTGTAAATGTAACTCCGAAGAATCCTCCGGCAACAAGACCAGTAGTCTTCAGTACTTTGAGTGCTTTCTTCTTCATTGTAGTCCTCCTTCTCTTACCATGACTGATCGTCCGGCAGAACCTCAAGTGTTGGATCAAGCGGCTCTTCCATGAATACAGTTCTCATGTAGTTATTAATCTGATCTCTGATACCCTGTCTAGAAACAATACGAGGGTCGAAAAGGTCATGCTTAACCCAGATAAGGTGAATACCCTTTTCACGAGCCTTCTCCTCAAACTGACCATGCATTCCTACGAGGGCCTTGCACGCCATATGCTCCCAGAGAATAACTGTATCTGCATTGAACTCTTCACAGAAGTCCCAAAGCTCATCAAGGAGTACCTTGTATCCGCCATGAGTTCTGTTACGCATGATCATGTTCTCCTGAAGCCAAGCCATATCGTAGATAGCCTGCTCTTTATCATCCTCAGAAAGAACTCTTGTTGATACCATTGACAGCATGTCTGTCAGTGGAATAATTCCCCAGCAGTTCTGAAGCCAGATAAGGAAATCAAAGTAGAAGTGAGACTGAACTCCCCATACGATAGCTCTGTGTCTGTACTCCTTAACAGCCATAGCTCTGTTCTTGTATGCCTGCTCAGCATATTTAGTAATCTTGCGGTCTGCCTCTACGAATGCAGGAAGCTTACCGCATATAGCCATATAGTTGGTCTCTGTATAAAGAGCCAGATTTGAACCGAATACCTGTGGGTAATCTGTCTTGTTCATCTCAAGCCAGTCAAGACGATGTCTTGTTGACTCATTAACTCTCTTAGCACACTCGAAGTAGTTATCCCAGTCCCACTTGTGGCCGGTGTGCTTCTCAATAAATGCGATAGTGTTTCTGATTTCCTGTGCTGCATACTCCTGTACATCGTCCTCTCTATGGCGAAGAGGAGCTGCAAGCTGGAAGCAAGGAACGCCGTCCTCAAGCTCAAGTCTCTTGGAGATTACTCCATTACCGAGAAGTGAACCATCGCATGTTGTGTTGCACTGTACTGCACATGCACCAAGTACAGGGAAATCATCTGCGATTGATACACCCATCTCAGCCTCAGGCATTGGGCATACATCTCCAGGAAGGCCATACTCCTGAGCGATATCAATATATGGCTCAGCAGCATGCTGATTCAGAAGTACTGATACATATACTGAAGGAGTCTCTCTTGAAAGACACTTCAGATTAGGGAATCCCATCATGAATGTTGTCATCTCGTTCTCGTCAACCAGTACAACCTTCTTTGAGAACTCCTCGTCGTTACCAACATTTCTGTCACCCTTGAAAAGATTCTCAAGGAGAAGAGCTACGTCCTGTGCAACCAGGTCAAACTCTGTATGCGCGATACGCAGATAAGAGCCTCTGAGACCCTGAGTATGTCTGTCAATCATCATAGGAACTGCAAGGTAATTCTGCATCCATCTGTAACGGAAGAATCCCTTGATGTTCCTTGGCTTAACAATGAACTTACCGAGCATACCCATAATGCCCAGCCATCTTACATAATCGTACATTGTGTCCTCAAGACCTCTCCACTCACGACGTTTTCTTACCTTACCGTCTGTGTAAAGAGTTCCAAGTCTTTCCTTATCCTTGTTAGGGTCAAGGTTCTCTGCAATCTTTGCAGCTATTTCTTTAGCATCCATCATTACTTCGCACCTCCCTGAATCTTCTTGATCTCAATACTCTCTACGAAAGCCTGTACACGGGTACGGAGCTGACCGGAAACGCCTACAGCGTATGGACGGTCGATTGAAAGAACAGGATAGTCATAATCGTTATTAAGAACGTGTGAACCGACAGTTCTCTCATAAGCCCATGGATCGCAGAACTTCATCTGCTGATAGATGATTCCGTCTGCATTGTACTCCTCTGCTATATCAGCAACATACTGACGACGACCCTGAATCTTTGCCTGGTTCATCATACGTGGGCACTGGCCTCTGTACATATACTGACGGCAGATCTGTGTCAGAGCATCCTCATCATCGTTAAGCTCGATTGGATTGCGGCCTGGAAGTGATCCATAGCAGAATCTGTCAGCACATACATATGCGCCTGCATCCTCTACAAGCTTAATCATGTCAACATCGTCAACCTCAGAACCGACAAATACGACTCTCGCTCTGTACTTCATATCATCAGGCTCTCTTGTCTTGAGTTCTTCAAGTGTCTCCTCAAGCATAGGAATAATCAGATGCTTAGGAGCTACATAAGTTGCAAGAGTAATGATATGGAACTCATAGCCAGTGATTGCTGGCTTCTCAGGCTTACGGTAATCTCCGATAGCACGGATGAGCTCGCACATTCTGTTGTGCTCAGCAACAGCTTTTCTGATGGCCTCATCAGAAACATCAATTCCGAAGTTCTTCTTGAAGGCATTCAGAATATGGTTCTGACACTGGAGCACATAAAGATTGAGTCCATTGTCATCTGCCTTCATTGGAATCTCAAGATATTCGTAGAAATATCCCGGCTTCTTCGCTGTGTGAAGAAGCTCCATGTTCTCAACGCAACGGTTGAGCATTGAACAGCCGTCAGGAGTAATCATGCAATCTGTAAAATTGTAGCCTCCCTCAATTGCTCTTTCGAGAAGTGCTCTTGTGTACTCACAAAGGAAATCTGTCATGTAATATGTAGCCATTTCCATTGAGCCTGTCTTAGGAGCACGAAGTCTTACCGAGAAAAGTCCCGGAAGGTTAAGCAGTGGTTCAGGAATATTCTCACACACTGTGGCAACACATTTAAGGCCTTCAGCCTGTCCCTTCTGCACCAGTTCGTTGTTAGCATCCTGAAGGAGCTGCTCGAAATAAATCAGATGTTTAAGATCTTTCATAGCTTTCCACTCTCTATTTCTTTCTAAACTGTACGTTACTAAATGATATCGAAATTCTTAAGCGCTGTTCTCGTACCCTCAACAACAGCCGAGTCAGATGGCAGATAGAAGACATTCTCGCCGCGAATATCGAAATCTGCCAGATTGTCATCTGATGGTATGACACTCAGCACCTCAATATCTCCAAGATCAAGATACCTTGTCATCTCCATGGATGGGATTCTGTTGACAATGACGCCGATACGCTCATACATGACAAGCTCGTCGGCAACATCCCTGACTGTGCGAACAACCTTGGTTCCCCTTGCACTGCCATCGGTAATAAGAATCATATGAGTGACCTTCTCCATTACACGGCGGTTAATCTGCTCAATGCCGGCTTCTCCATCAATTACGACGTAATCGAAATTCTCTGCAAGAATACTGATTACCTCCTTGAGATACGAATTAACCTTACAATAGCAGCCTGCAGTCTCCGGGCGACCAATTGCGATGAAACTGAATCCGTCTACTTCAACAAGTGCATCAAACAGTCTGTACCTTACCTCATTCCTGACTTCAACAGCAGAATTAAGACCAAGGGCCTCTACACCTTCTGCAACATCCTTTCGAATGTCATCAATTGTTGTCTCAACATCAATACCAAGTGCCGTCGCAAGTCCAACTGCAGGATCAGCATCAATTGCGAGGATATTGCTGTCAGGATGAGCTTCAGTAAGAAGTCTGACCATTGTTGCCGAAATAGATGTCTTGCCAACTCCACCCTTGCCTGCAACAGCAAGAATCACAGGACCAGACGCCTTTTCAGAATTACCCATAGCGCTTTCTACTCCAATCATTCCAATAGTCATATTTGATAAAATTATATCATAATAGCACTGCTCTCAACTCCTTCAAAAGAGACACTTGTATCCCCTTACTGCAGTCAATTTTTCCGCACATTTATTCCAAATCGGAATATATAAACTTTGCATATAAAAAAGACGAGGCACTAAGCCTCGTCTCCCTGTTATTTGCTACTTATCCATTCTATTTCTAGAAATATCCGTAGTAAGTCTTCTGTACAACAGCGTGATATACCATGTCAATCATGCTGTTAAAATCGAACACAGGCAGTCCTGTTGCAGCCTGAATTGCCTTGGCATATGGTGGCAGATCGCTGCACTCAAGGAGGATTGCTCCGATGTCAGGATTCCTTGCTACAAGGTCTGCTGCAATATCGCACAGGTCCTTCTTGAGCTTGCCATTATCAAGCTCAGGTCTTCCCCATCTGATCGCCGAGAAGCTCTCGAGGTTGCCAACATTCTGTACAATAAGTCTGTCAGAATCTGTACCAACCTTGGCAAGAATCTCATTATCGAGATCATCGCCACTTGCAGCGAAGACTGCGATTTTTTTCTTAGAAGAAATACCTGTCTTAATCATAGGCACCTGACAAAGGCTTGACATGAATACAGGAATATCTACCTCGTCAGCGATAATCTGCTGGAAGTGAGCGAAGTATCCACATGCGCCGATGATAGCGCGAACGCCCTCTGCTTCAAGCTCTTTTGCAGCATTTACAATCTGATCTCTGATTGCTGGATCGCCGGCAAAAAGCTGCTCAATCTCGAATTCAACAACCTTATACTTCACCGGGAATGGGTATGTTGTTGCGTTTGCAACGTTACCAGGAAGCTTAGGGTAGATCAGGTTAACAGCGATGATTCCGATTGCGAAGCCTGATGTGTATGAAACAAGTGTCTCATGTACGCCGTCAAGCTCGTGGATGTTCTCAATGTTGCTTTTCCAGTTTGCCATAATCTTATCCTTTGCAATTATGCCTCTACGTAGTTACCGTTGTGGAGGTAGTCGAGGAGCTGATCCTTGTCAAGGTGACCGATTCCGAGCTCATCGAGTGTGATTCCTGTAGCATAGAAATCCTTACCTGTCATTACTGATCCAAGTGTAATCATTGAATCTACTACAGGTGTAGGTACTCCGAACTTCTTACCAAGCTCATGGTAGATGTGGCATCCTACTGGAACGTCCTCTGTAACATATCTGTCCTGAATTGTGAAAGGACCTGTCTTGAAACCTGTCTCCCACTGGTGGTCGAAAGGAACATTGCAGTCATCTCCCATGTACTCAGGTCCGAGAATTGATGTTCTCTGGAAGAATGTCTCCTTTGGATATGTTGCCATTCCAACGCCCATAGCCTCTGAGAGTGCAATCTCCTCGAGGTAGAGTGCATACTGAACCTCTGAGATTGATGGGCAGTATGCGTGGCTGTAGATTGAATACTGGTATGGATCGTGTCCACCATAGATTCTTCCAAAGTTCTCCATTACACCAACACCGAGGATTGTTCCAGGGCAGTGAAGTACTGGGTTAACATTTGAGAATCCGATATCCATTACTGTATCTCCAGCAGCATATCCATCTCCCTCTGTAATTGAATCGAAGCATCCAAGGCACTTTGAGCTCTCAAGGAATACTTCCTGATCAGTCATAGGAAGTGCAGCACCACGAAGAGTCTTAGCTCTGTATACGAGCCACATCTCACCTGTAGCAACGCCGCCCTCTCTCTCAACTCTTGTTCCGTAAGGAGCACTTGACCATCCGCCGATGATAACCTTCTTGTCGCATCCCATCTCTCTCATCTTCTTGCGAAGCTTAAGTGAACCATAGTTGTCAGGAATGATATGGATAATCATGCCGTCCTCAAGCAGTGGTACAAGCTCCTCAAAGAAAAGTGAATGAGCTACTGAAGGAATAGCAATGATGATAAGCTTAGCGCCCTTAACAGCCTCAGCCATATCTGATGTAAGCATGCTGAACTCAGCCTTGCCGTATCTTGTCCAGCTGTACTGATTCTTCTGGATTCCGCCAAGTGTAATACCTGACTTCTCAACACTCTTCAGTGTCTTGTCGTAGAATGCAGGAAAATCAAAAATTCTTACATCCTTGTTCTTTCCACTGAGTACGCAGTCAGCAGCGCAAGTCTTACCAACATTACCGCCGCCCAGTACTGCTACAGGGGAATTCATTAAAGTTTCCATCTCAAACATATCTAGTTCTTCCCTTCTTGTATATACAATTAAATTATTTATCACATAGATAAGTAATTATACTCTTTTGGGAAAATTTTATCAATTACCCTTCGCCACAAAAAACGGACCCGCAGGGGTCCGGTTTTTTCAAAATATACAGTTTATCTAGCAGGTACTGTTCCTGGGGCAACGCCAGGTACGATGCTGATTCTGTCTACTGATGAAGCCTTAATCTCAGCGAAGTCCTGAAGCTCCTCCTGGCCCTGAGCAACTCTCAGTGCTCCTGCTGCAAGCGCCTCCATCTCGAACTCGCCTGGCATAACCTCTACAGGTGCGATGAACTCAACCATCTCAGTTACCTTGTTAGTGATCATCTTTGAGTATGAGATTCCGCCTGTCAGGATGATTTTGTCAACCTTACCGCAAACTACTGCAGAAAGCTTAGCGATGTCCTTACCAACGTTGTAAGCCATTGCCTCATATACGATCTTAGCGTACTCATCGCCTTCCTCAATCATCTTCTCGATTGCGATAGCATCAGTTGTTCCAAGATGAGCCTTAAGACCACCATTACCGTGGATAAGTTTCATAGCTTCCTTAGCTGTGTATTTGCCTGAGTAACAGAGGTCGATAAGACTCTTTGCTCCAACTCCGCCACCTCTCTCTGGTGTGAAGTTACCCTCATCGTCGTTTACAGAATCGATATTAACACCGTTCTTGTAAAGTCTGATTGAGCTTCCGCCGCCAAGGTGAGCAACGATGAAAGTGCACTCGTCGAATGACTTGCCCATCTTCTCAGCGCAGTTGATTGCCATAGCTCTTGTATTGAGTGTGTGGCCTACTGTGAAGTGCGGGAGCTCAGGAACTCCTGATACTCTTGCGATTGGCTGCTTCTCATCTGTTCCGATTGCATCGTAGATACATGCGAGGCTGCCGTACTCCTTTGCGAAGTCGTAAGCTACCATGCTTCCAAGAAGTGAAGCGTGTTTAGCTGTATCTTCTGGTCTTGTGAGGTAGTCGATCATAGCCTGGTCAATTCCAATGGCTCCGTGTGGACATGCGCAGATGTTACCACCTCTTGAGCAAGCTACAGTGATGCTCTCAGCTGGAATCTCATGTTCAGCAAGAGCCTCTCTGATCTTAGCGTTTCTGAACTCGAACTGGTCAAGAACATCGTCAAACTGAGCCATCTCCTCCTGGCTGTGTCTGAGAGTCTGTGTGAACAGTTCCTTGTCATCCTCATAAACAGCAATTTTGCTTGATGTTGAACCGAGGTTCATTACAAGAATTCTCTCCATTACAATTTCCCTTCTTTGACAAAAAAACAATAAAATACACTACATTTTTTATTATATCGAGAAGCATTAGTGTTATCAAGAAGGGCTTTATATGCGAGTTTGTGTATATACGCAAGTTTGGTTTAAAAAAACAGTAAAATTGTGTCTATTTCATAGTTACCATTCAATTTAACTATAAAATTTCTCACCCTACCTCAAAATCCATCAGAAACAATCAAAAAATTGCCCCGCAACGGGCAAAAACTGCAATATAAATATCTCACTGGGACATTTTTGTAGTTTTTTTGAGTGAAAAATGCATATACGCACAAAATTACTGTTTTTTTCACGTAACAACTGATATATACACAAAAAGCCCTCGCCGTAAAAAAGCCCGGGCATAAACCCGGGCATTTATAAATAAATCGAAAGATATTAGTAAATCTTTACTCTGTCTGCTGCAGAAGCCTTGATCTCTCCGAAGTTCTGGAGTGTCTCCTAGCACTTGAGAACTCTGAGAGCACATGATGAAAGCGCCTCCATCTCGTACTCACCAGCCATTACATAAACTGGAGCGATGAATCCTACCATCTTCTCAATCTGAGCTGTGAGTGACTTTGAGTAAGCGATTCCACCTGTAAGAACGATAGCATCAACCTTACCGCATACTACTGCTGACAGCTTAGCGATGTCCTTAGCAACTGTGTATCCCATTGCCTCGTATACAACCTTAGCCTTAGCGTCGCCAGCCTCAACCATAGCCTCAACGTCTCTAGCATCAGTTGTTCCAAGCCATGCCATAAGTCCACCCTGACCGTGGAATGCCTTTGTAACCTGCTTGTCTGTAAGTCCCTCGTTGAACTTCTTGAAGCAGTACTTAACAAGCTCCTTTGAAGAAACTGCGCCACCTCTCTCAGGTGTGAAGTTACCCTCATCGTCGTTAACGCAATCGATGTTAACACCCTGCTCGAAAAGTCTTACTGAGCTTCCGCCACCAAGGTGAGCAACGATCATGTTGCACTCGTCAAACTTCTTGCCGAGCTTCTCCTCTGCAACCTTGATTCCCATAGCTCTTGTGTTAAGAGTATGTCCTACTGTGTATCTTGGAATCTCAGGAACTCCAGTTACTCTAGCGATTGGCTGCATCTCATCTGTTCCGATAGCATCGTAGATGCATGCGAGAACATCGTGCTCCTTCTTGATTTCCCAAGCGATAAGGCTTCCAAGAAGTGAAGCATGTGGGAATGTATCCTCTGGTCTTGTAAGGTAATCAACCATCTCCTGGTCAATCTCAATAGCTCCGTGTGGGCAAGCGATGATATTTCCACCTCTTGAGCAAGCAGCTGTGAGTGAATCAACTGTTACGCCATTCTCCTCGAGAGCCTCGAAGATCTTAGCCTTTCTGAAATCGAGCTGATCGATAACTCCGTCGAACTGAGCCATCTCCTCTGCGCTGTGTCTGAGTGTCTTTGTGAACAGTTCCTTATCATCGTCGTAAACAGCAATCTTTGATGATGTTGAACCCATGTTCATAACAAGAATTCTTTCCATAATAACCTATTACCTTCCTTCATTTGTTGTTATATACCACTACAGTATGTTTTCATTAAAAGCATACTGTATTAATATATCATTTTTGTTTCGTTTGCGCTACTAGTATTGTCTGATAGGATTCTCCGCAACTGCTTCTTTAATGCAATTGATAAAACCTCTCAGTATCGGCTTCGTAACATTCTCTTCTCTCAGAACTATATTAAGGTCGCGAGTTATGCCGCTTTCGAGGGGAACTACCTCTGGCTGGAACTCAGGTCTGTCATCATGCATTCCACACACCTCATACGCAAGAGATGGCATAATAGTGGATGCTTTGCCGTGGCCGATTATGTTGGCAAGTGAACGATTGCAGAGCTTGTCATTGAGCGGAAAAATCTGAAAATCCTTGTTCTGGATCAGCACCGGTACATTCCTCTCTCTTCCGTAATCTGATATATACATCTGCCGTCCATTGAGGAAAGAGTACGGACACGGTCTTGGGCAGTTAGAGCCTGGAGGCAGTATAGCAACATATGGGTCGTGAGCAAGATGAATCCATCTATATCTTACATCCTCCCAGCCTCTTTCAGTAAGGCCGAGGTCTGCCTCTCCTCTTTCCATCCATTCCTTTATCTCAAAAGGATCTCCCGTATTGCAGTCAACAAGAACATCTGGAAATCTTTCGTTAAAAAGCTGTATGGCTCTTGGAAGCCACTTAATCGCCATTGTGTCTACAGTTCCCACATGAATTGTCTGAACATTGGCCACCTTCTGTGCCAGCAGTGCCGACTCAAAGCTTCCATAGGCTCCAACTACTCTTCTTACCTCTGGAAGTAGTACCCTTCCACTGTCTGTAAGCCTTACTCCTGTCGAAGTTCTTGAGAAAAGCCTCACACCGACTTCATCCTCAAGTGTCTTGATTACATATGAAATGCCCGCCTGGGTATAGCCTGTTTTTTCAGAGGCTTTGCCGAAGCTTCCTGCGTCTGCTACAGCAAGAAAAATCTGGAATTTGTTAATATCCATCGATTTGCTCCTTTTTTGTGAAAAAAACATAGTTTTTGTTTTTTCATTTGTTCATAAGAAATCCTTTTTGTCTCGCATAAAGAAGTTCTTATGACTAATTATATTTACTTGCTACCATAGTGTCAAATTTTAGCATAAATTATTAGTGATAAACCTTAATTTATGGTTCATATAGATGAAATGGAGGCTATCGTATGGCAAGAGTAGAAATCGTCGCAGAGCTTTGCAAGAGCTGTGGTTATTGCATCAAGTTCTGCCCAAAAAAGGTTCTTGACTACGGAAAGAACGTTAATTCAAAGGGCTACGAGTATGTAGTTTCAGTAAATGATGATTGTGTAGCATGCTGTTCATGTGCACGTATGTGCCCAGCAGGAGCAATCAATGTATACAAGTAGGAGGTAGCAAATGGAAAGAGTACTGATGAAAGGCTGTGAGGCTATCGCAGAAGCAGCTGTAAGATCTGGCTGCAGATTCTTCGCTGGCTACCCTATCACTCCTCAGAATGAGATTCCTGAGTATATGGCAAGAAGACTTCCTGAGGTTGGTGGACAGTTTGTACAGTCAGAGAGCGAAGTAGCTGCTATTAACATGGTATATGGAAATGCTGCTGGTGGAGTTAGAGCAATGACATCTTCATCATCATGCGGTATTTCACTTAAGAGTGAGGGAGTTTCATACTGCGCAATGGCAAGACTCCCAATCGTTTATGTAAACGTTTCAAGAGGAGGCCCTGGTGTAGGAACAATCCAGCCTGCACAGCAGGATTACCACCAGGCAACAAAGGCTTCAGGTAACGGTGGATTCAGAATGAGAGTTTTCGCACCTGCTACAGTTCAGGAGGCTGTTGATATGACTTATGCAGCTTTCGACTATGCAGATAAGGACAGAAACCCTGTTCTTGTTCTCGCTGATGGAGTTATCGGAAGTATCCTCGAGCCAGTAGTTCTTCCTCCACAGAAGACTGAAGAGGAAGTTGCTGCTATTAAGGACTCAAAGAGTGAGTGGGCTGCTGTTGGCCACCAGCTTGGCAGCAGAGCATGGATCAACCCAGGTGGATGGGACAACATTCTTTATGAGAACTGCAACAAGGATGCTGATGCAATGTATCAGTCATGGGCTGATGAGGCTGAGGCTGAGCTCTACAAGGTAGAGGATGCTGAGGTTATCATCACATCATACGGAATCAGTGCAAGAATTTCAAAGTCAGCAGTAGACGCACTCAGAGCTGAGGGCATCAAGGCTGGTCTTGTAAGAGCTAAGACTGTATTCCCATTCCCTAACAAGGCATACGATGCAATCAACTATGATATCTGCAAGGGTATCGTTGATGTAGAGATGTCAATCCCTGCACAGTTTGTTGATGACGTTAAGATCGCTGTTGACGGAAGAGCTCCTATTACAACAGTACTCAGGTCTGCTGGTAACATGCTGAGCAAGGGCGCAATCATCGATGCTGCAAAGGCTATGCTCTAGAATAAGGAGGAATGAATAATGGAAGAATTGATTTACACCAAAACTAAAACAATCCAGCCTGGCAAGTCCTCTGGCTTCTGCCCTGGCTGTATGCACGATACAATCATCAAGCTTATCGGAGAAGTTCTTGAGGAGCTTGATATCGCAGATAAGACAATCTCATGTACTGGAGTTGGATGCTGCGGACTTTTCATGGAGTACATCGACTACGATTACATCCAGTGTGCACACGGAAGAGCTAGTGCTGTTGCAACAGGTCTCAAGAGAGGTAACCCTGACAAGATCGTTTACTCATATCAGGGTGACGGAGACTTCGCTTCAATCGGTCTTGCAGAGTCAATCTCAGCAGCTAACAGAGGCGAGAACATCACAGTTATTTTCGTAAACAACGGAATTTACGGTATGACAGGTGGACAGATGGCCCCTACTACACTCGTAGGAATGAAGGCTACTACAGCCCCTAAGGGACGTAACCCAGAGGAGCACGGATACCCAATGCACATCTGCGAGATGCTTGATACACTCACAGCTCCTGTATATCTGGAGAGAACAAGCTGCAACACACCTGCTAACGTTATCAAGACAAAGAAGGCAATCAAGAAGGCATTCCAGAACCAGATTGATGGTAAAGGATACTCACTCGTTGAGATCGTAACAAGCTGCCCAACTAACTGGGGTCTCAGCGCTCTTGATTCACTTGATTACCTTGAGCAGAAGATGCTTCCTGAGTTCCCACTCGGCGTAATCAGAGACAGATAAGGAGGATTGAATATGGAAACTAATATTTGTATTGCCGGATTCGGCGGACAGGGAGTTATGACCATAGGCAAGTTCCTTGCACAGGCTGTAACTGATTCAACAGAGCTGAACACAGTTTTCTTCCCAACTTACGGTGCTGAGCAGCGTGGTGGTACAGCTAACTGTTTCGTAGTAATCGCAGATGGTGAAGTTGGAACTCCAAAGGCAGACTTCATGGACGATCTGATCGTTCTTAACAACCCATCACTCAACAAGTTCATCGACACACTCAAGCCAGGCGGCAACCTCTTCATCAACGATACAATCGTTACAGATGAGATTAAGAGAGATGACATCAATATCATCAGAGTTCCTGGAACAGAGAAGGCTCTCGAGCTTGGAAATGGTAAGGTTCTGAACGTAATCATGCTTGGTGCTTACATCGGATACACAGAGGTATTCCCTGTTGACGTAATGTGGAGCACAATCGAGCACAAGCTTGCTAAGAAGGCAAGCCTCCTCCCACTCAACAAGGCTGCATTCGACCTTGGACTTGAGTACGGAAGAAAGAACAAGTAACAAGCAATCCCCCAACGCTTTTACTTCATAGATGAAAAGTTTTAAAGTACACTACAAGAAAAAGAACCGTTGCTCCCCGGCAACGGTTTTTTTCTTATGGTATGTGGGCAGGTAGCAACCGGAACTGCTCACGGAAGCGATTTCTGTGCTATAGCGATATAGGGTCAGTTTCGAGCCCCATCAAAAAAATGTTTCACGGCAACTGACCAATATAATGTATAATAACGGCATGGCAGGATTATTAGGAAACAAAAGCGCTTTTGCTGAAGCCATATATGATATTGTTCGCCAGATTCCCGAGGGATATGTGGCGACTTACGGCCAGGTAGCCAGACTTGCAGGGTACCCTGGTGCGGCGCGTGCTGCAGGGACAGCACTAAGCCACTGCATGGATCCTCGCACGCCATGCTTCAGAGTTGTCAGCGCCCAGGGCAAGCTGAGTTCCAGCTTCGGTCCGAGAGGTGTAGCTGAGCATCGTCGTCAGCTTGAAGAAGACGGCATCGAGGTCATCAATTACAGAGTTGACCTGACAGAATTTCAATGGAAGGTATAGAGTAAAGTGGAATACAAGAACAGATTTGTATATATAAGAGATAAGAAACCGCAAGTCGTATCAGAGGCCATATTCTCGCCTAGAACGATTATTCTCAAGGCGGGTGACTCATTAGTCGACAATGGCGTAATAAACCTTGTGAGCGGCACATATGCGGTCCTGCACTGCGAAGAAATCACCAACATCAGCATCGTTACAGCAGGCACAGATTCAAGAGTTCTCACCTTCTACATCGAAGACAAAGACGAGTTCCTTGCAACAGTCGACGCAATCAGCAGCTGTGGTGCAGATCTGACAATCAGCCCTCAGAATATCAAACTTAATTCCTACGCAGTCAGCATCTCAGAGAAACTGAGAGATGGCATCGAGATCAGAATTTTTGATGCAAAGACTGATGAAGATACAGTTGAATGCCCGGAATGCGGCGTGGCAAATGACTGGGATCCTAACATGCCTTACTGCATGGAGTGCGGAGCAGCGTTACATCACGAATAAAAGCGAAAAGTGTGCCGATCAATACGGCACACTTTTTATTATTCCTACATGAACTTCTTAAGCTTCTTCAGTGTTGATATCGCTTCTTCTGTAATATCTCCATCCTTGTCCCAGTCCATTGCCTTAACAAGCTTCTGCGCCTGCTCTCCAATGCCAAGCTTCTCTGCCTCTTTAAGCAGTTCGTCTGTGGAACCGCTACCATTCTTATCAAGCTTCTTAATCAGCTTCTCAAGCTCATCTGCATCAACATTCCTGATAGCCTGTTTAACTTCTTTCTCAAGATTCATAGTGACCCTCCTTATTGGCTTAACTAACTACAATATACACCCGCACTCCCCTTCGTTCAATAGATTGGGTTGCCTGATGGAACTCATGCTTCTGAAGTTTTCCCAAAAAATTATGGTCTCATCAATATAAATATCCTATAATCTTAAATATAAGTAACTTGTTTAAAGAGAGGTACAAACATGCATAAACTTACAGAACTTATTCGCAGTGATATGAAACCTGCTTTCGGTGTTACAGAGCCTGGCGCAATTGCTTTTGCAGTAGCCAAGGCAAGAGCATATACAGAAGGAGAAATCAAGAGCGTAGATGTAAAGCTTAATTCTGGAATGTATAAGAACGCTTTTACATGCGGAATTCCTAACTCCAACTATTTCGGTAACCTTTACGCAGCTGCTCTTGGAGCAATCGCAGCTGATGCTGACCTGGAGCTTGAGTCACTCACTAATGTTACTCCAGAGGACGATGCTGCCGCTGCCAAGATGGTAGAGGATGGCAAAGTAACTGCAACAATGAGCAACATTGCTTCAGAGATTTCAATCGTTGCAACTGTTGTTACAACAGAGGATGAGTGCACAGTTAATATCAAGCACAGCCACACTCACATTGAGAGCATCATTCTCAACGGAAAGGAAATCATGTCAGATGTTAAAGATGCAGTAGTTGGAGAGGAAGCTGAGGAAGAGGCTCCTGAGATTCTTAAGTGCTCCTTCCACGAAATCGTAGAATATGCTAAGACTGTTGCCCCTGAAGAAATTGCTTTTATCAGAGACGCATTTACAATGAACCTTGCACTTCTCGATGAGGGCCTTAAGTCAGGAAAAGCACCTATCGCAGTTCAGCTTTATGAAGAGAACGGCAGCGAGCTTATCTCAGCTAACCCACTCAAGACTGCACAGCTCCTCTGCAACGGTGCAATCGAAGCAAGAGTACTTGGACTTTCAAGACCTGCTATGAGCATCACAGGAAGCGGTTCACACGGAATTATCGCAACAATGCCTCTTTACGCATATCACAAGATCAGATTCGGCGCAGATGCAGATGATACAGAACTCTTAAGAGCAACTGCCCTCTCCTACCTGATCACAATGTTCATCAAGGAGTACTCCGGCAAGCTCAGCGCATTCTGCGGATGTGGAATCGCTGCTGGTACAGGTATGGCTTGCGGCCTTGCCCTCATGCAGGACGCTGACGAGGACCAGCTCTTCAAGGTAATCCTCAACATGTCAGCAGGAATCGTTGGAATGGTTTGCGACGGCGGTAACCACGGCTGTGCAGTTAAGGGAATTGTTGCAACAGATGCAGCCTTCCGTTCAGTTGCACTTGCTATGAAGAACGTATGCATCGAAGGAATCCATGGAATCAGCGGTCTCACACCTGAGGATACAATGAGAAATATGGGACTCATTGCATCAGAGGGAATGGTTGAGACAGAAGGTACAATTCTGAAGATTATGGAGAACAAGTAAGTCGCTGAACGCGGAGCGACTGGAGTTCAAACCACCGGACGCCAGCGACTGGAGTTCAAACAAACTTAACGAATGAATAACCAGGAACACAACAAACTTACGAATAACGCAATGGTAACAGCTCTCGCTCTCGTGAGCTGTTTCCTTTGGGGCACAGCAGTTCCCGTGATCAAATTCGGTTACGGGATTCTTTGCATTGACGTTGCGGATTCCGCATCTCAGATATTATTTGCCGGAATCCGCTTCACCGTGGCAGGCCTGCTGGTACTGCTCTTCGGACGCCTGAGCGCTGATGGCCGTAACGGCATAAAATTCGACAGCACAATGGTCAAGCCTGTTATTGTTCTCAGCATATTCCAGACAATCGGACAGTACGTATTCTTCTATATTGCTGCCGCACATGTGTCTGGAGTTAAAGGCACCATAATTACAGGCATGGGAAGTTTCTTCACCATCCTTGTTGCGTGTCTCGCCTTCAGACAGGAGCGACTGACTTTCAACAAAACCCTTGGCTGCATCCTCGGCATGTCCGGCGTCATTCTCATCAACATTCTCGGGAATGAAGTAGATCTGGGCTTCCACCTTCTCGGTGAAGGCTTCTATACTATCGCAGCCCTTTCATGTGCTCTTTCCGCAGTATTTATCAGTATTTTCTCAAAGAAGCACAACCCTGTCGCACTAAGCGGCTACCAGTTCACCCTGGGAGGAATCGTAATGGCAATTGGTGGCCTTGCCTTCGGTGGTCGCATCACCTTCACCGGTCTTGCAGGTCCACTTATTCTGCTGTATCTTGCAATGGTCTCAGCCGTTGCTTACACTTTGTGGTCAGTACTTCTCAAGTACAACCCTGTCTCCAAAGTTGCAATCTTTGGATTCACAACTCCGATCTTCGGTTCAATTCTGTCAGCATTCATCCTTAATGAAGCCGACCATCTATATGGCTTCGGCACACTTCTGTCGCTGGCACTGGTGTGCATCGGCATCATGATTGTTAACCGGCCAGGAAAAAATAATCAATAATCCTGTCAATCTCTTCCATATCGAGATGCATGTTATCATTCTCCATAGTAACGATGAGATTGCGATTAAGCAGGTAACCAGACTGGGTGTACTCGCCCAGTTTTTTCATATTATCTTCCCGATACCGTTCTCGGTCCATCATTCCAAAATGCTCCCAAATATAAATTCCCCCGGTCTTCGGATGCTTAATAATGAAATCCGGGTACACTATTCTCCCACAGTCCAGCCGCACCCCTCCCTCATATACAAAAGCAATCCCTTTCTCAAATAATCTGCTGGCAATGGCCGCCTCAGTCTTGCTCCTGTAAAACTCCCCATCAAGTCCCTTATGCACTTTATTATGGTTATTGAAGTTGAGCCTCACATACTTATCCATCCACCCTCGGTCGTCATCCCGCCCGAATAAAGGCGCAATAAGCTCAAGATACCCATCATTCCTATTCGCAAACTGCATCGCCTTCTCCTCCTGCCTGTGATATCTTAGATACCTGTCAACCGCCTCCAGCTCGTGGTCAATGTCATCCAAAACCAGCTCAAGATACGCTCTCTGCGCCAGCCCCTCAGCGTATTTGCGGTTCTTACGGGAGATGTAAATGTGCTTAGTTCCCTCCCCGGTCTTCACAACCTTGTACCACTTATATGTTCCAGCCGACTTGTGACACTTAAATTTGCCCTTCGGCAGTCTGGACAACTGCCTCATCACCTGCTGTCTCTTCCGTTCTAAACAACCTCTATTCTTAACGGCCTCTCGGTACATATTTTGCTCCTTTTTTTATTTAATTATCTCCCGACCAGCCTTCAAAAATCCATTGTCAAATCTCGTTAAATTTCGAGACCATCTTCACAATTCAATTCTGGCGTATACGTCGATAAGTCGCGCTTTGAGACCCGATAGTTTTCTCTTCTAGTGGGTTTTTTTGCAAAAAAACGGGTCTCAAAAGAGACCCTACTCTTCTATAGAGACACTTCCGTGCTAAAGAAATGCTTTTTCGGCCATGAGCCCGGGTCTCAAAAGAGACCCTCCCGCTCTATACGCCAAACTCCGAATAAGAAGAATGAAAAAGAAGCCTTTCGGCTTCTTCTATCATTTAATCTCTTCTCCTCATCAATGCAAATGCTATCATAAACAAGCCCAGTGCTCCGATTACCACCAGTCTCACGTTCACGCCGTTATTTGACTCGGCTGTCGGCTTGGCTTTAGGCACTTCAGTCTCTTCGATCTCAACAAGACCGTCATCTGCAGGCTCATCCGCTGGTCCAGTAACAGCACCTGTCGAGCTGCCATTGGATCCTGAGCTCGCGCCGCCTGAAGGTTGATTTGAAGGTTGATCTGAAGGCTTTTCTGCCGGCACCGCCTTCAGATCGATTCTCGTGCTTCCGTCAGGCATCATCAGCTTGCCGTCTGACTCCAGCACTTCGAGACCACCAAGGTAGTCTGAAACTTTGCCATTACATGTACATCTAAGGGCGTACTCGCCTGCCTCGGTGAATACAACACGAACAATGCCGTCTGCTCCAGTCGACCCAAGTGAAGTCTCTTCCGAAGTGAGCTCGTTAATGAGCACAACCGTTGCACCGGATACTGGCTGCGAGCCGTTGTGGCAGTAGACCTCAACCGTCAACGGTTCGGCCGTTTCGTTCTCTGCCGCCCAGCTGACTCCCGCTGTCACCAGTATCAGCATTGCACTCAGAACTATTATCAATGATTTTTTAATCATGAATTCCCCCATTAATAAGAAAACTGTGGCAAGCCGCAAGGGCTGCCACAGTTATTTTATCATTCCTAGAAGCACTTCTCCAGCACATCTTCATCAAGACCGTTTCTGCCTGTGATCATTCCAACCACAAAGTAGATGATTCCTCCTGCCAGAAGTCCCCACACTACTGCGTTGATTCCCGCAACGGAAACATTGTAATAGCAGAATATGTAAGTAGCTGCTGCGCCGAGAGAGCTGGCAACAGCTGCCTGACGAGTACCCTTGCGCCAGAATACTCCGCCGACAAGCGGCCAGAAGAAAGTGCACTCAAGACCGCCCAGAGCAAATAGATTCAGGAAGAAAATAATATCAGGCGGATTGATTGTCAGCAGAATTACAGCAATACCGAAGATAAATGTAAAGATCGTGCTGTATGTCTTGACATGACGGTCATAGCTGGCAATTCTAGCAGCGTCGTCCTTAACAAGGTAAGTTCTGATAAGATCCTTGATAATTGATGCAGAAGCAAGAATAAGCAGTGAATCAACAGTTGACATTACAGCCGCCATTGGCGCCGCCAGGAAGATTCCCGCAAGACCGATCGGCATGATTTTCTGGATGATATACGGAACGAAGTAATCCGATGTTGGCAGCTCTGCTGTATCAACCAGTGCACCTGCCCATGTACCTGCGAGATGCATTCCAACAATGATAAAACTGCAGGTTACTGCACCGATCCACATTGCCTGATGAAGGCTCTTTGTATCCTTGAAGCCCATTGACCTTACTGCAGTCTGAGGAAGTCCAAGAGTACCGAAGCCAACAAGAACCCAGAAAGACAGCAGGCTGCCGGGCTTATACACTGCAAATAGATTATCATATACACCTGGAAGGTTCTCCTGAAGACCTGCATCTATTCCTGAGAGTCCACCGCCTGCTCTAAGAACAAAGAACAGGAAGAGGAAGGTTCCAATGCACATAACAATTCCCTGAATCGTATCAGTAATTGCAACTGCAGAGAATCCGCCGAAGGCTGTATATATGATAACTACCGCGCCAAAGATTATAAGCGAAGTAACATGAGGAAGTCCTGTAATCGAAGCGATAAGTGTTGCACCGCCTGTGAACTGTCCAATCATCTGCGCAGTAAAGAAAGCAACCATCAGAAGGCTTGTAATGATTACAAGAGCATCACTTTTGTATCTCGCCTTGAGGAAGCCTACAACAGTAACTGAGCCGGTTCTACGTGATACGAGGGCCAGCTTATTACCGAGCACTCCAAGAACAAGGAATGTTACAGGGACCTGAACCGCTGCAACCCACGCCTGCGCATAGCCGTAAGTAAGACCAGCCGCGCCTGGACCAGATACAAAAGAACTTACAGAAGTATAAGTTGCCATAGTTGTCATGGCCAGAAGAAGACCATTCATGTTACGGCCACCGATAAAATACTTTTTCTCTGAAGACAGATCTGTAGCTCTGTTCTGATGTCTGCTGAAAAGAATTCCGATTACAGCATTTATCAGAAGATAAGCGACAAAGATGACGAGAATGACAGTCTGATTCCTACTCATTTACGCCACCTCCTCTTCATCATCGTATTCGAAGTCAACGAACACCTTCTTGAGAAGGATTCGCACGCCGACCAGGGCGATTACGATTGTTCCGAATACCGAAACGCTGAACCACGCCGGCATTCCCAAAAAATAAAGACCCGTGCCGTTGAGAATAAAGGCTGCTCCAATGTGCCAGATTGCACATATTACAACTACAATAAGAGTGCCCTTAATCTCACGCATACACTGGTCGTGTTTCTCCTGCTTAGTGAGTTTGTTCATATTTAGTTCTCCTTTGATTGAGGTCAGATTTCGCCCCACTGCGAATATCTGCCGATAGAATTATATATCGGCAGATACCAGAATCAAAGTGTTTTTTTAGAGTTTTTCTTTCGCAAGAAGTGCCGCGCCGTAAGCGCCCGCAAAACGACCGTCCTTCATAGGAAGGACTATTTTGCCGAGCTTCTCAGAGAGTCTCTCTGCAAAAAAATCATTGGCAGATAGTCCTCCCGTGATGATAACAGTAGGCGCGAGAGTTTTTCTCTGTACGAGAGTGGCAACCTTAAGTGCAACAGAATCAACAACTCCTGCAGCAAGATCTTCCTTGCTCTTGCCCTCTCCCATATAGTTAATAACCTCGGACTCGGCAAATACAGTGCAGAGGGAGCTGATTGGAATAGGCTTACCAACCTTCGCAAGTTCAAAGAGTTCATCGATGGTGAGGCCCAGTCTGTTGGCCATTACCTCAATGAATTTGCCAGTTCCAGCAGCACACTTGTCATTCATAAGAAAGTCGACAGCTTTGCCGTTAACTGCCTGTATGTACTTGGTGTCCTGACCGCCAACATCAATAATTGTGCAGTCACAGCCTGCCATCTCATAGCCGCCGCGTCCATGGCAGGTAATCTCAGTAATAACCTTGTCAGCATACTCCACGCTAATACGGCCGTATCCTGTTGCAACGACTTTACTGTCTTCCAGCGTGCCTAGCACCTCAAGAAGATTATCCTTAATTATTCCTGCTGTAATTTTACTGTTCCATCCTGTAGGCAGCACCTCAAAGACAGGGTCTGCACCCTCTCTGAGGATGCAGACCTTTGATGCTGTGGAACCTATATCAATTCCAATATAATTCATTAACCGTACCTGTGTCTTGTGTTATCAAAAGTGTTGTTCAACCCCTCGATAGAAATATAAGACAGATTCTCCTCTGATGCAACCTCCCTGATGAAGTCAATATCCTCCTCCAGAACGAGAAGTGATACCCCGCAGCATACCGACAGCTCCCGCGGTGTCGGTGAAATGCGGACATTCAGTCCTTTTGCCTTAAGCGACCTGTACATGGCCATGCTTTCTGTGTGATTTTTGAACAAAATGTAATAATGTAACAATTATAATTACTCCAGTGTCTCGATGAATGCCTCTACTCTTGTCTTGATCTGCTGAGCATCGTTGTCTGTGTAATCTGTCTCGATTCCAAGAACCTTGATTCCAGCCTCGTTGAGCTTCTGCTCAAGTGTATATCCCTCGATATCATAAGTCTGGCAGAACTTGAGATTGATGTCGATAACTCCATCAACATTGTATTCCTTAGCGAGTCTGATTACATCGTCGAATCTTCCTGTGTTAGGTGTGAAGCAAGCACAGTTGATTCCCATATATCTGTCAGCAATGTTCTGAACCATCTCATCAAGAGTTGTTCCAGTCTCATCAACCATTCCCTCGAAGTATCTTGTTCCTGTGCAGGTCTCCTCGCATACTACGATACCGCCTGAAGTCTCAATGATGTTATGCATCTTCCAGTTAGGAATAGCCATAGGTGTTCCAGAAATAAGAATTCTCTTTGCGCCAGGTGCAACATCTACGCCATCAGCAACTCTCTGCTCAAGCTCATCGCAGAGGATGTTAACCATCTGTGTGAATCTCTCAGGATCATCATAGTAAGCAATCTGTGATACGAGCAGTGTATCTGTACCACTGATTGGAGCCTTGGCAGCTTTTCTTGTATTGTAAAGTCTCTGGAGGGTAGCTCTCTTAGCATTGATTTTCTTAATCCACTCAGCGAGATTCTCCTCTGTTACCTTGTTTCCTGTCTCAGCCTCAACGACCTTGATGAGCTCCTTAATCTCATACGCCCACTTCTCCATATCAACAGGTCTCTTCATCTGTGGAAGATCCATTACATGAAGTGGCACATCTGTACCGAGAATCTCGTAAGCCTTCTTCTTTCCATCGCAGGTAGACTCACCAATATACATGTCGGCAGTTCTGTAGAACGGGCAGGTCTTGTCGAATCTTGCTCCAAGCATAGCCTTAATGAGTGGACATGTATTTGCAGGAAGATATCTCTCACCGCCAGGTACCCAGAACTGTGAACCAGCACAAAGACCAGTTGCGATTCCACCTGCTGCAAAGATTACCTCATCCGGCACATAAGCACAGAAAGTACCGAATACCTTGCCGCCTGTCTTCTTAAACTCCACAAGCTCAGCAGGTCTGATTCCGTGTACATCTGCAAGAACCATATCGAAGAAATCCATCTTCTCAGGTCTGTTCTCCTGTGACATGAATACGTCACCAACTGCTCCAGGGAGCACCTCGCAAAGCATGTCGTGCATCTCAAGGTTCATACCAAGCTCAGCCCACATTTTCTGATTATCAGCCATAATTATATTCCTCCGTTTTTTTAAACCTTTTTACTGGATATTTGTTTCTATACTAATTCTAATGTAGCGTAACGTTTTTGTCTTATTGGCAGTATTTATCAGGCAGCTACGCAACATAGATAAAATCAATTCATAGCAAAAAGCCACAGCTCCAGATACTGGAAACTGTGGCTTTTCTCATTACACACACTTCTTACCGATTATTCGAAGAAAGAAGCCACCTCGTCGATAGTCTTTCTTGTGATTGCAGGTGGCTCCCATGATGGATCAGGCTTTCCTACTGCGAAAACCACCATAGGTGTCTCGTTCTCCGGTCTTCCCAGCATGTCTCTCAGGAATGTTGGAGGTGCAGGTGTATATGGAAGGCTTGCAAGGCCTGCATTTCTGATGGCATTTACCATAAGGCCCATTGCAAG
>JAGHUT010000027.1 GCA_018064645.1 Candidatus Crickella merdequi | reverse complement strand
GTTTCACGCTCTTCAACCTCTCACTTTCATGCAAAAATCCTCTCCCTTAGTCGACATATACCGACAAGATGGCACGGAACGACATGGAAGAAGCTTGTTATACAAGCATTTTGGCAGAATCTGCCTCAAAAAATGGGGCCCAAAACGAGGGCTACACCTCTATAGCACAGAAATGAAATATGAAGAAAATGTTTCACGGAATTATGCTATAATCAACCCAACAACTATTTAAATGCAGAAAGGAGCTATTATGCCTCATTCATCTGGTGGCGGATCCCATAGCGGCGGATCCCATGGGGGAAGCTCACACCGTTCATCTGGTGGAGGTTCATTTTCCTCTGGAGGACATAGTGGAGACAGCGGTGGCCCTAATCCTTTAATGGACAGCAAGTTCTCCCGCAGACCATACAAGGATGCGAAGAAGTATGTAATTTATAACAGACGCGGTAAGATGAAGTATGTCTACCATGAAGGCGGAACTACTGCTCCTGACTGGGCACTGACCATCGTTGCGGTTCTTGTGATGTCGCTTATATTTTTGCCGATTATCAAGCTGGCATCATTGTTCGCATACTATCAGCCTCATCCAATCAATGTTAACAGCTACGATTCAACAATCGTGATAGACGACCACATTGGTGTGGTTGATGATGAGTCACTTGCCAAATCACTGGAGCCTTTCAGGGCTGAAACTGGAGTCGCTCCTTCTATTGAGATTGTTTATGATTCTGAGTGGATTGATGATTACGACAGTCTCGAGAAGTTTGCTTATAATGAATATCTTAGAATTTTTAATGATGAGAAGCACTGGCTCATTCTTATTTCATATCCGGATGAATTCAGGACACAGGAATTTGTTGACTGGAAATGGGAAGGAATGATAGGCGACGATACATATTCGGTAACATCCAAGAAGCAGGTGATTTTTACAGATATATTCCAGAAGCACATGGTTCGTTCAACTCCAGATCAACTGCAGCCGGCAATTACTGCCGCTTTTGACGAGTTCACTCCTAGGGTAATGGACATGGAGAAGAGCACAGGTGCAGCAATCTTCATGTATATTATGCTTGGAATATATCTTTTCTGCGTAAGGTACTTTGTCAAGAATCATTACGAGCACATGAAGATGCAGAAGGCATATATTGTCAAAGGCAACTCGGTTCAGCTGGAATGTGAGTACTGCGGCTGCATGTACATTTCAGGCACAATTACAGTATGCCCGCATTGCGGAGCACCTATACCGGCGTATAACGGAGAGTAGAAGGAGCAGACATGAAACTTCATTTCAGAGAGAGAATTTTTACATGGTTCGACAGCTATGATGTGCATGATGAGAACCATAAACTTGTATACAGGGTTAAAGGTCAGCTGTCATGGGGACACAAGCTTGTAATCTTTAATTCCAAGGGCGAGCGCGTTGGTGTTGTTACACAGAAGATTGTTACACTGCTTCCTAAATATGAGATTGAGGCGAAAGGTGAGTCCCTTGGTTTTATTAAGAAAAATCTTACACTAATCAACCCTCATTACGACTTCGACAAGCTGGGCTGGCATGCCAAGGGCAATTTTGTAAAATGGAATTACAAGATTGTTGATGATAAGGGCGATATTGTTGCAAAGATCGACAAGAAGCTCATTCATCTGACAGATAATTATGTAATCGATGTTCCTGAAAAGAAAAACGCGCTAAAAGCGCTTATGTTTGTCATTGCTATTGATGCGGAGCAGTGTGCGCAGGAGAAGAGAGAGAATAAGGGATAAAGAACAAGGGAGTCGCTTTAAGGCGGCTCCTGCTTTCCAATAATCACGGATGATTATCGAATTACAACAATATACATATGAAAATTTGTTATTATCCCACAAAAAGTGTTGACATATCATTCCAAAGTGCTACAATTTAACTACCTTAATTTAAACACTTTTATTAGTTAAATTCTCGCACCCGGGAGGACAGACCGATGGGATATCAGCAGAACAGAAATCAGAATAGCGCACTGTTTAGCGGCGGATTCTTTTTTCAGGGCTTCTTTGGAAGTGCTGACTTTTTCTGCTGTAAACGAGTGTAACTATTGAAAGTTGAGAATCGACAGGACACGGTGTTTGCAGCAGCAAACACCTTTTTTATTACTGATTATGGAGGACTATCATGGACTATAAAGAATTAAGCAGAGAACAGATTGATGTAATGCTTGGAGAACTCTACAAGGAAAGAATGAAGAGAAGCGAGCGCGAGCTTGGAACAAATATGGAGCTTAAAGAGCTTCTTGAGAATTCCCTTGCCAAGACACCAGCTAATTTCCCTGAGTCAGGCCTCATTGCCTGCCCTGGAATCAGCGGTTCTAATACAGAGGAAGCAGCAACAAGAATATTTAAATATCCAAGCTGCATGTACTTCAAGAATTTTGAGGGAGTTTTCGCTGCAATCGATGAAGGTCTCTGTGAGTATGGTGTTCTTCCAATCGAGAACAGCTATGCTGGATCAATTAACACAGTATACGATCTTCTTATCAAGCATAAGTGCTATATCGTAAGAAGTATCAAGATCAGAGTAGAGCACAATCTTATGGTTAAGAAGGGCTGCTCGATGGATGATGTAACAGAAATCGTATCCCACCAGCAGGCACTTCTCCAGTGCAACGACTATCTCAAGAAGAATTATCCAAGTATCAGACTGACTGCTTGCACTAATACAGCTGAAGCAGCTAGAATGGTCGCAGAGGGAGACGGATCAATGGCTGCAATCTGCGCAGGAAGATGCGAAGATATATATGATCTCAGAGTAGTAGATTCAAATATTCAGGACAGTGCAAGCAACTACACAAGATTCATCTGCATCAGCAAGACTCCGCAGATTTACCCTGGCGCTGACAAGACAAGTATCAGAGTAATTACAGAACATACACCGGGAAGTCTTCTCAAGGTTATCAATGCAATTGTAGATAACGGATATAATATGACTAAGCTTGAGAGTAGACCAATTCCATCTACAGATTTCGACTTCAGTTTCTACTTCGACTTCGATGCAGCAGCATCTGCACCAAATTTCGTTAAGTCACTGGTAGAGATTGACTCCGTAAGCGAAGAGATGATTTATCTCGGAAGCTATCAGGAGACACTGTAGAGCATAGGAGATAACCATGATAGTAGAACTTAAGAAGAATGCAACCAGAGACCAGATCGATCTGCTGGAGAACTGGTTGAGAGATAAGGGAATAAGAGTAACGGAGACCCAGGGTGAGGAGAATGTGGTTCTCGGTCTTGTAGGCAAAGCAGCAAAGTCTATTGATGAGAAGATGATCGAATCTCTGGAGATTGTTGAGACAACAAAGAGTGTCAAAGAGCCTTTCAAGAGAGCCAACAGGAAGTTCCACCCAGAGGACTCAGTCATTGATATCAATGGGGTGAAAATCGGCGGAGGTAATTTTGCTGTAATTGCGGGACCATGCTCAGTAGAGTCACCAGAGCAGATTACAGAGGTTGCAAAGGCAGTTCAGGCATCCGGTGCCACACTTCTACGTGGTGGTGCATTCAAACCAAGAACCTCACCTTATGACTTCCAGGGAATGAAGGCAGAGGGTCTTGAACTACTGGAGCTGGCTAAGGCCGAAACAGGAATGCCTCTCGTAACAGAGATTATGAATGCAGCGCATCTTCCACTGTTTGAGAATGTTGAAGTTCTCCAGGTTGGCGCCAGAAACATGCAGAATTTTGAGCTGCTTAAGGCGGTTGGCAGAACAAACAAGACAGTTCTTCTCAAGAGAGGACTTGCCAATACGCTCAAGGAGCTTCTGATGAGTGCTGAATACATTATGTCAGAGGGCAATCCTAATGTAATTCTCTGTGAGAGAGGAATCAGAACTTTCGAGACTCATACAAGGAATACTCTTGACCTCTCGGCAGTTCCGGCACTCAAGGAGTTATCTCATCTGCCGGTAGTAATTGATCCGAGCCATGCTACAGGTATTGCAAGGATGGTAGAACCGATGGCAATGGCAGCAGCGGCAGCTGGAGCAGATGGACTGATGATTGAGGTTCACAATGATCCTGCTCATGCACTTTGCGATGGACCGCAGTCCTTAACACCGGCACAGTTCGACAGAGTGATGAAGAGGGTTAATCTAATAAGAGAAGCAATGAATGCTGATATCTAGGGGGCAATTATGAGAACAGTCCATGTACAGACAGCAGAGCCATATGATGTATATATCGGGGCAGATCTGCTTTCAGAATGCGGACAGATTATCAATAAAGCGGCAGGTGGCAGCAAGGCTATGATTGTGAGCGACTCAAACGTCGCTCCGCTTTATTTAGAGAAAGTAGTAAAAAGCATGGAGGCGGCGGGATACGAGTGCGTGTCTAAGGTGATAAATGCTGGGGAAGAGCACAAGAATTTTGCCACACTCGTAGATATAGTTGAGACAGCAGCTGCAGAGAGACTTTCGCGCAAGGACATAATGGTCGCACTCGGCGGAGGCGTAGTTGGAGATATTACGGGTTTTGCGGCAGCCGTGTATATGCGTGGCATCGGATATGTCCAGCTTCCAACAACGGTTCTTGCGGCAGTTGATTCCTCAGTAGGAGGCAAGACTGCGGTTGATCTTCCTATGGGCAAAAATCTCGCAGGTGCCTTCTATCAGCCTAAGGCAGTCATCTGCGATTACGACTGCTTTGATACGCTCCCTGATAGAGACAGGAACAGCGGTTATGCGGAAGTTATCAAGTATGCAATGATTCGAGGAACAGAAATTTTTGATATGCTTGACGGGCCTGTGGAGAATCTTATTGCCAAGTGCATTACAATCAAAGCGGTAATTGTAAGCGAAGATGAACATGAGTCGGGAGTGAGACAGCTGCTCAATTTTGGACATACAATCGGTCACGCTCTTGAACAGAACTCAGGTTACACAATGCTTCATGGAGAGGCCGTTGCGAGAGGCATGGTATATGCCTGTGAGCTTGCTGAAGCAAAAGGCAAACTCGCAGAAGGAACAAAGAAGACTTTAATTGACGCACTTTTGCGTTATAATTTAGATGTAGACGGAGCCTTTGATGCTGAGGCAATTGAGGGCTACATGAGAAACGACAAGAAGGCAGGAGGCGATAAGGTCAACTTCGTTATGCCTGAAAGAATTGGAGCCTGCACTGTCGAAAGAATGGATATTGGGGAGATTGTTGGAGTTATAAATGAATTGCACAATTGTTAAGCCTGCCAGAACAGGCAGCATCAAGGCTATTCCATCAAAGTCCGCTGCTCATAGATGGCTTATCGCAGCAGCTCTTTCCGGACTTGATATAACTGAGTACGCCAGCGGAATATCAAAGGATATTGATGCCACCAAGGCATGTCTTAATGTCATAGGGGCAGCAGAAGGAAAAGTTCAGCTTGAACCAGAGGAGAGTGGATCGACTCTCCGTTTTCTGGTACCTGTTGCTGCGGCCCTTGGAATAGATGCTGACTTCCACTGCAAAGGAAGACTTGCAGACAGACCTATGGAGATAATGAAGAATCTTCTGGAAGACCACGGCTGCACAATGACACCGCAAGGAAGTAACCCTATCGAAATAAGAGGAAAACTCACTTCCGGGGAGTACAGTCTGCCGGGAAATGTTTCAAGTCAGTATGTAACAGGACTTCTTTTTGCCCTGCCTCTTCTTGAAGGAGATAGCGTAATCAGAATAGAAGGAGAACTTCAGTCAAGACCATACGTTGATATGACACTTGAAGTGCTTGAAACTGCAGGAATAGAAATAGAAGAAAAAGACAATTGTTTTTACGTAAAAGGTGCTCAAGGCTACGCTCTTAAGAAGCTGCCTGAGATTGAGGGCGACTGGTCAAATGGAGCTTTCTGGCTTGTCCTTGATGCAGTGCAGAAGATGAGAGCGATGTTCGGCCATATTGAAGTAACAGGACTGAGAAGCGCTTCTGTTCAGGGAGACAGAGAGATTAAGAGAATTATTCGTGAGGCAATGAAGCCAGGCGTTCTCGTAATAGACGCAGGCGACATTCCGGATCTTGTACCGATACTCAGCATACTTGCATCAGCTAGAACAATAGGCTGCAAGACATATATAGTAAATGCTGAGAGACTGAGATATAAAGAAAGCGACAGGCTTGATGCCGTTACCGATGTTATAAGGACAATCGGAGGTAATATCGAAGACCTTCAGGACGGCCTGATCATCGAAGGTGTTGAGGCGTTCAAGGGTGGAGTCGTTGATTCATATAGCGACCACAGAATAGCAATGATGGCAGCTGTGGCAGCAATAATGTCAAAAGCGCCTATCACAATAGAAAGAGCGGAAGCTGTTAACAAATCATATCCTTCATTCTTCGAGGATTACGTGAGCCTCGGAGGAGTAGTGGAGATTGCGGAGTAATAATGAGTAACAATAGTCTGAACATTCAAATACTTGGGGAATCCCATGCTGAAAAAATCGGCGTAGTAGTCGAAGGGTTTCCGGCCGGCGTCAGAGTTGATCTGGAGGCTCTCAGGGCATTTCTATCGAGACGAGCTCCAGGCAAGGGTGACTGGGCAACACCTCGTAAGGAAGCTGACCTGCCGCATTTCATCAGCGGAATCGAAATAGCTGGAGAGACAGAGGGAACGCTTACAGGTGAAGTTTTCGAGGCGGCAATTTATAATACGAACATCAGACCTCAGGACTACACAAATGTTCAGACGGTTCCAAGACCGGGGCATGCAGATTACGGCTCATGGGTCAAATATGGAAGAATACCGACAGGCGGCGGCAAGTGGTCGGGCAGAATGACAGCGCCTCTCTGCATAGCAGGAGGAATCTGCAAGCAGCTGCTCGAGGCGAAGGGCATAGAGATCAAGGCACACATCAGCAGAATAGCAGATGTATGCGATGAACCGATAACCAGCGAATCTGAGGTTGGAAAAATTTTCCCGACTGTATCTGAGGAAGCTGCAGATAAGATGAAGGCTGTTATTGATGAGGCAAGAGGAAGAGCCGATTCTGTTGGGGGAGATATCGGCTGCATAATTACAGGTGTTAAGGAAGGGCTTGGCGATGCGCTTTTTGACGGCATTGAAGGCGAAATTGCAAGAATGGCCTTCGCAATCCCTGCAGTCAAAGGAATAGAGTTCGGAACTACGCGAGACTACGGTTCCGAGAACAACGACGCTTTTATCATTAAAGACGGCAGGGTCGCAACAGCGACAAATAACTGCGGAGGTATACTTGGCGGAATCGCAACAGGAATGCCAATTGAGTTCAAAGTAAGAATCAAGCCGACACCATCCATTGGGATAGAGCAGAGAAGTATAAATCTTGAGACTATGGAGGAGGCTTCTATAACAGTTAACGGAAGACATGATCCGTGCATTCTTCCAAGAGCGGTTCCCGTAGTGGAAGCTGCAGCCGCAATAGCAATCTATAACCTTCTAAAAGAGGCAAATAATGGATATTAAAGACTACAGAATACAGATTGATAGAATAGACAAAGAACTCTTAGCGCTTCTTGAGGAGCGCTTTGATGTTTCTGAGGCAATTGGCGCCTGGAAGAGAGAGCAGGGACTGCCTGTTCTTGATGCAAAGCGTGAGAAGGAAAAAATCCGTGATATGGAGCTTGCGGCAGACAAGGCCAAGAGCAAGTATATCGTGGAGATTCTGAAGAGCATTATGGCGGAGAGTCGCAATTACCAGGCGGCACAGGGGCCTGCCTACGGAGTGCTTGGAAGAAAGCTGCCACACACATTCTCACCGCAGCTTCACGCTGAATTTGGTGATTATGAGTATGGCGTAATCGAGAAAGAGCCAGAGGAACTGGAAGCATATATGACAGGGGGATCTTTCCGCGGAATCAATGTGACTATTCCGTATAAGAAAGATGTTATTCCTTACTGTCATGAGCTAAGCGACATAGCCAGAGCTACAGGAAGTGTCAATACTATATACATAGGAGATAAGGGCAAGCTCATTGGTGACAATACTGATTACTACGGGTTCTGCTACATGATCAAAAGAGCTGGTATTAAGGTGGTTGGAAAGAAGGCTCTTATTCTCG
Source organism: Candidatus Crickella merdequi (assembly GCA_018064645.1). Classification (GTDB taxonomy): domain Bacteria; phylum Bacillota; class Clostridia; order Peptostreptococcales; family Anaerovoracaceae; genus Crickella; species Crickella merdequi. The sequence continues at coordinate 442 of JAGHUT010000027.1, read as the reverse complement.
GTTCCGGTGGTGTGTCGGGAACTGTTCATAAAGCTCTTAAAGATCTGGGGGCAAGAGAAATCGTTATAATCTCGAGAACAGGAGAGAACAACTACGAGAATATCGACAGGCACAGCGATGCAGAGATTATTGTAAATACAACTCCTGTAGGAATGTTCCCTGATGCAGGCCGGAGTGTGATCAAGGTTAAAGACTTCCCTAAGCTTGAGGGCCTTGCTGATCTTATCTATAATCCAATCAGAACTAAACTGGTGAGAGATGCAGAAAAGGCGGGGATCAAAGCCATTGGAGGACTCTCCATGCTTGCAGCACAGGGCGCTAAAGCGAGCAGTCATTTTGGCGGCAGACAGATTTCGGAGGCCGAGATTGAGGCAGTAACAAGGAAACTGGAATCAGATAACGGCAATATCGTAATAATCGGAATGCCTGGAGCCGGCAAGAC
>JAGHUT010000006.1 GCA_018064645.1 Candidatus Crickella merdequi | reverse complement strand
CGTACCAGTCTGCAAGAACTCTGAAAGGAAACTCTCTTCCTGCGCCCACAAGTTCTTTTGTCGCTGTGTACCTGCCAGTCAGTTTGCAGTTGGTGCAGTTGAACTCGTTGCCGTGACTTTCAAATCTTGAAAGTCCGCAGTCCGGGCACACATACATGGCTCTTTCAAGATACTCTGCAAGGTGCTCGCCTTCATATTCGCCTGTGTTGCCAGTCTCATTAACATCAAGTTCTGCAACAATCTCAGTCATAAGCTCTTCGTCTGACATCGCCTTGTACTCTTCAGGCTCGATTATCCTTGATACATAAGCCCTCATAGATCCGCCGCGAACGGTATCGCTCCATCTCGGCTGCTTACCGAAACCTCCTTCAATACGATAACACGCGATTGGAAGTTTAAATCTTTTCGCCATGGCAACTACAGTCGCCTTGATATAGCAAAGTTTTCCGCTATATGTGCGGTTGCCTTCTGGAGAAAGCGCTATAGTGCCGCCTTCTTTAACTACTTTAAGGCAGGTCTTCAGCGCCTTGACATCCTGAGCCTGCTTCTTGATTGGAATCGGTGCAACAGCCCATGACATGAGCTTCGACAGCCATCCAATCGAGAAAATATCCTCAGATGCTATGAAATACACCGGTACATTAACTGCATCGGCTACAAAGAACTGGTCGTATGCCGTTACGTGATTGAAAAGCAGCAGCGACTGTCTTCCTTTAAGGGCTTCGCAACGCTCTAAAGTGATGTTGTATTTCCTTCTTACATGCCACATGCCAAAGAATTTAACAATCGCAAATATAACTCTATGTCTCTTCTTTGTCCAGGTGTTTTTCTTGTTCATTAGCAATATACCTTTTTCTTATATTTATTTAGTAAGAACATATGCCTTAACATATCTTCTTCCCCACTGGCAGGACTCATTGTAGCTGTGCATCCAGAGGTCAAGGATGTTGCCCTTTACCGCACCTCCGCAGTCATTTGCAACTGCCACTCCATAGCCTTCAACAAAGAGAAGTGTTCCGTAAGGAATTACTCTTGGATCTACAGCGCAGGTTCCATATACACAGCGTCCGCCTGCAGCACCTCTCGCATTCTCTCCCATGTAGTATGCTGTTGTATTTGCAATGAAGGTCCTCGATACTTTGTATGTTCCCGTATGTCCGGTAAGTGAAGTTCCAAGCCTCAGCGCGTTGTCTACCGGCTCATCGATCCACTTCTTTACTTCTTTAGATGTTCCTGTTGCCACTCCGTTAACATAGGTCGTCTTATATTCAAAAATTCCTTCTCCATCGTGTCCTGCTGTTGTTGCAACTTTACCGGAGTATAGAGATGGATCCAGCACTACTACGCTCTGAGCCGCAACCTTCTCCTGTTTCTCTTCAGTTGTGAAATGGACCTCTTTGAAGACAAGGTGTGTATCCGCCTTTACTGCTTCCTCCTTGTGAGGAACTACCATGTCGTCTTTGTCGTATGGCACGTTGTTGAACTTAAGATTGTCCTCTGCAGTTCCCGGGATAAGGTAAAAAGTTTCTTCTTTGCCTATAATCTCCGCTTTTGTCTCGACAGATCTTTTTACTACGACAGTATCTCCGCTCTTCAGCTTCACATCAGCAGCAGGATATACGTAGTCATTCTCACCAACCTCTATACCGGCATCCTCAAGAACACCTTCTGCTGTTGTAGCTCTGCTTGAAACCTCAAGTGTCTTGTCTTCATCAGTGAAAGAATAGTATTCAACAGTAACGTCCTGAGGAATAAGGTATTCTGCAAGCTGCCAGCCACCTGTTAAAAGGCAGAGCAGGAGCATCGCTCCAACCATCGCGTTGTGCCTGTCCTTAGCAAAATATCGGCCGACCTTAGACTTAGGATTCCACGCCTTGAACTTGTCCTCAATTCTTGTTGCAAGGCCAGGCTTGTGTTCGCCGGTTGGAGGAACAGGAAGTGGTGCTTCATCAGCAGGAGCTGCCTCTTCAATTGGCGGCATCTCCTCTGCAGGAGTCTCCTCCTCGATGATCATCTCAGCTTCGACTGACTCTTCTTCTGTTGTCTCTGTTTCGATTCTCTCAAGTTCTTCTTCGAACTTCTCTGCTACCGCGTCGAAGAACTCCTCGTCCTTCTCCATCATAGCCGTAATTTTCTCTAATAATTCTTTGTCGTACGTCATTATTACCTCTTGTTTGACCTTCTCCAGAGCCTCTGTTCTTCAGCTGCTTTGATAAGATCTTCTCTGAAATCCGGGTGAGCCAGCCTGATAAGCTGCTCTGCTCTCTGCCAGCTTGTCGAGCCGGCAAGATTCTCCATGCCGTACTCTGTTACTATTATATTTGTCTGACTTCGAGGATCTGTAACGATATCTCCAGTCAGTGTTGGCTTGATTCTTGAATGCACTATGCCGTTCTTGTCTGTAAACGTCGACGACAGACATATATAACTTGTTCCGTTGGTATTGTCATATGCTCCAGTCAGGAAGTCCAGCTGTCCTCCGGTTCCGGAAATCTGTCTCGTTCCGGCTGTCTCTGCCGCAATCTGTCCATACAGATCGATTGAGATACAGTTATTAATAGAAACGAAGTTGTTGATCTTCGAAATGCATCTTACATCGTTGACAAAATCCATCGGAAAGGTCAGCATGGTTGGATCCTCTGCAACCCAGTCGTAGAGGTCCTTGCTTCCTTTGGCGAATCCAAATACCGACTTGCCGAAAAGTGTTCCCCACTTGCTCCTGTTGGTCAGAATGCCCTGCTTGTGAAGATCGAGAAAAGCATCTGCCATCAGTTCTGAATGAACTCCAAGATTCTTGAGGTCAGAGTTGGCTATCTGCTTGCAGATTGCGTTCGGCATATTACCTACTCCAATCTGAAGAACCGCACCGTCCGTCATTCTGCTTACAATCTGCCTTGCTATAAGTTCATCCGTTCTTGTTGGCTTAGCAATAGGCATCTCATAAAGTGGCCCGTGCTCGCCTTCAACGATATAGTCAACTTCTGAGATATGAACCAGCTGCTCTCCACCGTTGATTCTTGGAAGATTCTCATTAATCTCGAGGATAATTACATCAGCCGCATCAATCATCGCTCTTGCCGTAGCATTGTTGATTGAGAAGTTGAAATATCCGTAATCATCCATCGGGGTTGTCTGCATCATGCACACGTTAACCTTCAGTTCATTCCTGTAATAGCGAGGAAGATTCCTGAAAAGCATCGGAATAAAGTAGCAGAGACCTCTGTCAAAAAGTTTTCTCTCATAGGACGAAAGAATCCACGAGTTGTAGATGAAGTGCTTCTGTTCCGGGTCCTGTTCAACAATCTGAATAGGATAGTCAACCAGAAAACTTCTTACCGTTACGTCCTCAAGTTCCTCTTTGCGAGCCGCAAGTGCCGCATCAAGCAGAATCGGGAACGAAAGTGTTCCGCCGTAGTCCACCCAGTCGCCGCTTCTTACAACCTGAACGGCCTCTTCAGGCGTGCGCAATTTGTTTTTGTATTCCTGAAATATATTCATAGCCCACCCTTCATTGTTTGCATAGCCATACATAGTAGAGTATATCACCAATCGACAGAATTGGAAATATATCGACACAAAAGAAAAAATCGCGCAGTTGCGCGAGTAGTTTTTATTCGATAATATAGTGGCAACAAGTTACTCTATCACAGAAAGACAGAAAGAAGGTGCTGCTATGCCTAACCCTAAACCGGCAATCATCTATGACCACCCTGCTGACGAAGCGCTGGACTGGCTCATAGAAGGAAATACACAATATGTTAACAGAAGACAGTCGACAATCATAAGCGACAGGAGAGTTCTGCTCAAGGCAATCAAGGACGGACAGAAGCCATACGCAATTGTTGTCTGCTGCTCAGACTCAAGAATCATACCGGAAGCGATTTTTGATGCCAACATCGGGGATCTCTTCGTAATAAGAGTTGCTGGAAACGTTATCGATAATCATCAGCTGGGTTCAATCGAATATGCCGCTGAACATCTCGGTACAGGACTTGTTGTAGTTCTCGGCCATAATCACTGCGGTGCTGTTGATGCAGCTCTTTATCACAAGACAGATGGATATATTCAGTACCTTATTAAAGATATCGAGCTGGCCATCGGAGATGAGAAAGACGAATTCAAGGCATGCTGCCTCAATGTTCAGCACAGCTGCAGGAAGATAGAGGAGAGTCTTCAGATTCAGAAAGACGAGAAGGAATACGGACTCAAAGTAGTCGGCGCAATTTATCACATGGAGACAGGAGAAGTTGAATTCCTGGACTAAATACTATGTAGTGAATAGAATAAAGCAAAAGACCGAGCAAATGCTCGGTCTTTTGCCTTAGAAGTTTATACATTATGGATACTAACGCTAACCGTTAACACAAAAGGTACAATCAGCAACGAACAAAAAGGAGATAGGTTAGCGTTACTTGATTGCGTTACTCGTCCAGTGTACAGATTACGCCTTGAGGAACTACTGCATACACTGTTCCAGAAGTTGTATCTCCGAATCTGTCATAGATGCGTCCTGCGCTGTAGCTCTCGCCGAGTACAGTGTGCACGCTGTTTGCTACGTGACCGATATCGCCAAGGCCAGGGAACTTAACGAGGATTGCCTCGTTGTCATACTTGTTGTCGTATTCTTTCTCGAGTGTGACCTTAACGCCTGGCTTGAGAAGATCCTTGACGTAGTCTTCTGAAGCATGTCCGTAGAAAAACTGCATTCCAGTTATTGTAAAATATATTGGCTTCTTAATAGTCATTTCTTGCATCCTCCTGATCAATTATTTCTTCCTTGATTAAAGAATAGCATCGATAAAGAAAAGAGTTGACCGAATAATTGGTCAGTTATGAAAGAGTGTGATATAATGATTTTATCGTTATATCCCGCAATTACGGAGGGTAACCATGGCACCAAAAAGCAACAACAGAAAGAAGCTTATGGATATAATGCAGCTGCTTTTTGAGAAAACCGATGAGAATCATTATCTCGATACTTATCAGATTATCGAGGAGCTGGAGCTGCTGGGCCACGACAAGACTGACCGAAAGACCATCGATGCAACAGTTAAATTCATGGTTGAGGAGCTTGATCTGGACATCGACAAAGAGAAGAGCACGCCTAACAGATATCGCTGGATTACTCGCGATTTCGAACTGGCAGAGCTGAAGCTTCTTGTTGATGCTGTACAGTCATCCAGATTTATTTCCGAGAGAAAAAGTCGCGACATTATCGAGAAGCTGAAGAAGCTTACAAGCAACGCCAATGCTGAAGAGCTTGATAGACAAATCGTTACGCCAACCACCTTCAAGAAGGACAACAGTTCTGTTCTTTACAGCATAGACGCCATTAGCGAGGCCATAAGAGAACAGCTGCGCGTTCAGTTTACAATGATTGATTACAACACATCAATGAAGGAGGTGCCTCGCTACGAGGGCAGAGTCCACGAGGTCAGCCCATATGCACTTCTTTGGAACAACGATTACTACTATATGCTCGGTGCGCCTTCAGACAACGAGGGCATCAGAACCTACAGAGTCGACCGCATGAAGAACTGTATCGTTTACGATGTTCCTGCGAAGCAGAAGCCGGCAGACTTCAAGCTCGCCAAGTATCAAAGCAGAGTCTTCGATATGTTCACCGGTGCAGATGCTGTAGTTCAGCTTGAATGCAGCAAGCCATACATTATGAACTATCTCATCGACAGATTTGGTAAAGATTTCAAAGTGATTGCAAGCAGACAGGATGGAAGTTTCATTGCAAAAGTAATGGTTGACTCAAGTCCTACATTCTATGGATGGGTATTCCAGTTCGGTGGCGATATCAGAATCATTTCGCCAGACTGGGTTTGCAGCGAATTCAACGATATGCTTAATAAGCAGAAAGGATAAGATATTATGAATAACTGGACAAGGAAAGGTCTCAAAACGAGAGCAAAGGCCTCCTTCAAGGCCAACTATTGGAAATCTGTTCTTGCAGCTCTGATTATGGTAGTTATTACAGGCGGAGTATCCGCCAGCGTTGGAAGCATAAGTGGAAGTGTGGGTGCTCAGTCAGCAGCGCAGAACTCTTATCAGCACAACTACCACTTCAATTACAACGATGATTTTGATGATTTCGATGATTTCGACGATGACTTCGATGATGATTTCGATTTCTTCGACGATATGAAGGCGGATTCTGTATCACCTGAGGTCTTAACAGAGCCGACCTTTACATCTGTAGATTATAATGATAGCTACTATACGGGTGCAGCTGCAGTTACACTCTTTGTAATTGGAATAATTGTTACTATAGCTTTAATATTCGGCTCACTGCTTGGAATTTTTCTATTCAATCCACTGACAGTAGGTATTCAGAGATTCTTCTACAAGAACGACAAGGAGAACGCAAGTCTGAACCACCTTGGATTTGCTTTCAGCAAGAATTATCTGAACATTGTAAAGATATCATTCTTCCGCGACATCAAGCTCATCGGCTGGACGCTTCTCCTTATTATCCCTGGAATTATCAAATCATATGAGTACAGAATGATTCCTTATATTCTCCAGGATAATCCTGGCATTAGCTCAAAAGAAGCATTCTCTCTGTCCAAAATCATGATGTCAGGTAACAAGTGGAAGGCTTTTGTTCTTGATCTGTCATTCATCGGATGGATAATTCTTTCGGCATTCACTTTTGGAATTCTTGCAATTTTCTATGTTAACCCTTACATCTGTCAGACAAATGCAAACCTCTACGCAGCACTTAAGGGAGACTATGAAGGATTAGATATCGAGTTCCAAAATACAAATGAGAGAACCACTGAAGCAGAAGACGTCTATGTAACTTTTGAATAGTACCTACAGTCCCAGTGACTTCGGTACATATGCTTTGATGTGTATTCCATCTCCTTCATACTTCTCCTCGAGAAGCTGACCGTACTTCCTGATTTGTGCAAGCTTTGCCTGGTCATTATATCCGATGACCATATCAACATACTTATGCATATCAGAAAGGACCTGCGCAATTGCATCATATAGTTCATCAATACCTTCACCGGTCTTAGCGGAAATTTCCACACTTGCATCTGCATGGAAATCCTTAAAGGCCGGTTTTTCTTCAACGAGATCGCTCTTGTTCCAGGCAGTGATAATCGG
>JAGHUT010000065.1 GCA_018064645.1 Candidatus Crickella merdequi | reverse complement strand
CGCCGTTCATCTCGATAGTTACGCCTTTTCTGAAATCACATGCATAAATCATTTGTATACCTCTCTTTTATATAAAAATTAAATTATAGACTAACGTGTAATATTGATTGCATCACCCAGGATATCAAATACATCCTTGACCATCATGGAGAATCTTACCTCTGCCTGCATATACTCAGCGGCAAGTGGTTTTGCTGCAAGCATAGCATATACTGACTGGAACTGACTCATCTGTGATTCATCAATAGTCTGACCTGTAATCTGTGCAGTCTGAATTGCAACCTGCAGCTCCTGAAGGTCCTTAAGCATCTTTGAAAGCATTTCATCCTTAGCAGTCTCTTCTCTAAGTCTCATGTACTCCTTGTACTCGTTGCTTTCTTTGACTGCCTTAGCAAGATTATGAGCTTCATCATAAACGTTCATATAATCACCTCTCTTATACTCTGAGAATTGTTGGAAGAATCATTGGATTTCGCTTAGTTCTCTTATAGATATAACTGCGCATATCATCTTTGAGAGCATTTCGCAATGCAGGGAAATCTTTCTTGCCTCTTTCAAGCCATTCTCCGATTGTATTGTACACAACTGCAGTTGCTTCATCGATTAAATCCATGTTGTCTTTAACATAGATAAAACCTCTTGTTGTAAGTTCCGGCTCCGCAATAAGGGAACCTGTTGCTTCATCTATAGCCACTGCAATAATGATCAGTCCAGACTGTGACAGCTGTTTACGGTCTTTAAGAACAGCACTTCCAATATCTCCGACACCGTAACCGTCTACCATTACATCCTCGCCTGATGTGAATTCAGTAGTAACCTGCGCCTTGCCGTTACGATACTCTATAAGGTCACCGTTACTGATAACAAAAATATTTTTCTTGCTCATGCCAAGAGATTTAGCGAGTCTTGCATGTTCAATCAGGTGCCTGTATTCGCCGTGTGCAGGAATAAATACCCTTGGTCTTATAAGGGTGTGAATGAGTCTAAGCTCTTCTCTGCAAGCGTGTCCCGAAACATGGACGTCCATTGTGTCGGAAAGAACTACATCTACGTGCTTCTCATACAGTTTGTTAACTACATTAGTGACTGTCTTCTCGTTGCCTGGTATAGGTGATGATGAGAAAACAACAACATCGTCCTTCTTAAGTTTAACTGCTCTGTGAGAATCGTTGGCCATTCTTGTAAGTGCCGACATTGGCTCACCCTGGCTGCCTGTTGTAATAATAGTCAGGTTGCTGTCAGGAATATTGTTGATGCTCTTTATATCTACAAAAGCTGACTCAGGAATACCTTTGAGATACCCAAGATCGTTTGCAAGAGCTACAACGTTCTCCATTGATCTACCTGAAATGGCAATTCTTCTGCCATGATTTACAGCAGCTTCCATAAAATATTTGATTCTGTGAATGTTAGATGCGAATGTTGCTATTATTATTCTCTGGTTTGTAGAATCAAAAATTTTGTTGATTGAATCAGCTACTATTCTTTCTGAAGGAGTATAACCTTCTCTCAGGACGTTTGTACTATCTGAGATGAGTACATCTACACCTTCGCTTCCCAGTTGTGAGAATCTGTTAAGGTCAATAACCTTGCCATCAAGTGGATAATAATCAATCTTGAAATCTCCTGTGTGAACAATATGTCCACCGGCACACTTTACAGAAAAAGCCATTGCATCGGCGATGCTGTGGTTAATCTGTATCGCCTCAATCTTGAAATTACCTACATTGAAAATCTGTCCTGCTTCTATAATGTGAGTTTCGGCTGTAAGGCCGTGCTCACCAAGCTTGCCGCCTATAAGGCCCATTGAAAGTGGGGCCGCATAAATCGGAATGTTGAACTCCTTAAGCAGGTAAGGAATTCCTCCGATATGGTCTTCGTGTCCATGTGTGACAATAAGACCCTTAATTTTTTCGGCGTTCTCTCTGAGGTAAGAGAAGTCCGGGATGACGACATCAATACCGAACATTTCGTCATCCGGGAAGCAGAATCCGCAATCGATAATAAGGATTTCGTTCCTGCATTCTATTACTGTACAATTCTTGCCGATTTCTTTCATTCCACCAAGAGGAATAATCTTGAAGGATTCATTGTCGGTAAAATAATAACTGCTCTTGCCTCTTTTAACACCGGAATTCTTTGGTTTTCTGTTGTAGTTTGACATAAATCAGTAAGACTACTTAACTACGAAGTTGATAATCTTGTTAGGAACTACGATAACCTTAACAATATTCATTCCATCGATTGCTTCCTTAACCTTATCAAGCTCCCTAGCAGTCTCTTCAACCACCTCCTTGCTTGTGTTATTTGGAAGGATAAGCTTATCCTTGAGTTTTCCGTTAATCTGAACGATTACTTCAACCTCATCCTTAACAAGTGCTGCCTCATCGTACTTAGGCCACTCAGCGCTATAGAGTCTGTCATCATGGCCAAGGCAGCTCCACAGCTCCTCAGTGATATGAGGAACAAATGGATTCAGAACGATAACCATCTTGTTGATAGCTTCGTTGAACAGTGGAAGGTTCATCTCTGCTGAAGCCTTGTATCTGTAAAGCTCGTTAACCAGCTCCATAATTGAACTGATAGCTGTATTGAAGTTGAATCTTCCGCCTGCATCCTCAGTAACCTTCTTAATTGTTGAATTAAGAACGAAATTGAGCTGCTTGTCATCTGCTGTCTTGATTTCGATTGCAGCTGATGGGGTCTGATCGCCCTTGATCTTTGTAATGTATTCATGAACGAGTCTATATACTCTGCAAAGGAATCTGAAGCTTCCTTCTACTCCTTCATCTGACCAGTCGAGCTCCTTCTCAGGTGGAGCTGCGAAGAGGATGAAGAGTCTTGCTGTATCAGCACCGTACTTTTCCTGGATTTCAGCTGGGCTTACTACGTTACCAAGTGACTTACTCATCTTAGCCTTAACATAGTTGCCATCTGCATCTGTGTATCCCTTGATTACCATACCCTGTGTAAGCAGGTTCTTAAATGGCTCCTCTGCCTCAACGAGTCCCAGATCATGGAGAACCATCTGGAAGAATCTTGAGTAAAGAAGGTGGAGAATAGCGTGCTCTACACCACCGATGTACTGGTCAACACCTTCCTGACCCATCCAGTAGTCAACCTTCTTCTTGTCGAAAGCCTTCTCATCGTTCTTAGCATCGCAGTATCTGAGGAAGTACCATGATGAATCAAGGAATGTATCCATTGTATCGTACTCTCTCTCAGCTTTGCCACCGCATACAGGACATACGCCTGTTCCGAAAGTCTTTGATGTTGTAAGTGGTGAAGCACCCTTTCCTGTGAACTCAACATCTGTTGGGAGGAGAATTGGAAGATTCTCTTCTTTCTCTGGAACCCATCCGCACTTCTCGCAGTTAAGCATTGGGATTGGGCATCCCCAGTATCTCTGACGGCTGATGAGCCAGTCTCTGAGCTTGTAGTTAACAGTAGCTTTACCCTTGCCCTCTTCCTCAAGGAACTGGATCATTGCCTTGATAGCGTCCTTGTTGTTCATTCCGTTGAACTGACCAGAGTTGATCATAGTACCTGTTGCAACAGCAGCCTCTGTAAGGTTGTTGAGGTCAACTTCTGGATCCTCAACGTCAACTACAGGAATAATCTCAAGGTCAAACGCCTTAGCAAATTCAAAGTCTCTCTGGTCATGAGCAGGTACAGCCATGATAGCACCAGTACCATAATCCATGAGTACATAGTCTGAGATGAAGATAGGAATCTTGTTTCCGTTAACAGGGTTGATAGCATACTTACCGATGAATACACCAGTCTTGTCCTTAGTCAGTGATGTACGCTCAATCTCTGACTTAGCAGCACACTCCTGAATGTAAGCATTTACAGCAGCTTCGTACTCTGTGCCCTCTGTAAGGTCTTTTACATATGGATGCTCTGGAGCAAGTACCATATAAGTAACACCGAAGAGTGTATCGCAACGAGTTGTATATACAACGAGATCATTATCATAACCGTCGATTCCGAATACTACTTCAGCACCCTCTGAACGTCCAATCCAGTTGCGCTGCATTGTTTTAACTTTGTCTGGCCATCCTGGAAGCTTATCAAGGTTCGCGAGGAGTCTGTCAGCATAAGCTGTAATCTTGAAGTACCACGGTGAAAGGTTCTTCTTTGTTACAGGAGTCTTACATCTCTCGCACGCACCATCAACAACCTGCTCGTTAGCAAGTACAGTTGCACAGCTTGGGCACCAGTTAACCGGGTTCTCCTTTTTGTAAGCCAGACCCTTCTTGTAAAGCTCAATGAAGAGCCACTGCATCCACTTATAATAGTCAGGCTTGCATGTAGCAACTTCTCTGTCCCAGTCATAACTGAAACCGAGTCCGTTGAGCTGGTCATGCATATCCTGAATATTTGAATCTGTCCAGATTGCAGGGTGAATACCATTCTTGATAGCAGCGTTCTCTGCAGGAAGACCAAATGAATCCCAACCCATTGGGTGAATTACATTATATCCAGCCATCTTCTTGAATCTTGCAACTACATCTCCGATTGAGTAGTTTCTTACGTGACCCATATGAAGCTTTCCTGATGGATAAGGGAACATTTCAAGAGTGTAATACTTCTCCTTATCATAATCTTCTACTGTCTTGAAAGCCTGCTCTTCAGCCCAAATCTTCTGCCATTTCTGTTCGATTTCCTGAAATTCATATCTTTCGTTCATTGATATATCTCCTTTTCCGATTGATTACCCTTTATTATTCTACGTTTTCTATTTCGCAATCACTCCAGATTTTGTCGAGACTGTAACGTTCTCTTACTTCCTGGGTGAAAATATTGACGATAACATCTCCGCAGTCAACTAGAATCCAGCCAGTCTCAGGTCTTCCTTCTGAGTTCTTAGGTATGAACCCCATCTCTGCCATCTTGTCCTCAGCTTCATTTGCCAGAGTTCCAAGCTGTCTTTCGTTACCTGCAGTTGCATTTACAAAGTAATCGGCGAAAGACGACTTCTCAGAGATATTGATAAGTGTAATATCTCTTGCCTTCTTGTCACTGAGTGCCTTTGCGATTTCAAGTGCCATTTCTCTACTTGTCATTTGTACTCCTTGCTATCCTTTCGGATATGTAATCCCTTGCTTCGCTTGTATCTCTGTCCAAGCTTCTTCCTTTACTGTTAATCAGGTCAATTGTGTAGTCCATGATAAATAAGCATGCACCATCAAGGTCTGTCTCTGCCTGCTTTTGAAGAGTCTTAAGTTCTTTATAGGATCTGTTATCTTCAATAGCATCTGCAACATATATAATCTCTTCAAGAAGAGACATTCCTCTCCTTCCTGTGGTGTGACCTGACACCGCAGCAAGGGTATCTTCATCAGTAACGCCAAATTCGTATCTCAGAAGAGCTTCAGCAACTTTAGAATGAGATAAGGCCTGATTGTTCATATACTCATCAGATATGCCGTACAATCTTATTATTCTGTTCAGTTCTTCCTCTGTCATACATTTGGCTAAATCATGATATCTTCCTGCAAAAGCTGCTTTTTCAACATCTGCTCCATGAAGTTTAGCCAGCTTTACAGCCATGGTCTCTACTCCAAGACTGTGAATATAGCGTTTTTCTTTGAGATTACTTTTAAGAAAAATCTCAAGTTTATCTCTATCTGTACAAAGAATGGTCATCTATATATTTCCTTACTTCCGGTAAAAGAAGCCCCTCTGTGCTTTTGCCCTCTCTTACTCTTTGTCGAATTTCTGTTGAAGAAGCATCAAAGGGTTCAATTGTGAGAACAGTAATGTCAGCACCATATTTATGGTTGAGCTCTTCGATCTTCGCAAGACCTTCCGCATCTTCTGTTCCAGGTCTTCTTCCAGTAATCATTGGATATTCCATCAGTTCTTCGGCGCAATGCCATTTGTCAATTGTCAGAACTGAATCAAACCCAAGAACGAAATACAATTCTCCATCAAGAATCTCTCTGAAATGGGATAGCGTCTCACTTGTATACGATGGTCCGCTTCTATCAACTTCATAAGTAGATACTACAAAAGCTTCGTTATACGGCAGAAGAAGCTCAGCCATAGCTACTCTGTCTTCTGTTGCTGTTACTTTTGAATCCTGTTTGAAAGGAGAAATGTAGTTGGGCATCAGAAAAAGTTTATCTATATCCATCTGTTCCACTGCAGCCATAGCCAGTTTCAGGTGCCCAATGTGAACAGGATCGAAAGAACCTCCAAATATAGCGTAACGCATTTCTTTTTTGCCAGATGAATTATTCATGGTCTGATATTTCGATTCCAAGCTCTTCAAGCTGTTCTGCCTCAACTGGAGCCGGAGCCTCGCATACTGGACACTCAGCATTTGCGTTCTTAGGGAAAGCAATTACTTCTCTGATGCTCTTTTCGCCAAGAAGGAGCATTACGAGTCTGTCAAGTCCATAAGCAAGTCCTGCATGTGGTGGTGCACCATACTTGAACGCCTCAATAAGGAATCCGAACTTCTCCTGGCACTCGTCCTCTGTAAGTCCAAGAACCTCGAACATTTTAGCCTGGAGCTGTCTGTCGTGAATTCTTACTGAACCACCGCCAAGCTCCACGCCGTTAAGAACGATGTCGTAAGCATTAGCATTAAGTCCGAGAATATCTCCCTCATCAAGCTTATAGAGCTCATCCAGCTTAGGCTGTGTGAATGGATGGTGCATAGCCTTGATATTGCCTTCATCATCAGCCTCAAACATTGGGAAGTCTACAACCCAGAGGAAATTGAACTGCTCATCGTCAAGCATTCCAAGCTGTCCTGCGATTCTTCTTCTGAGGAATCCAAGTGTATCGAATACAACCTTAGGCTTGTCGCTGCAGATGAATACGATATCTCCAACCTTAGCATCAAACTTCTCAAGGACTACCTTGAGCTCTTCCTGATTGAAGAACTTTGATACTGAAGACTTAATCTCGTCCTCTTCGTACTTAATCCAAACAAGACCTTTAGCACCATAGTGCTTGCACTCATCTACGAGCTTGTCAATCTTCTTTCTTGCAAACTCTGAAGCTGCACCAGGGACGCAGATGCCTCTTATGTCGCCACCTTCAGCAAGGGCCTTAGTGAATACTTCGAAGCTGCAATCTGCAAAAACATCGTTTAGCTTAACGAGTTCTATTCCGAATCTTGTGTCAGGCTTATCGGATCCGTATCTCTCCATAGCCTCAGCATATGTAAGTCTTGGGAATGGAGTTTCGATATCGATTCCTTTGATTTCTTTCATGATTCTCTTGAGGAAGCCTTCCTGAATCTCGATAACTGTATCTTCATCAGCAAATGACATCTCAAGGTCAATCTGTGTAAACTCAGGCTGTCTGTCAGCTCTGAGGTCCTCGTCTCTAAAGCATTTTGCAATCTGGAAGTATCTGTCACATCCCGATACCATCAGAAGCTGCTTGAAGAGCTGAGGTGACTGAGGAAGTGCGTAGAATGAGCCATTTTTTACACGGCTAGGTACGATGTAGTCTCTAGCACCCTCTGGTGTTGACTTGATGAGAATAGGAGTTTCAATCTCTGTAAAACCATTATCATCAAAATAATCTCTTGCAATCTTTGCAATTTTGTGACGTACAGTGAGATTTCTCTGCATCTTATTCTTACGAAGATCGAGATATCTGTACTTAAGTCTCAGAAGATCATCAACATTATCATCATCCTTAATATAAATAGGTGGTGTAAGCGCCTCTGAGTAAATCTCAAGGTCTGTAGCAAAAACCTCGATATCTCCAGTATCAATCTTGTTGTTCTTAGCTGATCTCTCCTGAACAACACCCTTGATTCCAATTACATACTCACTTCTGAGTGACTTTGCTTTATCAAGAATCTCATCACCAAGATCCTCGTTGAAAGTAATCTGAGTAATACCGCTCTTATCTCTGATATCAACAAACACAAGGCTTCCAAGACTTCTGGCTTTGGCAACCCAGCCGTTGAGTACTACTTCTTTACCTGCATCTTCAAGGCGAAGCTCACCGCACATGTGAGTTCTTTTTAAAAGAGTTGACATTAATACCCTCCTGCTCTATCCGCGAATTGTTTTAATTAAATCTTCTCTTGCAGTCTTAGTCTGCTCAGAAGTATTCATGTTCTTAAGTGTAAGCTCTCCAGTTGAAATCTCATCTTCACCAATAACAACTGTATAAGCTGCGCCAAGCTTATTTGCATATTTAAGCTGACCTTTAAGGTTTCTTGCCTTAGTATCAATAATTACTCTAACGCCTTGTTTTCTAAGGCTGTATACAAGAGCGAGGCTGTAGCTTAAAGCCTCATCGCCTACCCATGCAACAAAGAGCTCAGGTGTTTCCTTACCGCCAAAATCAGCACCGGATGCTTCCATGAGCATAAGAAGTCTTTCCTTACCAAGACCGAAGCCTACACCCGGCATATCAGGACCGCCTACTTCTTCGATAAGGTGATCGTATCTTCCACCTCCACATACAGTTCCCTGTGCACCAATCTTAGTTGTGATGAACTCAAACGCTGTCTTTGTGTAGTAATCAAGACCTCTTACGATTGAAGGATCTACAATGTACTTAATTTCCATTGCATCAAGGTGTGACTTAAGATCTTCAAGAGCCTTCTTGCAATCATCGCAAAGATAATCAAGAACCATAGGTGCGCCCTGCACCAGTTCTTTACATACTGGAGATTTGCAGTCCAGAATTCTCATTGGATTCTTATCAAATCTGCCCTTGCATGTGTCGCAAAGCTCATCATATTTAGGCATCAGAAAATCCTGAAGGGCTTTTCTATGTAGAGGTCTGCATTCTCTGCAGCCAACACTTGAAATATGTAGTTCGATATCATCGATTCCCATTCTTTCAAGAAAGTCAGCAGCCAGTGCGATAACTTCTGCATCTGCAAGCATATCTGAAGTACCGAAATTCTCAATTCCGAACTGGTGGAACTCTCTAAGTCGTCCAGCCTGTGGCTTCTCATATCTGAAGCAAGGAGTATTATAATAATACTTGCTTGGCTGAGTCTCAGCATACTGGTTGCTCTCGATAAAAGCTCTAACTGCTGGTGATGTTCCCTCAGGCTTCAGTGTAATGCTTCTGTGTCCCAGATCCTCAAAAGTGTACATCTCCTTCTGTACTACATCAGTAGTGTCACCGATACCTCTGTTGAAAAGCTCGGTAGCTTCAAAAGTAGGTGTACGCATCTCTTCAAATCCGTATTCAGAACAAATCTTTGCCCATTCATTCTCGATGTAACGCCATTTGTATGACTCATTAGGCAGTACATCTTTAGTTCCCTTAGGTGCCTTAATTGCCATCCTATCCTCCGTAATATTTATTCTTTCTTTCGAGCATCTCGTGGAAACGCTCGTTATATACCTGGTAATTTGAAACATTCGGAACGCGTTCAAGCCTGTCTTCGTCAGGGAAATAAACCTTGCCGATAGCCCCAGCTCCAAGACCGACAATTGTCTGTTTCTCTTCCATAATTCTTATATTATAGAGTGAATGCTTGCCTTCTCTACAGTATCCAATGTTCTCAAGTGCACCAATCTGGTGCTTCTGTCTGTACATGTAATACGGGTAAAATCCATTCTCTCTGAGGACTTTTCGTGCTTCCACAACCATTGCTATTACTCGTTCTTCATTCTTTCTGTAAAAATCAGGATCTTCTTCAATGAGACGCGACCCTTTCTTAACAGAAAGTGTATGTACAGTGATGTTGTTTGCTCCAAGTTTGATTACTTTGTTAAGGCTGTCCTTGAAATCTTCAAGAGTCTCGCCCTGCAGTCCTGCAATAAGGTCTGCATTTATCACATCGAAATCATACTTTGAAGCCAGTTCGTAACCTTTGACAATATCTTCTGCTGAATGACGTCGTCCGATTAATTCCAGTGTCTCATCCTTCATTGTCTGAGGATTGATACTGATTCTTGAAATTCCATGATTCTTTAGAACTTCAAGTTTTGCAGCTGTAATTGTGTCAGGTCTTCCTGCCTCAACAGTAAATTCAATATTGGCAGGTTCAATGGCAAAACTTTGCTCGATGGAGTTTATAAGTCTGTCAAGCTGCTTCTCGTTTAATGTTGTTGGAGTACCTCCTCCAATATAAATGCTTTCTATTACCTCATTATGAGCCTTCATAAGATCGCCCATATAGGAAATTTCCTTGAGAAGATTTGTAAGATATAATTCAATATCCTGATCTTTAGCAACATTAGATGCAAAAGCACAGTATGCACACCTTGTAGGACAGAAAGGAATTCCGATGTAAATTCCAACCTTGCCGCTTGCATCCTGTGTTACATGACATGTCTGATACTGAATAAGCTCCTTAAGAAGATTAATCTTGTCATCTGCAAGTCCATAAACTTCACTAAGACTATTTCCCATTTCCTGGATGCTTCCTACCTTGTTAAGAGTATCAAAGGCAAGCTTCAATGGTCTTACCCCTGTCATTGTGCCCCAGTCATTTGACCTTCCTGTGAGTGTCTCGAGCAAACGAAGAAGTTCCAGCTTAATAACATTTCTGTCTTCACTTCCTGAGGCATTAACAATATAGCTTTTAGAAGAAAGCGGTATATCTGTATGGTTATGAAAATCTATTCCGATAGTTTCAAATTCATCCTCTGAAAGGAAGACTCTGCAAAGCTCCGCATAATGATAGTCGTTATTTACTTTATTTAAATAAAATCTATACATAAGGATTATTTTTCTTTTCGAATCCTATACTTGTCTCAGGACCGTGTCCCGAAAGAACAACTGTCGAATCCGGAAGTTTAAACAATTTAGTATAAATGGAAGCCTTGAGCATTTCCCAGTCTCCTGTTGGAAAGTGGGTCGCTCCAACGCTTGCATAAAACAGAGTGTCGCCTGAGAACAGCGTTCCATCAGCCAGATAGCACATTCCACCAATTGTATGTCCAGGTGTATGAATACACCTGATTGAAGTCTCTCCAAGCTCTATTACCTGTCCGTCTTCAGCGTAAATCTCAGCTGAATCACTAACAGATTTTTTCATTGATGAAGAGCCGTTCATCTTTGAATCTTCAAGGAGCATCTTCTCCTCGATACCGGCAACAAGCTTGGCATCGGGATAAGCAGCTCTGTAATCAGGGAGAGCCATTATGTGATCCCCGTGGGAATGTGTCAGCATAATATACTTAAGTGTTGCAGGCTCACCTATTACATCAGCAATATCCTGTCCGTAATATCCAGGGTCAACAACTGCTTTATAACCTGTGGCCTCATCAATAAATACATATGTGTTCTCTTTAAGAAAACCTTTTGGTGTTACAAATACTTTAATACTCATTATTCGTCCTTAAATCGGTTTAGCTCTGTAAACGTTATCAATTCCGTTAACCTGTCTGAGGCTGATCATTAACCTCTGAAGCTGGTGCATATCTGAAATTGAAACAGTTATTACAACGGTAACATCATCGCCTGTAGCAACAGGTTTCATGTTAACGCCCGCAAGTGTAATATCATTATCGTCACATGCTTTAGATATATCGCTGAATAAGCCTTTTCTGTCAGTTCCTTCAAGACATATGTCTACGAAATATGTTGTTCCTGACTTAGGTGTATCCCAGTAAACATCAATGAGTCTTCCTCTATCCTGTTCGTTGAGATTAACCATGTTAGTACAATCTTCTCTGTGAACATTGATACCCTTGCCCTTTGATATATATCCGACGATAAAATCTCCAGGTACAGGATTGCAGCAGGATGCTCTTCTTATAAGAAGATTATCAGCGCCCTTTACAACAATACCGATATCTGAACCTTCAGCACCTCTGTTGACAGAAGCTTTCTTCTGAAACTCCTGCTTCTTTATCTCTTCCTGCTTTTCTTTAAGTTCATTATCAGTGTTGTAATAGTCTATAAGCTTCTGACATACCTTTGAAACGATAGCTCCGCCTCTTGAGGTCTGAAGATAAAGATCATTAACATTGTCAAAACGAAGATCCTTTACAGCTTTAAGAATGTAGGCATTCTTCGCAACCTGTGAAGCATCAAGACCTTTTTTCTTGATGTAGTTAGAAATATTTGACTTGCCTCTGTCTACATCATCATCCTTATTTGCCTTACGAAGCCACTGCTTGATCTTATGCTTGGCCTGTGAGCTCTTAACTATCTGAAGCCAGTCTGTGCTTGGTCCGCTGGAATTTGCAGAAGTTATAATCTCTACGATATCACCGTTGTTAAGCGTGTAATCCTTTGGAACAATCTTTCCATTGATCTTTGCACCAACGCATCTTACTCCAACATCAGTGTGTACCTTAAACGCGAAATCTAAAGGTGTTGAATCAACAGGAAGCTCGACTACATCTCCTCTAGGTGTGAAAACGAATACCTGATTGTTGAAGAGATCCATCTTCATGGTTTCAAGGAATTCAACCGAGTCTTCGGATTCCTTCTGCCACTCAAGCGCCTGTCTTAGCCAGGCAAGCTTCTGCTCGCTGTCCTCTTCTCCGCTATTCACCTTGCCTTCTTTGTACTTCCAGTGTGCGGCGATACCGTATTCAGCGATACGATGCATCTCATAAGTTCTGATCTGAACTTCAAAAGGTTCGCCGTTATCTCCAAATACTGTTGTATGAAGAGACTGATACATATTAGGCTTAGGCATTGCTATATAGTCCTTGAAACGACCAGGGATAGGCTTCCATTTAGAATGCACAAGTCCAAGAACCGCATAGCAGTCCTTAACGCTCTGAACAAGCACTCTTACAGCAAGAAGATCAAAAATCTCATCAATCTCCTTCTTCTGAATTACCATCTTACGGTAAATACTGTATAAATGCTTGGAACGACCCATGACATCGTGCTTGATACCAGATTCATCAAGGCTCTGGCTGATTGATTCGATAAGTGTTCCGATATTCTCTTCATATGACTCCTGCTTCTGTGCAACGGCATCGGAAAGATTCTTATACTCAAGAGGATGAAGATACTTAAGAGCCAGATCCTCAAGCTCGAATTTGATGCTGTAAATACCGAGACGACCAGCCAGTGGAGCATAAATCTCAAGAGTTTCAAGTGCTTTCTCTTCTCTCTTGTTGGTAGGCATATACTCAAGCGTTCTCATATTGTGCAGTCTGTCTGCGAGCTTGATTATGAGTACTCTTATGTCCTTCGACATGGCCAGAAACATCTTTCGGAAGTTCTCAGCCTGAGCAACTTCTTTAGAGTCATATTTGATATTACCAAGCTTGGTAACACCATCTACAAGAAGAGCAATTCTCTCGTCGAAATCATCAACAAGCTGCTCTCTTGTATAAGGCGTATCTTCTACTACATCGTGGAGAAGACCTGCGACAACAGTTTCGTTATCCACACCAAATCCGGCTAGAATCTTGGCAACAGCAACCGGATGAATTATGTACGGCTCGCCGCTTTTTCTAAACTGGCCCTCGTGAAGATTTCTCGCAATCTCATAAGCCTTGATAATTATTGAATCATCATACTTTGAATTAATTGCGACGATATCGCTCACAAATTGTTCAGTTGTAAGGATATGTAATGTGCCCAAATCGTTCTCCTGTAACTATTGATAAAATTATTTAACTATACCGTTGTTTCCCTTTCTTGCCCTGTCAGCTTTTTCCTTCTGCTCAGCATACTTTGAAAGACTGTCTTTTCTTGTCATTTCGTAGAAGAGCGGGCTGCAGAGGCAGATAGATGAATAAGTACCTACAAATACACCGATCATCAGCGGGATCAGGAACTGTCTAAGCTCAGATGATACCAGGAAGAACAGTGGCAGCATAACTGCAAATGTTGTAAGTGATGTCATTATTGATCTTGAAAGTGTCTGGTTAACACTATCATCAATCAGCTCAGCGTTCTGCTTACGCTTATAGAATTTAGTATTCTCTCTTATTCTGTCGAATACTACGATTGTATCGTTAATTGAATATCCAACTACTGTCAGGATACCTGCGATAAACGGATTGTTGATTGTGAATCCGAAGATTGCATAAAGAGACAGTGTGATAAGTACGTCATGAATAAGTCCGGAAACAGCTGCAAGACCATACTTCCATGTTCTGAATCTGAATCTGATATAAACCAGCATGCACAATGATGCTATGATAATTGACTTAACAGCGTTTCGTCTTAAGTCTTTACCTACTGTTGGTCCAAACTCTTCTGAAGCAAGAACTGCATCATCCTTGAGATTGTATTTATCATCAAGAGTCTTTACAACCTGTGATCTTTCATCAGATTTAAGAGCTTTGATTGTTCTGATTACAACCTGGGTCTTATCATCTCCTGCATATACAATTGTCGGATTGAGGTCATATTCGCTGATAGTATTCTTAACTTCATCGATATCAACCTTCTCACCCATTTCAATCTGCATCATTGTACCGCCAGTAAAATCAATACCGTAGTTGAATCCCTTGATAATTCCGAATCCAAGACCGATTACCATGATTGCAATACTGATTGTGTAAAGAACCTTTCTCTTTGCAACAAATCCGATATGACCCTTCCATGCTACCTTTGGAGTGCCATCTTCGTTCATTCCGAAGCTCTTATTGTTTGCAAATTTTCTGCTGTCAGCAAGTAAATTAACAAATACCTGAGTAACAAATACTGCTGTTACAATACTGCATACAGTACCTATCATCAGTGTAAGAGCGAAACCTTTAACTGAAGATGTACCGATGAGATAAAGAACTATTGATGCAATGAGTGTAGTTGTCTGTGAGTCAAGTACTGTGGAAAGCGCTGAACGGAATCCCATGTCTACAGCTACTCTTACTGACTTGCCTTTAGTAATCTCTTCTCTTATTCTTGTGAAAATAATTACGTTTGAATCTACGGCCATACCGATAGACAGGATAATACCGGCTATACCAGGAAGTGTAAGAACAGTTCCAAATGAAGCCATTAACCAGAGTATGAGCTGTACGTAAAGGAGAAGTGCAATATCTGCAACAAGTCCAAGAACGCCATAAACAATAACCATAATAAGCATTACGATTACGAGACCGATTGCTCCAGCCTTTACACTCTTAACAAGTGCATCAGCTCCGATTGTGGCTGTCTCTACAGATGAATTGATCTCAGTAAGTGTAGCTGGAAGTGCTCCTCCTCTGATAAGAGCTGATGTGCTTGAAGCCTCCTCCTGACTGAAACCGCCTGAACCTCTGAAAATCTCGCAGCTTGTACTGTTAATCTTCTGAGATACTGTAGGTGCAGATACTACTTCGTCATCAAGCATGATAACTATAGCAGTTGAATCTACAAGAGTTCCGTTCTCATCAAGTACAGTTGGTGTAACAGTACCTGATGCAGCTTTCTCTGTTCCTGCAGCAAAAAGATCTGCGCCTTCTGAAGTGAAGTCCATTGTAATCTTATATCCGCCGTGGTCAGAGTCTGTTGCTATGCTCGCATCCTTAACATTGTCGCCTGTCATTACTTCTGTTCCATCAGCAAGCAGGAATCTGAGCTGTGCAGTCTTACCAATCTGTTTGATGGCTTCTTCAGCATCCTTGACACCAGGCATCTCCACACGGATTCTGTCCTGACCTTCTATGGAAACACTGGCCTCAGAAACACCCATAGCGTTAACTCTCTTCTCGAGGACAGTCTTTGTCTGTTCCATTACTTTTGTCTTGTCGGTACCTTTGGCATCAGTATCGGCCTCAAGAAGAACATATACTCCGCCATTGATATCAAGACCATACTTAAGCTGGTCTGCCATGTTGTTAACTTTGTCGCCTATACCAAAGAATGATACATACCAGGCTACTACTGTAATCAGTAGAATCAAGGCTCCAGCGACGCTTCTCTTGTTGTTTTTCATGTATTAACCCCTTATTAAAAGTTGTGATAATTGCATAGTAGTACATCAAATAACAATTCATACTATTCTACAATATTTTCGTTGAAATTTCAACAAAAAAGGCGACGCATTAGCGTCGCCTCAAATGTATATTATCTGTTAAATTACTCTGCGTCTGACTCTGTTGCTTCAGTCTCCTCAACAGCTTCCTCAGTCTTCTTTGTAAGCTTCTTTGGAGTTACCTTCTTATCTCTGATAGGAGCCTTAACCTCAGCCTCCTCCTCAGCCTTCTTAGCAGCAGCCTTCTTAGCAGCTTCAGCATTCTGCTTAGTTACAGAAGCAATAGCAGTCTTGATAAACTCAATCTTAACTCTTCCGTCACCAGTAGCGATTACAACAGTCTTCTCAGTGATCTTTGTAATCTTTCCGATTACGCCACCGATTGTCATAACCTCGTCACCAACATTAAGAGCCTCTCTCATTGCCTTATCTTCCTTGTCCTTCTTTCTCTGAGGACGGATCATCATAAAATAGATAAGACCGATAAAGAATACGAGTAAGAGCATGTTCATTACATTTGCGTTCATTTTGATTCCTCCCGTTACATACATACAATTGGTGCCGGTGATGGGGGTCGAACCCATACGGTATTTCTACCACGGGATTTTGAATCCCGCGCGTCTGCCAATTCCACCACACCGG